>JACRAT010000006.1 GCA_016234685.1 Nitrosomonadales bacterium
ATACGGCATCAAGATCATTCCGTCCAAGGAAGCTTCATGGGCGGCGGTGCGCGACAAGCTGACCAACGGCGAGCTAGACGCCGCACACGTTCTGTATGGCCTAGTGTATGGCGTGCATCTCGGCATCGGCGGGCAAAAGAAAGACATGTCAGTGTTGATGACGCTGAACAACAACGGACAGGCGATCACGCTGTCCAACCAGCTCAAAGAAAAAGGCGTGACCACAGGCGAGGCCCTAAAAAAACTGGTGGATGCCGAGAAGCGCGATTACACCTTCGCCCAGACTTTCCCCACCGGCACGCACGCCATGTGGCTGTATTACTGGCTGGCCAGCAACGGCATCAATCCACTGAGCGATGTGAAGACCATCACCGTGCCGCCGCCGCAAATGGTGGCCAATATGCGCGTCGGCAACATGGATGGCTTCTGCGTCGGCGAGCCGTGGAACAACCGCGCCATCTACGACAAGATCGGCTTCACCGCCACCACCACGCAGGACATCTGGAAAGACCACCCGGAAAAGGTGCTGGGTTGCACTGCCGAATTCACCCAGAAGAATCCCAACACTTCGCGTGCGCTCATCATGGCGGTACTGGAAGCATCGCGGTTCATCGACGAATTGGGCAACCGTCGCAAGGTCGCTGAAATCATCGCCGACAAGTCTTACGTCAACTGCCCGGTGGAAGTGATCGACCAGCGGATGGAAGGCAAATACGAAGACGGTCTGGGGCGCAAGTGGAACGACCCGAATTACATGAAGTTCTACAACGACGGCGCGGTGAACTTCCCCTATCTGTCCGATGGCATGTGGTTCCTCACCCAGCACAAGCGCTGGGGGCTGCTCAAGGAAGACCCGGATTATCTGGCTGTCGCCAAGAAGATCAACCAAGTCGAGCTGTACAAGCAGGCAGCGACGCAGGTGAAAGCGCCCGTACCCAAGGACGTGATGCGCAGCAGCAAGCTGATCGACGGCTCGGTGTGGGACGGCAAGGATCCAAAGAAGTATGCCGCCAGCTTCAAGATTCACGCCTGAGGCCGCCATGCAAACCCGCGAACTCAAGGAGATGCTGACGACAACCGTGCTGCCCCCGCTGCTGGGGGTGGCTTTTCTGATCGGCCTGTGGGGCTTGCTGGCACAAACCAGCGAAGCCTTGCCGGGGCCGCTCAAAACCTGGCATTCGGCGGTGGAGCTGTTTAGTGATCCGTTCTATCGGCACGGCCCCAACGATCAGGGCATAGGCTGGAACATCCTGAATTCGCTGCAACGGGTGGCCACCGGCTTCGGTCTGGCGGCGCTGATCGGCATTCCGCTAGGCTTCATGATCGGACGCTTCCGCTTTCTGGACAAGATGACCTCACCCCTCATCAGCCTGCTCAAACCCGTGTCGCCACTGGCCTGGCTGCCCATCGGCCTGCTGGTGTTCAAGGCCGCCAATCCGGCGGCGATCTGGGTGATCTTCATCTCCAGCATCTGGCCGATGATCATCAACACCGCCATGGGGGTGCGCCAGTTGCCGCAGGATTACATGAACGTGGCAAAGGTGCTCAAACTGTCCGAATGGAAGATCTTCACCCACATCCTGTTCCCGGCCACCCTGCCCTACATGCTCACTGGCGTGCGACTGGCCATCGGCACCGCCTGGCTGGTGATCGTCGCGGCAGAGATGCTCACCGGCGGCGTTGGCATCGGTTTCTGGGTGTGGGACGAGTGGAACAACCTGAATGTCGAACACATCATCATCGCCATCTTCGTGGTCGGCATCGTCGGCTTGTTGCTGGAGCAATTGCTGGTATGGCTGGCGAAACGGTTTTCATATTAGGAAAGCTCGTGATGGGCAGCTTACAGCTGTCCGCCACAAGCCAAGGAGATTCAAATGAAAAGATACGTACAAGTTGAAAACGCCCGGATGGTCTTCAACACCCGGCAAGGGGAATTCGTTGCCTTGCGCGACATCGAGCTGAACATCGAACGCGGCGAATTCGTTTCGCTGATCGGCCACTCGGGCTGCGGAAAATCCACCCTGCTCAACCTGATTGCGGGCCTGCTGTTGCCGAGTTCCGGCAATCTGTTCTGCGCCGGGCGCGAAATCGCCGGGCCGGGGCCGGATCGCGCAGTCGTGTTCCAAAACCACTCCCTGCTGCCCTGGATGACCTGCTTCGAGAACATCCATCTCGGGGTGGAACGCGTTTTCGGCGCGACCGAAGACAAGGCCAAGCTGCGCCAGCGCACGCTGGACGCCCTAGCACTGGTGCATCTGTCGCACGCCGAAAAGAAATATCCACACGAGATCTCTGGCGGCATGAAGCAGCGCGTCGGCATCGCCCGCGCGCTGGCGATGCAGCCCAAAGTGCTGTTGATGGACGAGCCCTTCGGTGCGCTGGATGCACTGACCCGCGCCCACTTGCAGGACGAGCTGATGAAGATCGTCGCCGAGACCAGAAGCACCGTGGTGATGGTGACGCATGACGTGGACGAAGCCGTGCTGCTGTCCGACCGCATCGTGATGATGACCAACGGCCCGGCGGCGACCATAGGCGAAATTCTCGACGTGGATCTGCCCCGTCCGCGCAACCGGCTGGCGCTGGCCAACGACGCGCACTACCACCAGTTGCGCGGCGCGGTGCTGGAATTCCTGTACCAGAAGCATGCCCACAAGGAAGCCGCCTGATGAGCGAAACCCGCTCAACTTGCTGTTACTGCGGCGTGGGCTGCGGCGTCATCATCGAATCCGATGGCGACCGCATCAGCGGCGTGCGCGGCGACCCGGCGCATCCGTCCAACTTCGGTCGGCTGTGCAGCAAGGGTTCCACGCTGCACCTGACCGCACGCCCGGAACAGCGCCTGCTCCAGCCGGAGCTGCGCACCCGGCGCGCTGCCCCGCGCCAGCCGGTGGATTGGGACACGGCGCTGGATCATGCCGCCGAACGCTTTGCCGCCATCATCGAAAAACACGGGCCGGACGCCGTCGCCTTCTACATCTCCGGCCAGTTGCTGACCGAGGATTACTACGTCTTCAACAAACTGGCGCGTGGCGTGGTCGGCACCAACAACGTGGACAGCAACTCGCGGCTGTGCATGTCGTCCGCCGTGGCGGCTTACAAACTGACACTGGGCTCGGACGCGCCACCCGGCTGTTACGACGACATCGCCCATGCGCACTGCATCTTCATCGCCGGCTCGAACACCGCCTTTGCCCATCCCATCCTGTTTCGCCGCATCGAGGACGCACGCAAGGCGAATCCAGACCTAAAACTGGTCGTGGTCGATCCGCGCCGCACCGACACCGCCCAGGCTGCCGACCTGCATCTGGCCATCCAGCCCGGCAGCGACGTGATGCTGTTCAACGCCATGCTGCACGTGATGATCCGGGAGGGCTGGTGCGACGAGGCTTACATCGCCGAGCACACCGAAAACTTCGCCGCCGTGCGGCAAGCCGTGCATGAAACGACGCCGCAGGCTGCCGCCGAACGCTGCGGCGTGTCGGCAGAGAGCATCGAGCAGGCAGCGCGCTGGTTCGCCGCCGGGCCGACGCTGTCGCTGTACTGTCAGGGGCTGAATCAGTCCGTGCATGGCGCCGACAAGAACGCCGCCCTCATCAACCTGCATCTGGCCACCGGCCAGATCGGCAAACCGGGCGCCGCGCCCCTGTCGCTCACCGGCCAGCCGAACGCGATGGGAGGACGCGAGGTCGGCGGCATGGCCAATCTGCTGTCCGGCCACCGCAATCTGGCCGATCCGCAGCATCGCGCCGAAGTCGCGGCGCTGTGGGGCGTGCCGTCCATACCGGAGCGTCCCGGCAAGACCGCCGTGGAGCTGTTCGACGCGCTCCACAGCGGCGAGATCAAGGCTGTCTGGATCGCCTGTACCAACCCGGCGCACTCCATGCCGGATGCGCAGAAAGTGCGCGCAGCACTGGCGCGGGCGGAATTCGTGGTGGTGCAGGAAGCCTTCCGCGACACCGACACCGTGCCGTTCGCCGACCTGCTGCTGCCTGCCAGCACTTGGGGCGAGAAGACGGGCACCGTCACCAACTCGGAGCGCCGCATCTCGCGGGTGCGCGCTGCCGTGCCGCCACCGGGCGAAGCGCGCCACGACTGGCAGATCGCCGCCGAGTTCGGCCAGCGGCTGGCGCAACGACTCGGTAAATCTGCGCTGCTGGGCTACCCCGACACCGAAACGATCTTCAACGAACATCGCGCCAGCACCGCCGGACGCGATCTGGATATTTCCGGCCTGAGCTACGCCCTGCTGGAACAGGCCGGGCCGCAGCAATGGCCCCTGGTAAAAAAGAGCCCCCTCTCCCCTCGTGAGAGGGGAGAGGGGGCGGGAAGTAAACCCAGTGAGTTTGGAACAAAGCGCCTGTACACCGATGGCCATTTCCCCACCCCCAGCGGCAAGGCGCACTTCCATGCCGCCACCGACCTGCCGCTGGCCGAGGATACCGATGCGCACTACCCGCTGCACCTGAACACCGGACGGCTGCGCGACCAGTGGCACGGCATGAGCCGCACCGGTAAAACGGGACGCTTGTTCAGTCACGTCGAGGAGCCGCTGCTGTCCATGCACGCCGGTGACATGGCACAAAGACAACTGGCGGACGACGATATTGTTGAGCTAACCAGCCGACGCGGCGCGCTGGTGCTGCGCGTCAGCACTTCCGGCGAGATGAAGCCGGGGCAGGTTTTCCTGCCCATGCATTGGGGAGAGCAGTACATGCACGGGCTGGGCGCAAATGCACTGACCCTGAGTGCGAACGATCCTTATTCCAAACAGCCGGAACTCAAGCACGCCGCCGTGCAGGTGTCCAGACTGACGCTTCCCTGGCAAGTGATCGGCCTGACCAGTAGCGACGCACTCGCCAGACTGCGCGCGCTGCTGCCGCAATTCCGCTACGCCAGCGTCGGCCTGTACGGACGCGAACACGAGTTGTCGGTGTTTCGCGCCGCCCACGCGTCCGCCGTGGACACAGCACTGCTGGCAGAACTGGATGCCGCGCTCGGTCTGGAAACAGACTCCATGAGCTACCACGATGCCAAACGCGGCATCTCGAAAAAGGCGCGCATCGAGCACGGCAAGCTGCGCGCGGTGCGGCTCACCGGCGAGACGCTGGCGCGCGACTGGCTGAAAGAGCTGATGGCCAGCGATGCCGATGCAACGGCCTTGCGCCCTTGGCTGCTCGCCCCCTTGTCCGCGCCGCCTGCCGGGCAGCACGCGCGCGGCCGCATCGTCTGCAATTGTCTGGATGTCTCCGAGAACGAGATCAGGACACAACTATCGCAGGGCGGCGGGCTGCCTGCCTTGCAGGAGAAGCTGCGCTGCGGCACGCAGTGCGGCTCTTGTCTGCCCGAATTAAAACGATTGGCTGCAACTGACTTTTCGAGGAGCGAAACATGAAAAAACTGAAACTGGTGATGGTGGGCAACGGCATGGCGGGCGTGCGCACGCTGGAGGAGTTACTCAAGCTGGCCCCCGATCTTTACGACATCACGGTGTTCGGCGCGGAGCCTTACCCCAACTACAACCGCATCATGCTGTCGCCGGTGCTGGCGGGCGAACAGGAGATTGAGGACATCATACTGAACGACCTCGACTGGTATGCACAGCACAACATCACCCTGCATCTGAACAAAAAGGTGGTGCGCATCGACCGGCTGAACAAGGTCGTCCACGCCGAGGACGGCACTACGGCGGAATACGACCGCCTGCTGCTGGCGACCGGCTCCACCCCGTTCATCCTGCCGGTGCCGGGCAGCACGCTGGACGGCGTGATCGGCTACCGCGACATCCACGACACCCACGCCATGATAGAGGCCGCGAAGAAATACCAACATGCCGTAGTCATCGGCGGCGGCCTGCTCGGGCTGGAAGCCGCCAACGGTCTGGCGCTGCGCGGCATGGACGTGACCGTGGTGCATCTCATGCCCTGGCTGATGGAGCGTCAGCTGGACAAGGCGGCAGCAGACTTGCTGCAAGCCTCGCTGGAAGCGAAGGGGATGAAGTTCCGTCTGGAAGCGCAGACACAGGCGCTGATAGGCAGCGAACTGGGGCGCGTGTCAGCTATTCGATTCAAGGATGGAACCGAGATCCCCGCCGACCTAGTGGTAATGGCGGTCGGCATCCGCCCCAACACGGCACTGGCAGAATCCGCTGGCATCCATTGCAATCGCGGCATCGTGGTAAGCGACACCCTGCAAACCTACGATCCGGCCATCTACGCCGTGGGCGAGTGCGTGTCGCATCGCGGCACGGCTTACGGACTGGTCGCACCGCTATTCGACATGGGCAAGGTGTGCGCCAATCATCTCGCGCGCATGGGCATCGCACGTTATCAGGGCTCGGTGACTTCGACCAAGCTCAAGGTCACCGGCATCGATCTGTTTTCGGCGGGCGATTTCACCGGCAACGAGCACACCGAAGAGATCGTGCTGCACGATGCCGCTGGCGGCGTGTACAAGAAACTGGTGCTGAAAGAGGATGTCCTGATTGGCGCGGTGATGTATGGCGACACCAAGGATGGCAGCTGGTATTTCCAGATGATCCGCGACGGCAAGAACGTGGCCGAGCTGCGCGACCACCTGATGTTCGGCCAGTCGCATCTGGGCAACACCGGCCATCAGGGGCAAAGCAGCGCGGCGGCCATGCCGGACAGCATGGAGGTGTGCGGCTGCAACGGCGTGTGCAAGGGCACAGTGGTCAAGGCGATCAAGGAACAAGGTCTGTTCACCCTGGACGAGGTGCGCAAACACACCAAGGCCTCCGCATCCTGCGGCTCCTGCACCGGGCTGGTGGAACAGATCCTCGCCTCCACGGTGGGCGGTGCTTACTCGCCACAAGCAGGCAAGTGCAAGCCGATGTGCGGCTGCACCGACCTGACTCACGAAGCGGTGCGCGAGGCGATCCGGGAGCGCACGCTGACCCGCATCCCGCAGGTGATGCAGGAACTGGAATGGCGCACACCGAACGGCTGCGCCTCCTGCCGCCCGGCGCTGAACTACTACGTGCTGTGCGCCCATCCGCGCGTGGCGCAGGACGATCCGCAATCGCGCTTCATCAACGAACGGGCGCACGGCAACATCCAGAAGGACGGCACGTTCTCCGTGGTGCCGCGCATGTGGGGCGGGACGACTTCCGCCGCGCAACTGCGCCGCATCGCCGACGTGGCCGACAAATACGCCATCACCGCCATCAAGGTGACGGGCGGGCAGCGCATAGACCTGTTCGGCATCAAGAAGGAAGATTTGCCCAAGGTTTGGGCCGACCTCGACATGCCTTCCGGCCATGCCTACGCCAAGGCGCTGCGCACGGTGAAAACCTGCGTGGGCAGCGAATGGTGCCGCTTCGGCGTGCAGGATTCCACCGGGTTGGGGGTGGAACTTGAACAGGTGCTGTGGAAGCTGAATTCGCCGCACAAGGTCAAGATCGCCGTGTCTGGCTGCCCGCGCAACTGCGCCGAATCGGGCATCAAGGATGTCGGCATCATCGGCGTTGATTCCGGCTGGGAAATCTACGTGGCAGGCAATGGCGGCATCAAGACTGAAGTCGCGCAGTTTCTGGTGAAGGTAAAAACCCGCGAGGAGGTGCTGGAGTATTCCGGCGCCTTCCTCCAGCTATACCGCGAAGAAGCGCGCTATCTGGATCGCACCGTGCATTACGTCGAGCGCGTCGGGCTGGACTATGTAAAGCAGCGCGTGATCGAGGATGAAGCCTGCCGCAAGGCCCTGTACGAACGCCTGCGCTACGCGTTGCAGGAAGAAAAAGACCCGTGGGCGACCGAGAACGTCAATCCGCGCGAATTCGCCCCACTCTCAATCTGACAAGGAACTCATCATGAAAAACTGGCAACTCATCGCAACACTGGAAGACATCCCGCCGCTGGGTTCGCGCGTGGTGAAGACCGCTCAAGGCGACATCGCGCTGTTCCGCAGCGCCGACGATCAGGTGTTCGCCCTGCACGATCGTTGCCCGCACAAGGGCGGGCCGCTGTCGCAGGGCATCGTGTTCGGCCACACCGTGGCCTGCCCGCTGCATGGCTGGAACATCAATCTTGAGGATGGTCAGGCGGTCGCGCCAGATGTGGGGTGCACGAAAAGACTGAACACCAAGCTGGAAGCGGGAGCGGTCTACCTTCAGATATAGCCACACCAGAAAACCGAATGCCCGCCCCCGCAAGGGGGAGGCCGATGTGTTCCCGGCGACCATGTCGCCACCCATGCGCACCCTGCGCGGGCACGACGAACAGATCGGCGGCAGCCTAAATCTTCGGCAGCGTCACGCCGACCTGGCCCTGATACTTGCCACCTCTATCCTTGTAGGACGTCTCGCACACCTCGTCGCTTTCGAAGAACAACACTTGCGCCACGCCTTCGTTGGCATAGATCTTGGCGGGCAGCGGCGTGGTGTTGGAAAACTCCAGCGTGACGTAGCCTTCCCATTCCGGCTCGAACGGGGTGACGTTGACGATGATGCCGCAACGGGCATAAGTGCTCTTGCCTAGGCACACGGTCAGCACGTTGCGCGGAATGCGGAAATATTCCACGGTGCGCGCCAGCGCGAAGGAGTTCGGCGGGATGATGCAGTAATCGGCTTCGACGTTGACGAAGGAATTCGGATCGAAGTTCTTTGGGTCGACGATGGTGCTGTTGATGTTGGTGAACAGCTTGAATTCACGCGAACAGCGGATGTCGTAACCGTAGCTGGAAGTGCCGTAGGACACGATGCGCTGGCCGTTGACCTCTTTCACCTGCCCCGGCTCGAACGGTTCGATCATGCCGGTCTGCTCCGCCATGCGGCGTATCCATTTGTCGGATTTGATGCTCATAATTTGGGGGGAAGGGAGAAGGGAGATAGGAGATGGGTAACAGCAGCGCTGCGGTTTTCCCCTTTCCCCTTCCCTCTCTCCCCTTCCCGCTTCTCCTCTAGGTATTCTGAACCACGATCTTGGGGAACACGGCGCTGTGATCCTGCGCCATCTCCGCCACTTTCACCGCCACGCGGCGGGCGATCTGTTTGTAGACCTTGGCGATTGTACCATCCGGGTCGGCCACCACGGTCGGCCTGCCGGAGTCGGCCTGTTCGCGGATGCGGATATCCAGCGGCAGCGAGCCTAAGAATTCGGTGTGGTAGTCGGCACACATCTTCTCGCCGCCGCCCGCACCGAAGATGTGCTCTTCGTGGCCGCAGTTCGAGCAGATATGGGTGCTCATATTCTCGATGATGCCGAGGATCTTGATGCTGGTCTTCTCGAACATCTTCAGCCCCTTCTTGGCGTCCATCAGGGCGATGTCCTGCGGCGTGGTGACAATCACCGCTCCGGTGACGGGGAACTTCTGCGCCAGCGTGAGCTGGATGTCGCCCGTGCCCGGCGGCAAGTCCACCACCAGATAATCGAGGTTGTCCCAGTGCGTCTGATGCAGCAACTGGTCGAGCGCCTGACTGGCCATCGGGCCACGCCAGATCATCGGCGCATCGTCGTTGTCGATCATGAAACCAATGGACATGGCCTGAATGCCGTGGCCGCTCATCGCCTCCATCGACTGGCCGTCCTTCGACACCGGCTTGCCGGCGATACCCAGCATGGTGGGCTGCGAAGGACCGTAGATGTCGGCATCCAGCACACCGACCCGCGCCCCCTCGGCAGCCAGCGCCAGCGCCAGATTCACCGCTGTGGTGCTTTTGCCGACGCCGCCCTTGCCGGACGCCACGGCGATAATGTTCTTCACCCCCTCGACCAGCTTCACCCCGCGCTGCACCGCGTGCGGCACGACCTTGCTGCTAACGCTGGCGGTGACGGTCGTCCCCGGCAACGCAGCAGCGAGATGCGCCTCCACCGTCGCCTTGATCTCGCCCCACACACTGGCGGCGGGGTAGCCAAGCTGAATGTCGAGCGTGACGGCGTCGCCGCTCACCTTGATGTTCTTTACCGACTTGCCCGCGACGAAATCCTTCTTCGTGTTCGCGTCCACCAGCGTCTTCATCGCCGCCTGCACATCTGCTTCCGTGTATGCCATTGTCCTTGCTCCATAAGCTGTTGCTAACGTGCCGGGGATTTTACCCAATTCCCATGCTCAGGTTTTGTTAAAATCAGCCCATAATTTCAACAAGGTTACACCATGACCCGCAAGATTCTCGTCACATCCGCCCTCCCCTACGCCAACGGCAGCATCCACCTAGGCCATCTGGTCGAATACATCCAGACCGACATCTGGGTGCGCTTCCAGAAGATGCAGGGCAACACCTGCCACTACGTCTGCGCCGACGTCACCCACGGCACGCCCATCATGCTGCGCGCCGAAAAAGAGGGCGTCACGCCGGAGCAGCTCATCGCCCGCGTCTGGCAGGAGCATTACAACGACTTCGCCGCCTTCCATGTCGAATTCGACAACTACGGCTCGACCAACTCCGACGAGACTCGCGGTTACGCCGAAACCATCTACAGCCGACTGCAAGCCGCCGGACTGATCGAAGTGCGCTCCATCGAACAGTTCTACGACCCGGTGAAGGCGATGTTCCTGCCGGATCGCTTCATCAAGGGCGAATGCCCCAAGTGTCACGCCAAAGATCAATACGGCGACAACTGCGAAGTCTGCGGCGCGGCCTACGCCCCCACCGACCTGATAGCCCCGTTCTCCGCCGTCTCTGGTGCGAAGCCCGAGCTGCGCAACTCCGACCACTACTTCTTCAAACTCTCCGACCCGCGCTGCCAGGAATTCCTGCGCCGCTGGACGCAACAAGAGAGCCGCTTGCAACCCGAAGCCGCCAACAAGATGCGCGAGTGGCTGGGCGAAGGCGACGACAACAAACTTAGCGACTGGGACATCTCCCGCGACGCCCCCTACTTCGGCTTCAAGATCCCCGGCACGGAGAACAAATACTTCTACGTCTGGCTGGACGCGCCGGTGGGGTATATGGGCAGCTTCCAGCAACTGTGCGACAAGACTGGACTGAGCTTCGACGAATACTGGAACAAGGATTCCGACACCGAGCTGTACCACTTCATCGGCAAGGACATCCTGTATTTCCACGCCCTGTTCTGGCCCGCCATGCTGGAACAGACCGGCTTCCGCACCCCGACCAAACTGTTCGCCCACGGCTATCTGACAGTGAACGGCGAAAAGATGAGCAAATCGCGTGGCACCTTCATCACCGCCAAGAGCTACGCCGACCACGTCGGCAACACCGAATACCTGCGCTACTACTACGCCGCGAAACTCAATGGCTCAATGGAAGATCTGGACCTGAATCTCGATGACTTCGTAGCGCGAGTGAACAGCGATTTGATTGGCAAATACATCAACATCGCCAGCAGAACTGCTGGATTCGTTAGCAAGAAATTCAACGGCATCGTCGCCACTCACGACCAGATTACAGAAAGCCGGGGCGCACATCTGCTAGGTGAGTTTATTGGCGCAGACAAATTGATAGCCGATGCCTACGAGAACCGCGACTTCAGCAGAGCTATACGAGAAATCATGCGGCTTGCTGATAGAGCCAATGAGTACGTCAATGACTCAGCACCATGGGTATTGGCCAAACAAGCAGGGCAAGAGGCCAAGCTGCATGAAGTTTGCACCGTCAGCCTCAACCTATTCCGCCTACTGACACTATACCTAAAACCAATTCTCCCAAAATTGGCTGCACAGGTTGAGTTATTCCTGAACATTGAGCCATTAACTTGGGCTAATGCGGAGTTCATTCTTGACGGAAAGATAAACGACTACTCCCACCTAATGACCCGCCTCGACCCCAAACTACTCGAAGCCATGGTCGCCGCCAACAAAGAGTCGCTGCAACCGCCCCCCTCGCCCACCGTGAGAGGGGCTGGGGGTGAGGGAAAGCGCCATGCGTCCCTCCCTGCCGACATCAAAGACCTCGCCCGCAAGCTGCGACTGGAACAAACCGACGCCGAGCAACTGATCTGGGCGCTACTGAGAGACAGACGGATGGGCGGCGCGAAATTCCGTCGCCAACATCCTGTCGAGCCGTATGTGCTGGACTTTTATTGTCACGAGGCCAAGCTCGCGGTCGAGTTGGATGGAGGGCAGCACGCCGAAGCTGCGGCGAAAGACAAAGCTCGCTCTGCGTTCCTGAAGGCCCAAGGCATTGACGTGCTGCGTTTCTGGAACAATGAAGTGCTGACAGAAACCCAATCCGTGTTGGAGAAAGTCTGGCTGGAGTTGGATGCGCGGAATGCGATCAATTTGACCGCAGGAGCAGCGGCAACTTCGACGGATACTCCCTCACCCCTCTCCCCTCTCCCGGGGGGAGAGGGGAACATTGCGCCGACCATCTCCATCGACGACTTCAACAAAGTCGATCTGCGGGTGGCGCGCATCGTGGATGCGGAGCATGTCGAAGGGGCGGCCAAGCTGTTGAAGCTGACGCTGGACATCGGCGAGGCTACGCCGCGCACGGTGTTCGCGGGCATCAAGTCGGCCTACGATCCCGAGAAGCTGAAGGGGCGATTGACGGTGATGGTCGCCAACCTTGCGCCGCGCAAGATGAAGTTCGGCCTGTCCGAAGGAATGGTGCTGGCGGCGTCCGGCACAGAGCCGGGGCTGTTCATCCTGTCGCCAGACGACGGAGCGCAACCCGGTATGCGCATCAAATAACCAGACCGAGGCCGCCCGCATGGACTACGACGTACTCATCATCGGCTCCGGCCCCGCCGGACAACATGCGGCCTGGCAGGCGGCGCGACTGGGCAAGCGGGCGGCGATCATCGAGCGCAAGCCCAAGATCGGCGGTGCAGGCTTGCAGACCGGCACCATTCCCAGCAAGGCGATGCGCGAAGTGGCTTATCTGCTCAGCCGCTCGGGTGGGATGCGTCAGGCGCTCGCCCCGGACGGACGTTCCCGGCACGGTCTGTTGGCGGATGCGGTACGGCGCAAGGAAGGCGTGATCGCGCAGCAAGAATCGGTCATCCTGCAACGCCTGCTCAAGCACGGCGTAGCGCTGATTCCCGGCGAAGCCTCGCTCATCGATGCTCACACCGTGCAGGTCTCCGACGCAGCGGGCAAAGTCCGCCAACTCTCGGCGGAGGTCATCATCCTCGCCAGCGGCTCACGCCCGCGCCGCCCAGCTCACATCCCGTTCGACAAAAAAACAGTGCTGGACTCTACCTCCATCCTCAACTTGCGCCACTTACCCGACAGCCTGCTGGTGGTGGGCGGCGGGGTGATCGCCTGTGAGTTCGTCTCCATCTTCGCCGCGCTCGGCGTGCAGGTCAGCGTGGTCGACAGCCACGCCCAGCTACTGGAATACCTGAGTGAAGACGTGGTCGGCGTGCTGGCCGACAGCTTCCTCGCCATGGGCGTCACCTTCCAGATGCGCGAACGTGTCGCGTCGATACAGCAAGTAGACGGCGGCACGCTCACCGTGCTGGAGAGTGGCAAGCAGATACGCGCCGATGCGGTGCTCTATGCGCAAGGCCGCGAGCCGAACAGCGAAAAGCTGCGCGTCACCAACGCGGGCGTACACGCGCAAGACGGCTGGATCGCCGTTGACCGCAACTTCCAGACCAACGTGCCGCACATCTACGCCGTGGGCGATCTGATCGGTCGCCCGGCACTGGCCTCCACCGGCATGGAACAAGGCCGCGCGGCCGTGCTGCACGCCTTCGGCGGCGGCGAACAAGTGATGGCGGACAATCTGCCGATGGCGGTGTACACCATCCCCGAGATCTCTTACGTCGGCAAGACTGAAAAAGAAGTGCAGCAGGACGGCATCCCCTACGTGATCGGTCGCGCCTATTTCAAGGACAGCGCACGCGGCCAGATCATCGGCGACGCGCAAGGGCTGCTGAAACTGCTGGTGGACACGCGCAACGAAAAGCTGCTGGGCGTACACATCGTCGGTGAGCAGGCCAGCGAACTCGTCCACATCGGCCAACTGGTGATGAATCTGCAAGGCACGGTGCGCGACCTCATCCGCAACGTATTCAACTATCCGACGCTGGCCGAATGCTACAAACTCGCCGCACTGGACTGCACCCACCAACTCGACCAGCTCGGCAAAGCTTAAGACGTCACTGATTTATTTTCCACCCTGCCCCGCAAGCTGACAGCCAAGCGCTACAATCGGTCGCTCATCTTTCCCTGACTCCCGGAAAGATTGGCAACTTGCAGAAGGAAAAGACACGACTGCCATGAACGACACGCTTTTGGTGAAATTCTCACGCTTCTTCCGCCCCCGCCTGCTCGACACCTTCCACGACTACGACCGCAAGCGATTCTCTACCGATGTCACGGCGGGCATCACCGTCGGCATCGTGGCGCTGCCGCTGGCCATCGCCTTCGCCATCGCCTCCGGCGTGAAGCCGGAAGCGGGCATCTTCACTGCCATCATCGCCGGTTTTCTGATCTCGGCGCTGGGTGGCTCGCGCGTGCAGATCGGCGGGCCGACCGGGGCGTTCATCGTCATCGTCTATGGCATCGTCATGCAGTATGGGCTGGCGAACCTGCTGATCTGCACCATCATGGCGGGCTTCATTCTGATCGGATTGGGCGTGGCGCGGCTGGGCAGCCTGATCCGCTACTTCCCACATCCGCTGATCTCCGGTTTCACTAGCGGCATCGCGGTGCTCATCATGCTGAGCCAAGTGAAGGAGTTCCTCGGGCTGGATATCGCGGTGATGCCCGCCGAGTTCCTGCACAAGATCCCCGCCATCTACCACGCCCTGCCCAGCGTGGACTGGATCACCCTGCTGCTGGCGCTGCTCTCGGCGCTGCTGATCTGGTTCTACCCCAAGCGCTGGGCGCAACGCCTGCCCTCCCCCATCGTCGCGCTGACGCTGGGCACGCTGGTAGTGACGCTGCTCAATCTGCCAGTCGAAACCATAGGCACGCGCTTCGGCGGCATCCCGCAGGGCCTGCCCACCTTCGACCCGCCCGAATTCACCCTCGCCACCCTGCGCCACCTGATCCCGCCCGCCATCACCATCGCCCTCTTGGGCGCAGTGGAATCGCTGCTCTCCGCCACCGTGGCCGACGGCATGACCGATGACAAGCATGACCCCAACCAAGAACTGATCGCACAGGGCATCGCCAACATCGTCTGCCCCTTCTTCGGCGGTATCCCAGCCACCGGCGCCATCGCCCGCACCGCCACCAACGTGCGCTCTGGTGCGACCAGCCCGATCTCCGGCATGATCCACGCGCTGGTGCTGCTGGTCATCATCCTCATCGCCGCACCGCTGGCGACCAACATTCCGCTGGCCACGCTGGCCGCCATCCTGATGATCGTCTCGATCAACATGGGGGAGTGGAGCGAGTTCGGCAAGCTGAAGAAATATCCGCGCGAAGACAGCGCCGTGCTCATCACCACTTTCGTGCTGACTGTGGTGTTCGATCTCACCGTGGCGGTGGAAGTCGGCCTGCTGCTGGCGGGTATCTTCTTCATCCGCAAGATCACCGACCTGACCCACGTCAGTCAGGATGCCTTGCATGAAGAGAACATGGACGACTCCAGCCCCGCCCCCCAGCAACGCCTGCCCAAGGGTGTGCTGGTGTATCGAGTGTACGGCGCGCTGTTCTTCGGCGCGGTGGACAAGCTGGAATCGGTGCTCCAGCAACAGCACACCGACCCGGATGTGCTGATCCTGAAGATGGACGAGGTCATCAGCATGGACGCCAGCGCGCTGCATACGCTGGAAAGCCTGCACGCCAAGCTGAAGAGGCGCGGCAAGCACCTCATCCTGTGCGGCCCGCACACCCAGCCGTATTTCTTGATGCAGCAGGCGGACTTCTTCTCCACGCTGGGCCGCGAGAACGTCGCCGCCAACATCGACAGCGCCCTGCGCCGCGCGCGCGAATTGCTCGGCATCAAAGCCGAATAAGGCCCGCAGAAACGACAAAGCCGCGAACGGTCTCCCGCTCGCGGCCTCGTTTGATGCGCCAACCGGCTTAGTAACCCGGCTCCTCCATCTTTGCCAGAAACGAATCCACATCCACCCGGGCCAATTCGGGAGGCAACGCAGAACGCCGCTCCATACTTGGACGGTAATGCTCACAGGCCAAGCCCACCACAGGATTCCAGCCGGCATACATCACTTCATCGCCGTATTCCTCGGTCGCAGCACGTTCGACTTTGTAGCTGCTCATGTCCATCGTCAGGGTAGCCATCTCACACCTCCAGTTCGTCTCGGACCATCTTACTCCGTCAAGTGTCTTATCGGCGCGTCTTTGCGAATGCTGAGGGCTGTTACAACGGGATGCGCCATCCCGGCTTTTTCTATAAAATCCGCCCCCTGCTGAAACACCACCCCGCGACATCGACCCTCTACCAGACACTCCGCCCGTGACCAAGAAACTGTATATCAAAACCTTCGGCTGCCAGATGAACGAGTACGACTCCGACAAGATGGCCGACGTGCTGCGCGCCTGCGAGGGCATGGAGCAGACCGACCGCCCCGAAGAAGCCGACGTGATCCTATTCAACACCTGCTCGGTGCGCGAAAAGGCGCAGGAGAAAGTGTTCTCCGACCTAGGCCGCGTGCGTCCGTTGAAGCTCGCCAAGCCTGATCTCATCATCGGTGTCGGTGGCTGCGTGGCCAGCCAAGAGGGCGACACCATCATCCGCCGCGCGCCGTATGTGGACATCGTATTCGGCCCGCAGACCTTGCACCGGCTGCCGCAACTGATCGCCGCGCGCCGCGCCAGCGGTCGCGCGCAGGTGGATACCAGCTTCCCCGAGATCGAGAAGTTCGACCATCTGCCCAAGCCGCAAACCACGACAGGCAGCGCCTTCGTCTCCATCATGGAAGGGTGCAGCAAGTATTGCACTTTCTGCGTGGTGCCTTACACCCGGGGCGACGAGGTGTCGCGTCCCTATGCCGACATCCTGCGCGACGTGGAAGAGTTGCTGGAACAAGGCGTGGGCGAGATCACCCTGCTGGGACAGAACGTCAACGCCTGGCGCGGTGAGCTGGAAGACGGCGACACGGCGGATTTCGCCTTTTTGCTTTCCAGCATCGCCGCCCTGCCCCGCTTGCAGCGCCTGCGCTTCACCACCTCGCATCCCAAAGAGATGACGCAGCGCGTGCTGGACGTGTACGCCAGCACCCCCAAGCTGGTGAGCCATCTGCATCTGCCGGTGCAATCCGGCTCAGACCGCATCCTCGCCGCGATGAAACGCGGCTACACCGCGCTGGAATACAAATCGCTGGTGCGCAAGCTGCGCGCGGCACGGCCTGACATCACGATCTCGTCGGATTTCATCATTGGCTTCCCCGGCGAGACCGAGGCGGATTTCGAAGCCACCATGAAGCTGATCGACGACGTGGGTTTCGATGCCAGCTTCAGCTTCGTCTATAGCCCGCGCCCCGGTACGCCAGCCGCCGATCTGCCCGACGAAGTGCCTGCCGAGGTCAAGCTGGCGCGGCTGCATAGGCTGCAAACCCGCATCCTTGAGTTGGAGAACGCCATCAGCGAATCTATGGTCGGCACACTACAGCGCGTGCTGGTGGATGGCATCTCGAAGAAGAGCGACGACGAAGTGGCCGGACGCTCCGACAACAATCGCGTGGTGAATTTCGCCGGCTCGACCGGCATGATGGGACGCTTCGTAGATGTGCGCATCACCAGCGTTTGGGCGCACACACTGCGCGGCGAACTGGCAGACCTCCTGCGATGATCCTGCCCCAAAGACTGGAAATCAAAGAGTTCAGCCTTCGATCAATACCCCAACAGCCGTTTGAATTCTTGTTTGACCACGCCATAGCATTCGCAACACTGGGCTTCCAGCCCTTGGCGATCCACCACTTTGATATGTCCGCGCTTGTAGTCGATCAACCCATCCTCGCGTAGTTTGCCAGCAGAGGCAGTGACACCTTCGCGGCGCACCCCCAACATGTGAGCGATGGCATCGTGAGTGAGGATGAAGTCGTCAGTGAGTGACTTGTCATGCACCAGCAACAGATGCAGGCAAAGCTGCTGATTGAGCGAGTGATGTCGCCCACACACCGCCGCCTGCGCTATCTGGGTCAGTGCGGCCTGCGAATACAGCAACAGGGTTTGCCACAATGACTCTGAGCGAGCCAATTCCTGCTTGAGTAAATTACGGTCAATGCGAAAGGCGTGTCCGGTGGTTTCGATAGCGGCAAAATAGGGTAACGTCTCGCCCCCCATAACGTGGGAAACACTGAACATCCCCTCGTTACCAACCATGACGATCTCTGCCGCGTCGCCATCTTCCATCCGATGGTACAACGCGAGCGCACTGTCCACCGGAAAATAGGTATGACTAGGCCGTTTGCCAGCCTCACAGAGAATATCTCCGGCAGTCAATACAACCAACTCAAGGTAAGGAGTGAGTTTTTTCAGCTCCGTGGGCGGCAATGCGGCCAGCAACTGGTTTTGTTTCAGATAATGTTCGTGGCTCATACGATGATTTATTTACATTTTTCTCAGACAAAGTCACGGACTCCGCCCAACCTAGAAAACCCCTCGGCGCACGCATCTTACACAAAACATCCAACACCTTCAGTGCGTCAGCATACACAAATCGAGTCCGCGTAGTACTATCCACTGACGACTCTATCTCCCCTTTGTACGGTAGCAGACAGAGCATCCAAAGTTAGTTTGTTACTATGCCTCGGGGATTGTTATCAAAGCTAAGATCGATAGGATAGGAATGCAAAATGGCACCGTTCGCCAGGAACAAGAGTAAATCCAAAAAATCTCCATCAGCATCCACCGAAGCTACCCATCTCACACCAGATAGTGAAAAGCCGCTACGCCCCTACCTCGTAGGAGTTGGTGCATCTGCTGGCGGGCTGGAGGCACTATCCAGCATGATAGCTGCCCTGCCCACCGATCTCGGCATCTCATACGTCGTACTCCAGCATCTCTCGCCCACCCACCGCAGCATGATGGTGCAGTTACTCGGGCGCGAGACCGCGATGGCGGTAACTGAAGTCGAAAATGGCTTAAAGCCTGAACCTGACACCATCTACGTTGCCCCCGCCAGCTGCAACGTCAAGCTGAAGGACGGCTGTTTCGTCCTGATCGAAGGCCCACGCGAAGCCACGCCACGCCCCTCGGTAAACGTATTCCTCACCTCGCTGGCAGAAGACAAGATCGAGAATGCCATCGGCGTGATCCTGTCCGGCACGGGGAGCGATGGCACGGCGGGTCTGCGCGACATCAAAGCAGCGGGTGGCTACACTTTCGCCCAAGATCCGCAAACCGCCAAATATGCAGGAATGCCGCAATCTGCGATCGACACCGGATGCGTCGACTGGGTCTTGCCGCCCGAGGGTATCGCCAACGAGATCGCCATCATCGCCCGCTCACACGGCACGGTCACCGTTGTAAGGGAGGCACCGGTAGCCGCCACCACGTTGAAAAAGCTGCTGATGAAGGTGAAACAGCAGACGCGCATCGACTTCTCCGGCTACAAGGAGGGCACGCTCTGGCGACGTATTGAGCGGCGCATGGCGGCTCGCCACATGACCAGCCTCAACGACTATCTGACACTGGTCGACACCAACCCGGAAGAGCTGGAGCATCTCGGCAAAGACATTCTGATTTCCGTCACCGCTTTCTTCCGTGACTCGGAATCGTTCAATACGCTACGCAATGTACTGCGCGGCGTCGTGCAGACCAAGCAGCCGGGCGACGAGATACGCATCTGGGTGGCCGCCTGCGCCACCGGCGAAGAGGCCTATACCATCGCCATCCTGCTGTCGGAGATACTGGGGCCGAACGTCATCCAGTTCCGCATCCAGATCTTTGCCACCGACATCGACCTCAATGCCTTGAGCATCGCCCGCAAGGGATCGTACGCTGAAAGTGCACTGTCCGAACTTGAGCCCAGCCTTGTGGTGCGCCACTTCCAAAAGGTCGGCAACCGCTACGAAGTGTCCCGCGCCTTGCGCGACATGGTAGTGGTCGCTCGCCAAGACTTGGTGCAAGACCCACCCTTCCTGCGGCTCGACATGGTGAGCTGCCGCAACATGCTGATCTACCTGCAAAACGAGTTGCAATCCAAGGTGCTGGCCACCTTTCATTACAGTCTGCATCCGGGTGGTTTGCTTTTCTTGGGCAAGTCCGAAGGGATATTCCAGCAGGATGCTCTGTTCGATGTCGCCGACAAGACAGCACGCATCTACCGGCGACGCATCGGAGATTCGCGCCTCACCATCCCGTCGTTCCGTTTGCCGGATGGCAACGAACGCGTGACCAGTAAGGCTCAGCCACCGGATGCCGAGCGCCGTCTGGTTGAAGAGTCCATGCGACGTTATGCACCCTCATCGGTACTCATCAACAACTCCTTCGACATCTTGCAGATCCACGGCGATGTCGGTGCTTATCTCGCCGTGATGCCCGGCAAGCCCAACTTCAACCTGCAACATCTGCTGCGCCGCGAACTGCGCGCCGATCTACAGATCTTGCAACATCACGCCGAGCACAAACAAGAATCCGCCGTCGGTAGACCACACGCCATCAAGGTCGGCGAAACCAAACACGAGATGCGCATCGCCGTGCATCCCCTTGAACTCGTCAATACCATCACCCCACTGTTTCTGGTTTGCTTCGAGCTCTTGCCGGAAACTGCGCCAGCAGCGGAAGGCACACCGACTTCGTCGCTCTCAGCAGAAGGGCGCAATGTTCAAGAGTTGGAAGACGAGCTGATCTCCACGCGCGAGCGGCTGCAAACGGTGATCGAAGAGTTGGAGACCTCCAACGAAGAGATGCAGGCGCTCAACGAAGAGGTGCAGGCCGCCAACGAGGAATTACAATCGTCCAATGAAGAGCTCGAATCCACCAACGAAGAGTTGCAATCCACCAACGAAGAGCTGACTACGGTCAACGAAGAGCTGCAAGTCCGCTCCACTGAGTTGGCCGACCTGCTGAACGACCTAGAGAACATCCAGAACAGCGTCGGCTTCCCCATTCTGGTCTGCAACGAGAGTCTGGAAGTGACTCGCTTCAACAGCCCCGCTGCGGCACTGTTCTCGCTCTCCAAGGCGTCGCTCCGCCAAGTGATCCCCGCGCTGCGACTCCCCATCGGCATGAAGGATTTCTCCTCCGTGGTGCGGCAGGCGATCACCACCGACCACATCACCGAAGAGCATATTTTCTCCAACGAGCGCCATTACCTGCTGCACATCTCGCCTTACGAAACCAAGTTACGCGCTCATCGCGGCGCGATCATCGTCATGCTGGACTACACCGAGCGGCTGGCGGCGGAGCGCGAAGTGCGCAAAAACCGCGAAACGCTGCTGGCGATCATGAACAACTCCACCGCCATCGTCGCCCTGAAAGACTTGGCTGGCCGCTACGAATTCATCAACCGCCAGTTCGAGCGTTTTTTCGAGGTCGAGACCAACAACGTAATCGGCAAGACCGATGCCCAGATCTTTCCGCGCAAACAGGCGGACGATATTCGCACCAAGGAGCTTGAGGTGGTGCGCCGCAAGACCGTACTGGAGTTTGAGGATCAAATCGTATTCCCCTCGGGAAAAGAGTGTTTTCTGCACTCGGTGCGTTTCCCCCTGCTGGCCGAAGACGGTGAGGTCTACAGCGTCTGCACGCAAGCCATGGATGTCAGCGAACACAAGCGGGCGGAGGATCAGCTACGGCTGGCTGCCCGAGTGTTCGACCGTGCGGGCGAGGGCATCCTCGTGACCGATGCCGATCAAAACATCCTGACCGTCAATGGCGCATTCACCCAAGTGACCGGCTACAGCGCCGAGGAAGTGATCGGCAAAAAACCCAGCATCCTCTCCTCAGGACGACACGAAGCCACTTTTTACCACGACCTATGGGAACGCCTACTCACCCAAGGCTGGTGGCAAGGTGAGATCGTGAACAAGCGCAAGAACGGCGACACCTATCCCGAATGGCTCACCATCAACGCCGTGCGTGACACGCAAGGCGATGTAGTCAATTACGTCGGCATCTTCAGCGACATCTCGGTGGTGAAGGAATCCCAGCGCCGCGTCGAATTCCTCGCCACCCATGACGAGCTGACCGGCCTACCGAATCGCACATTGTTCCTCGACCGACTACGTCAAGCCATCGCACATACCGTGCGTGACGATGGCACCTTTGCCGTACTGTTCGTTGACCTCGACAACTTCAAAGTGGTGAACGATTCGCTCGGCCATGCGGCAGGTGACGAGTTGCTCAAAGAGATTTCGCGGCGTCTGCGCGACTGTGTGCGCGGGCCGGACACCGTCGCTCGCTTCGGTGGCGATGAATTCGCCCTACTGATCGAAGGCGCCACCGTATCCGAGGCCGAGATGACTGCTCAGCGCATCGCCGAATCCATGCTGCACCCCTACTCCATCGGTCGCCAGAATGTCTATCCGGGCGCGAGCATAGGCATCTGTCTCTATCCTAATGACGGAGTTGACCCCGAGACGCTGCTCAAGAACGCCGATAGCGCGATGTACAAAGCCAAGGACGGCGGCAAGAACACCCATCATTTCTTCACTGAGGAATTGAAGCGGGCCGCCGACGAGCGCCTCAAGCTGGAGACCGGTTTGCGTGGCGCGATTCGCCGAGAAGAGCTTTCGCTCGTGTTCCAACCACAATGGGACATCGCCAGCAAGCGCATGGTCGGCATCGAAGCGCTGGCTCGCTGGCGGCATCAGGATGGCCCTATCTCCCCGACCAAGTTCATCCCGCTAGCAGAAAAGATCGGCCTGATGGACCACTTGGGCGAGTGGATCGCCTCGACCGCCTGCAAGCAGATGGCCGACTGGCTCAAAAAAGGTTACGACATCCCGCAAATCTCGATCAACATCTCCGCCGAACAATTCCGCCGAGGCAACGTCCCTGCAATGATGTTGCGCCTGCTTAGTCAGCACCGTCTCGATGCCAGCCGAGTGATGCTGGAACTGACCGAAAGCGCGCTGATGGAAGACATTGACAGCATCCAGCAAGTGCTACTGGAACTCAAATCTCTGGGCGTGAAGATCAGCATTGACGATTTCGGCAGCGGCTACTCGTCGCTGGCCTACTTGCGCAAACTACCCATCAACGAACTGAAGATTCCCCATGACTTCGTCTCCGAGATCGGCCATGACGCCGACGATCAAGCCATCGCCAAAACGATTCTAGCGATGGCCGAAACCTTGGATTTCAGCGTGGTAGCTGAGGGTATCGAGACAGAAGTGCAACTGGAGGTACTGCGCAATCTGGGCTGCGACATCGCCCAAGGCTTTTTGCTGGCGACGCCGATGACGGCAGAAGAATTGGTTGGGCGATATTTCCGAGAGTAACATCTCGCCGAACTTGACTTTGCTCTCCGGTCACTCAATACACAGAGACGCGGGTGAAAGCTAGTCCGTCCAGTCAAAAATGACTGCGCAAGATGAACACAATCAAGCCAAAGTCAGATCTTGATAGGCGTCAGTTCCGCACTGGACGGCATCGGCTACTCTTCGCTGGCCTATCTGCGCAAACTCTCCGCCGAAACGCTCAAGATCGACCAGTCGTTCGTGCGCGGAATGTTGCATGACGAAGGCGGTCTAGCCTTCGTTCAGGGTATCATCGCGCTCGCTCGAACTTTTGGCCGCAAAACCGTGGCCGAGGGCATAGAGGCGCATGAGCTGATCCGCATCCTGATCGACGCCGGCTGCCAGTATGCCCAAGGCTATGGCATCGCCTACCCCATGTCCGCCGGGGAGTTTTTAAAATGGCGGGCAGACAAACTCTGACCTTATGCACAAACTCTCCCTTTCCGTCCAATACGCCAGCACTACCCCCGACCTCCCCACCCGCGCCCAATTCCGCCGCTGGTTCCAGCGTGCGCTGGAACAAGATGTCCAAGTCGCCCTGCGCATCGTGGATGAGATCGAAGGCCGCGCGCTCAACCTCACCTATCGCGGCAAGGATTACGCCACCAATGTGCTGACCTTCGTCTATGACGAACCCGAACTGCCGCCCGGATTGCCCGCTGAGGAAGAGGTTGCCGCGCTCTACGGCGACGTGGTGATCTGCGCCCCGGTGCTGGCACGCGAAGCGGCAGAACAGGGCAAATCACTGCTGGCGCATTACGCCCATCTGACGCTGCACGCCGCGCTGCATCTGCAAGGGTACGACCACGAGAACGAGGCCGACGCCGCCGTGATGGAAGCCCGCGAGACCGCGCTGATGCTGAAAATGGGGTATCCTGCGCCCTATCAGGAAGTTAACCCGTAACCAAGATGGACGAGCCCGAAAGTAGCAACAAACCCTCCCTGCTGGAGCGCCTTTCCTCGCTGCTGATGCGCGAACCGGAAGACCGCGACCAGCTCGTCGAACTGCTGCACTCCGCCTACGAACGCAACCTGCTGGATGCCGATGCACTCTCCATGATGGAAGGCGTGATGCAGGTCTCCGAACGCGCGGTGCGCGAGATCCTGATCCCGCGTGCGCAGATGGACGTGATCGACATCAGCCAGCCGCCCGAAGAATTCATCCCCTTCGTCATCGAGACCGCCCACTCGCGCTTTCCGGTGACGGACGGCGACAAAGACCACATCATCGGCATCTTGCTGGCGAAAGACCTGCTGCGCTACTACGCGGGGGAAGAGTTCAACGTGCGCGACATGCTGCGCCCGGCGGTGTTCGTGCCCGAATCCAAACGCCTCAACGTGCTGCTGCGCGAATTCCGCAGCAACCGCAACCACATCGCGCTGGTGGTGGATGAATACGGCGGGGTCTCCGGCATGGTGACGATAGAAGACGTGCTGGAGCAGATCGTCGGCGAGATCGAGGACGAATACGATTTCGACGAGGACGAGGACAACCTGATCCCGGATGGCAAGGGCAACTGGCGCGTCAAGGCCGCCACCCCCATCGAAGACTTCAACGAGGCCGTCGGCAGCAACTTCAGCGACATTGACTACGACACCGTCGGCGGTCTGGTCGTCAAAGCCTGCGGCCAACTCCCGCGCCGGGGCGACAAGATCATGCTGGACGGCTACCGTTTCACCGTCCTCCACGCCGACAGCCGCCGCCTGCATTCGCTGCTGGCCGAGCCGCTCGCCGCCAAAGTCGAGGACTGAGGAAACGCTAATCTATTCCGTTCGTGGTGAGCCCTTCGACAAGCTCAGGGCGAACGGAATAAATCAGAGCCGCAGGGTGCGCTCGCGCACCGGATCAACGATATTGCGGTCAGCATTTGGTGCGCCCCCCCTACTACCCGCCAAGTGAAAGCTGATTCCGCCCCAAGCAGAAGCCACGCTTACTCCCTTCCCCCGCCGGGGGAAGGGCTGGGGACGAGGGATCACCCGGATTCTGGGCTCGACGCGCCCTTCGCCCCGACCACTTCCACCCTCAGCTTCTGATTCTTGAAATGCAGTTCCCGTTGCGGATGGGGTATCTCGATCTGGTGATTGCGTAGCTCAGTCTCCAGCGCCCACAGGTAGTGCCCTTGCGTAGTGCGCGGATGCTCCATTTCGCCTACGCCCACCCACACCGTCAACTCGAATTCCAGCCCGCTGTCACCCATCTTGGTCAGCCACACGTCCGGCCTGCGCCGCTCGTCATCTAGCTCTAGCGTGCTGGGGAGACTGTGCGCGGCGGCCAGCGCGGCTTCGCGCACCCGCTCTTTGTCCGTGCCGTAAGCCACGACGAAGGGGATGTGGATGCGGCGCACCGGCTCGCCGTAAGTCCAGTTGGCGACACGCCCGCTGATGAACTCGGAATTCGGCACCAGCACATCCATCTGATCGGAGGTGGTGATGCGGGTATAGCGCAGATTGATCTCGGTCACTTTGCCGGTCACGCCGGATTGCAGTTCGACCACGTCGCCCACCTTGAGCGTCTTCTCGAACAGGATGATGACGCCGGAAACGAAGTTATTGAGGATGTTCTGCAAGCCGAACCCCAGCCCCACGCCGACCGCACCGCCGAGGAAAGCCAGATTGGAAAGCTCGAAGCCGAGGTAATTCAGCGCCATCAGCGCCGCCGCCAGCCACACCAGATAGCCGCTGATGCGCTGCAACAGGTACACCGCCGGATCGTCCTTCTGATCGGCGGTCAGCCGCAAGATGCCGCGCTGCACCACCACCGACAAACGGCGCGCCACGAGGAAGATCAGCAGCAGGCCAAGGGTACGCAGCAGAGTGATGTCACTCTCGCCGAGAGTGAACATCGGCTCGTTGAGGAAGCCCAGCGTCTCGTGCCAGAAGGATCGCAGCAACTCCATCAGAATCTCTCGTCCTCGCGCAGATAGCGCCACTGGCCTTGCGGCAGATCGCCCAGTTTGACATGACCGATGCGCACGCGCTTCAGGCCGACGACTTTCAACCCGACCAGTTCGCACATGCGGCGTATCTGTCGCTTGCGGCCTTCGCGCAGGATGAAGCGCAACTGGTCTTCGTTCTGCCAGCTCACCTTGGCCGGACGCAGCTTGACGCCGTCCAGACTCAAGCCGTGGTTGAGCAGCACCAGCCCACGCGCATCCAGTTTGCCCTGCACGCGCACCAGATATTCCTTGTCCACGCTGGAATCATCGCCGATCAAGTGTTTGGCGACACGGCCATCTTGAGTGAACACCAGCAGTCCTTGCGAGTCGATGTCCAACCGTCCGGCGGGTGCCAGGCCACGCAACTGCATGGGATGGAAGCTGACCGGCGAAGTGTCGCCGGAGTAGCGCGTCGCCGCGCTGAGTATCGACATGGCGGGCTTGTGGCCATCCTCGGCTTGGCCGGAGACGAAGCCGATGGGCTTGTTGAGCAGGATGGTGACGCGCGCCTGCTGCTGGCTCTGCGCGGCACGTTCCAGCGTGATGCGCTGACTGGGGAGTATCTTGGTGCCGAGTTCGCTGACCACTACGCCATCCACCCGCACCCAGCCGCGCTCGATGTAGCTGTCGGCCTCGCGACGGGAACACAGCCCCTGCTCCGACATCAGTTTGGATAAACGCACTTTTTCCATCATCGCTCCGCAAACAAAAGGGGCTGCTGACTGCAACCCCGGCCCGGATTCTAATTCAGCCGCCCCCAAAAGCGAAGCGCCAGACCGATGACGCACTCGCCCGCACGGGAAATATCCTTCCGTCCCCACCTTTGTGCTAGAGCGCAAGGGAATAGGCTAGAATGCCCCGTGCGCCGATAATTCAGAGAACTCATGGAACGATCCTTGACCCTATCCGACAACGACGTCACCACCCGACACTTCGGGACGCGGGGCAGCGTGATCGTAGCCGCAGGCATACTCGGGGTGATCTGGGTTGTGTCGGCTTCCTTTATCGCTGACCGCTATCTCGACAGCCGCGCCAACGCGATCATTCAAACTGAAAAACTCGCCAACGAAGAGCGTGCGGTCAGCCTTTCCAACAGCATCCAGCATCGCCTCGAATTCCTGCACGGCGTCGCCCGCTCGCTCACCGGCGAAGCCTTGGTCATCGAAGCGTTGCGGCAACACAACACGAGCACGCCCGCTGCCCCCCTCCCCGCGACCAACTCCGCCCTTTGGCAAAAAGATCCCGCACTGCGGCGACTCGACGATTATCTGGCGCAGGTCACCGCCGCGCTGCAAGTCGATGTGATCTGGGTGATGAATGCTGCAGGAGATTGCATCGCATCCAGCAACGTCAACGAATCGGATAGTTTCGTCGGCCACAATTTCGCCGAGCGCGAATATTTCCGTCGCGCCGCACAGGGCTTGCCCGGTCATCAGTTCGCCGTCGGCAAAGTCTCCCATCTGCCCGGCCTGTATTTTTCAGCACCCGTCACGCTGAACGGACATTTTGCCGGGGTGATCGTCACCAAGCGCAATCTGGCCCAACTCGCTTACTTGGTGAGGCAGGACGACTCTTTTCTGAGTGATGCCTATGGCGTAATCATCCTGTCCAAGGACAAGCATCTGGAGATGCATGCCCTGCCCGATGCCACCGTCAACCGCCTGACACCCGAAGAGCGGGTGGCCCGCTACCGCCTGCGTGACCTGCCAGTATTGGACATCAGCCCTTGGCACGAAGACCATTTGCGGCATCTGCTCAGCATCGATCAGGCCGCAACGCCGACGCTACTTTCCGTACACAAGATGCAGCCCGAGGGGGTCGGCGTCTACACTTTGAGCGACATGGGCCGCGTGCTGCCCAATGCACAAGACCGGCGTTTAACCTTCCTGCTGCTGGCGATCTCCGGGGTGTTGCTGATCGTCGCAGTCAGCGCTTCGCTGTTCTATCTGCACGAAGCGCGCCGGGTGAAACGTTTGCTCTCCCATAGAAGACAAGCCTTGGAGGAAAGCGAACGTACTTATCGGGGAATCCTCGATAGTCTGCACGAAGCGGTCTACGTGCATGACCAAACGGGACGCATCTTGTACGTCAACGATGGCGCGCTGCGCATGTATGGCTATCCGCGCGAATTCTTCGTCGGCAAAACGCCCGAGCCACTCGCCGCCCCCGACCGAAACGACTTCACCGAGGTCGTGGATAAATTGCAGAAGGCCTACCAAGGCGCGCCACAAACGCTGGAGTTCTGGGGGCGTCATGCCGACGGCAAGGACTTCCCCAAGGAAGTCCACCTCTACCCCGGCATCTGGTTTGGCGAGAAAGTGGTGATCGCCATCGCGCAGGACATCTCCCAGCGCAAGCAGCTGGAAGACGAACAGGCGCTGGCGACTCAGGTCTATCTGAATTCTGCCGAGGCGATGATAGTCACCGACGCCCGCAACCGCATCGTCGCCATCAACCCCGCCTTCACCGAGCTGACCGGCTACAGCCGCGAAGAGGTGCTGGGCAAAAATCCCTCGCTGCTCTCTTCCGGGCGGCATGATGCCGCTTTCTATCAAGCGATCTGGCAGAGTCTCGCCCAAGAGGGAAAATGGCAGGGCGAAGTCTGGAATCGCAAGCGCGACGGCACGATCTACCCGGAATGGCTCACCATCAACACCATCCGCGACACAGCCGGGGCGATCGTCAAACATGTCGCCCTGTTCTCCGACATCAGCCAGCGCAAGCAAGCTGAAGAATTGATATGGCGGCAAGCCAACTTCGACACGCTCACCCAGCTGCCCAACCGCCGCATGTTCCGCGACCGGCTGGAGCAGGAGATGAAAAAGAGCGACCGCTCCGGGCAGGGGCTGGCGCTGCTGTTCATCGACTTGGATCGTTTCAAGGAGGTGAACAACACCTTGGGCCACGAAGCGGGCGACCGGCTGCTGATCGAAGCGGCGACACGCATCGCCTCCTGCGTGCGCGGGACGGACACCGTGGCGCGGCTGGGCGGCGATGAATTCACCGTGATCTTGACCCAGCAGACCGACAACGCGCATGTCGAAGAAGTCGCCTTCAAGATCATCTCCGTGCTGTCCTGCCCTTTCCATCTGGACTCTGGCGAAGCCTACGTCACCGCCAGCATCGGCATCACCGTCTACCCCAGCGACGGACGCAATCTGGAAGCCCTGTTGAAGAACGCCGACCAAGCCATGTACGCCGCCAAAGCAGCAGGTCGCAACCGTTTCAGCTACTTCACGCAGGCTTTGCAACAAGCCGCTCAGGCACGGCTGGAGTTGAGCAACGACCTGCGCATCGCCCTGAGCGATGGGCAATTCCAAATCTACCTGCAACCCATCGTCGAACTATCCACCGAGCAGATACACAAGGCCGAGGTACTGCTACGCTGGCAGCACCCTGTGCGCGGCTTGGTCAGCCCGACAGAGAGGTGGCGCCGTAATTTCGGACAGTCCGATAAGTGATAGCCTTGCTTAACCCAAGCCGTGAACAGCACGGCAACCAGAGGAGCAAGCACATGAAAAGGACGAGAAGGAATCACGCACCGGGATTCAAGGCCAAGGTGG
>JACRAT010000031.1 GCA_016234685.1 Nitrosomonadales bacterium
ACAACCGGAAGCGGCTGCACTCGACGCTGGGCTACAAGTCGCCGATGCAGTTCTTGCATGACTGGCTCAATGCTCAACAACAGGAAAAACTGGTAGCATGAAACCCGCCCCTTGGAAGACGAAATACCGGGGGAAGGTCACACACAGGGCGGCAACTGGGCAATCAGTGGCAACAACTGATCTCGCGAAACCTTAGGCTTGACTAACTCAGCTCGTCCCGCCTCAGTAACGCCATGAACCGCAAAAACATTCTTGGCAAGATCGATCCCAATCGTGATAATGCTCATGACTTCCCCTCCTGTTCGGTTTAGATGAAAACGTCCATTTCCATCTTGGCACTTTTGATGCCGTTCGCGGTAACTTCACCGCTCCTTCGGGACGGGGAAGTCCCTTTCATTCGTTGGGGGTAACCATGCGCAGACGCTTACGCCGACTATTTCTGTCCATCGCAAATTGGTGCGCCACGCCAGTAGATGAAAACTTTGATGATGGCTTTGACGGAATCCCAAGCTCAGAAGAGACTAACGCCATGACAGCACGCGCGGTCGCTCGACGCCTTGCGAATATAAATGACCGAACATCCGCAGGATACCTCATCCTTTCGCATGAACTAAACCTCAAAATTGCGAAAGAGCAATCAAAAGCAACGCTTACTTCCGGGTGGGTTACTGCTATCGCAACTGTCATCGTTGGAGTGGCCGGGTTTCTCATCGGCACATCATCAAAGACCGAAGTAACATTTAATCCAATACCCCAGCCAGCAACTACTTGCAATTGCACTCAGAATGTAACGACCCCACTCCCCGCCGAAAACAAAAAGCAAGCAACCGATAATCGCAGTGCTCATGCCAAGCCCTAAGTTCATTGCCATTATCTCCCCCCAACCCTACGTTGAACCCGGACTCCGCAAAAGCGCGGAGCCGGTTAACGCAATTTGCGGGTTAGCCAGTGAATTAAATGTCTCTAAAAAAGGAGTAGCCAAATGAGGTTAACGCACGTTTTAGTTTTAGCTTGCTCAATGTCTGTGATGGGGTGCATCACTACTTCGCCAAAAGATATGAGGGGTTCTCCACCTGTTGCTGAATTCTCTAGTGAAAATAATGCAAAAACTGTGGCTACATGCATTGCGGACGGATGGGAGAGTATCGACAACTACCTTATGAAAGTTCAAATGCGACCAACAACCAATGGTTACTCCGTATGGGTAGAGCAATCAGTCGGCATGGGCTTAACTGCGGTAAAGGACAGTGCTACATTTCTTGCGGATATTGATGACACTTCAAATGGCTCTGTTACGCGCTATTACTCGGTTGCAACAAGCAAAACTGAATGGAAGAGTGCGTTAAGAAAATGTTTTGGCAGCGCACCAGCAAAGCCCGTCGCCATGCCAGAACGTACTATATTGGATACCCCTTCAAATGGTTCAACGTCACAAAAATTGCGTGAACTTCAAACATTGAAAAATGACGGGCTAATCAATGACCAAGAGTTCCAAAAGAAAAAGCAACAGCTGCTTGATAAACTGTAAATGCCGTTACGCGAACTAATTGAAACAGCCCGCGTAGGGCGCAATCCCTATTGCGCCGGATGTATCTCAGAATCCCGCCATACGGTGCAATGCCCGTTGGTTATTGCCCCCTACCCGATCCATCCAACATCCGTGCGCGTAGCGCACACAAAACCGCCCTGCCCTTCCCCTGTGCGCCGCCGAGTAGCGGAGACTGGTCAGGAGGTTTCCGGCTCATATGTTTGAGTCCGCGTAGCGGGCGAGTTTATGAGACGGCCTGACCAGTCGAGCAACGCAGGGTACCCCCGTAGGGGGCGGCAAGCTGGGGGCGACTTCTTTGGGTTACCTTTCTTGGCAAGACAAGAAAGGTGACTGGCTGCCGGGCCACCCCCGGCGGTTTTTGTCTAGTGCCAGCACACCCGTCCATCATTCGACAAGCTCAGGACGAACGGATAGCGGTAGCGGCGAGAAAGAGCATCGGTGGGCAACAAGTTGCCCACCCTACAAATCTACCGCCAGCCTGCCCCCTCACTCCCCCGCCCCAAGCTGCGGTAACCCCCACTTTTCTTCATAACGGATGTGGCGCAGATACAGCCCGTCCGGCGCAAAGGTCGGGGCGGCGCGGGCGCGGGAGCGGCTTTCCAGCACTTCGCGTAGCCAGTACGGCGGGTGTTTGCCTTTGCCGATGTAGACCAAGCAGCCGACGATGTTGCGCACCTGATGATGCAGGAAGGCATCGGCCTCCAAGTCGAACACGATCAGCTCGCCGTCGCGGCGGATGTCGAGGCGGCGCAGGGTCTTGATGGGGGATTTGGCTTGGCATTCGGCGGCGCGGAAGGCGCTGAAATCATGCGTGCCGAGCAGGTGTTGCGCTGCCGCCTGCATCGCCGCCACGTCCAGCTGCAGGTGGAACCAGCCGACCTTGCCATCTTGCAAGCCGGGGCGCACCGGGCGATTCAGCAGCAGATAGCGGTAGCAGCGTCCGTAGGCCGAGAAGCGCGCATGGAATTCGTCTGGCACGGGATGCGCCCAGCGCACGGCGATGCTGCGCGGCAACAAGGCATTCGTGCCACGCACCCAGGCCGACAGGGAGCGCTCCGCCGTGGTGTCGAAATGCACGACTTGCTCCAGCGCGTGAACGCCGGTGTCGGTGCGTCCGGCGGTGAGTACGCTGATAGGTTGCTGAGCGATGGCGGACAAGGCGGCTTGCAGCGTGTCTTGCACGTTGGCGATGGAGGGTTGGCTCTGCCAGCCGTGAAAGCTGGAGCCCTCGTATTCAAGACCGAGCGCGATCCTCATGACAGGACGGCAATCAGTAACAGCAAGCTGACGGCGGGTGCAAAGAAGTCGCGCAGCGTCAGCGGGAACACCGGCAGTTCGATCACGCCCGGCTCGACGGTGGGCGGCGCGAGCATCTGGCGCAGCCGGTCGCGCCAAGCGCCCCGCTCCAACATGCCGGATTCGGCATAGTGCAGCGTCAGCGCCAAGCGCACCGCCAGATGTTGGCGCTCGATGCCGAGATAAGCCAAGGGGCGGATCAGGGTATAGATGCCGCTGATGAGCTGGGCGCGGTCGAGCCTAGTCAGCAGCAAGGCCAGCGCGGCGAGTGCGCAGAACAGCCGCCCCAGTTGCATCGCCCCGTCCAGCAGGCCTTCGCGGCTGGGGCTGTACGCCGCCAGCGACTCCAACAGCGGCTGCCCCGGCGAAGAGTAGGCATAGATCACCAGCAGCGAAAGCATGATCCAACGGGTGCGGCGCAGCAGTTGCTGTAATTTGGCAGCGGAGAAGCGCAAGGAAAGCGCCAACAGCAACGCGCCCAGCGCGGCCAGCAATAGCGGCTGCGCCAGTTGCAAAGCGAGGGTGAGTATCATCCAACTCAATATCTGCGCTGCGGGGTGGATCACTTCATGGTTTCCGTATCAAATAAAAACGGCAGCCAGTCTGCACTGGCCGCCGTATCACTGATCTGCGTCAGACTCAGGCGGACAATTGCTGCAACAGCAGTTCCGCCGTATTGCGCTGACCAGAATCGCCTTCGCTCAAGACTTCTTCCAGAATCTCGCGCGCACCAGCGGAATCGCCCATCTCCTGATAGGCGCGGGCCAAGTCCAGCTTGGTGGCGACGTTCATCCATTGCTCGCCGCCGACTTCCGGCTCGGAGGCGGCAGAAGCGACATCGGCCACATCCAGACTGACACCTGCCATGCCCGGCAAGGATGGCAAAGCATCGCCCACCACTTGTTCGGAGAAGGAAGGGATGTCCAACGCGAAATCAGAACCTGCGGCGGGCGGGGCGACCGGAGCAGCAGCTGGTGCTGCCGCCGGGGCTGGTTCGGCGTCGAACACTTCCGGCGCAGCTACCGGCTCGGGCGAGAACAAGCTAGGCACATCGAAATTCGGATAGCTATCGGCTTCATCGGCCTGAGCCACAGGCTCGGGAGCTGGCTCGGCATACGCCGTTTCAGCTTCAGCAAATTCAGAAACCGCCTCGTCAGCCTGAAACGGATCCAGCTCGGCTGCTGGCAGATCGAATGCAGAAGCGGCGAAGTCTTGCGGATCTTCCTCTTCCATCACCAACTCGACATCATCCGTGAAAGGCGGTGGCACATAAGGATCTGGCTCCGGTGTGAACAATGTCTCAGGGACAGGCTCAGGCTCATAAACCGCCGGGCTTTCGAAGTGGAACTCCGGCTCAGACGGGGCGACAGGCTCGGCTTGCGGGCTGTAGAAGTCCGGCTGTGCCATGTCGTTCGAAGCTGGCTCGGCCTGTGCGGAATACGCTTCTTCCGCCAGCACCGCAGCAGCGGCTGCCGCCGAGATAGCCGCCGCAGGGACGACTTCCTCTTCAGGGAAGGGCGACAACGGTGCGGCTGGCTCAGGCTCAGGTTCGACTTCTTTCTTGGGCGCAGCAGGACGAGTCACCGGTTTTTTAGGCGCAGGCTTCTTGCGTCCGAACGCGAACCAAGCCCCCCCACCCAAGCCCAACAAGGCCAACAAACCACCGCCGATGTAGAGCGCGCTATTGTCTTCTTCCTCGACCACCGGCTCTTCAACCGGAGGTGCTGCCGGGTGCGGAGCGGAAACCGGCTCGGCCACCGGCGCGGAAACCGCTTCCACCGCCGATGCAGCCAGCGGTGCGGAAGCGGCCACTACGGCTGAAGCCGCCACTGGCGCGGCGACAGGTTGAGAGGCAGGCACAGCCAAGCCGGACTTCAACTCCAGCAGACGCTGCATCTCACGATTGTTCTTTTCCAGCAGGGCGATGCGCTCGTTCTTTTCCTGCAAGGATTTGCCCTGAGCGGTCATCTCCTCTTCCATAGAACGAACTTTTTCGCGTAGCGACTTCGCTTCATTGGCCCCGGCCTTGTCTCCCGGCGCTTCGCCCTTGGAAAGTTTCAACACTTCCGGCGAGGCATGGTCTGCGGCATCTTGAGCGTCGATGGAGGTGCCGATCTTGCCGGAGGTCTCGCGGCTGGCGCTGTTATCGCGCGTCGCCAGACGGGTACCCGCGACACGTCGACGATACCCGTTCCAGTCGGTGACCTGTGCGTGGATGACTTTCTCCGCGCCCTTCTGAGTCACATTCTCTAGATCGCCCGCTGCGGGGACGCGCAAAATCTTGCCCGCTTTCAGGCGATTCATATTGTCACCGCTGAATGCGTCTGGATTGGCGCGATACAGCGACACCAGCATCCGCTCAAGACTGACTTCAGCAGGCTTGGTGCGATTGGCGATCTTCGCCAGCGTGTCGCCGCTGTTCACCTTGACAGTCTGCTGTGCCGCAGACGCGACTGGCGCACTGGCGACAGCTTTCGGCGCAGAGATCGAAGAAGAGAAATGGAAGATGTACTCACGCACCATCTTGAGCGTTGGAGAAGACAACTCGACCAGCAAGCTGACCAAGGCTGCATCTTGCGGCGAAGCCGAAGTCACCACCACGTAAGGGTCTCCGTTCGGGCGGCGTTCGATGCGAGAATCCAGTCCGGCAGGCGTAGCCGAAGCCTCAGGCCCGACGCTCCAGTAAGTCTCTGGTGAACGCAGCCGCACATTGAGACTGTTCCTCTCGGCATCTGACACCGAAATCAAGTCGATCTCCACGCGCAGTGGCTGGCCTTGACCAGAAAGCACGCTGATGTCGCCCAGCGTCGCTGCGCCCGCCCAGCCAGCCCACGCCATGGCGGCTGCGATGCCAAGCAATTTAAGGGAATTCTTCAGCATACCGTGATTGCCCATATTCTCTCCCAACGCTGCAAATACGAATTTATGTTGTTGTTTCAGTCACGTAAACGCTGCCATCGCAGCGACTGGGGGCTAACTTTACCAGCCAAGCCGCTGCCTCGCCAGACTATTTATCGAGCAGAATCCGCAAGGTGCGACGCAACGGCTCAGCTGCTCCCCACAGCAACTGGTCGCCGCACACAAAGGCGCTGAGGTACTCAGGCCCCATGTTGAGCTTGCGTACCCGACCGACAGCGATGTCCAGCTTGCCGGTAACGGCGGTCGGCGTCAGTTCCTTCACGCTCAGTGCGCGGTCATTGGCGACGAACTTGACCCATGGATTGCCGCTCTTGATGAGCGACTCGATCTCAGATAGCGGCAGATCGCGCTTGAGCTTGAGGGTCAGCGCCAAACTATGACAGCGCATCGCACCGATGCGCACGCACAGGCCGTCCACCGGGATGGTCGCTGCCGTGCCGAGGATCTTGTTCACTTCGGCCTGCCCCTTCCACTCTTCCTTGGATTGGCCGTTGTCCAGCGCCTTGTCTATCCACGGGATCAGGCTACCGGCCAACGGCGCGCCGAAATGCTCGGTGGGGAATTCAGCCGAGCGCATGGTTTCGGCCAGACGGCGGTCGATCTCCAGAATCGCGGACTTGGAATCCGCCAGCAGATCGGCTACTGAAGCGTGCGCCGCGCCCATCTGATTCAGCAATTCGCGCATGTTCTGCGCACCCGCGCCGGAAGCGGCCTGATAGGTCATCGACGACACCCACTCCACCAGACCGGCGTGGAACAAGCCGCCCAAGCCCATCAGCAGGATGGAGTTGGTGCAGTTGCCGCCGATGAAATTCTTGCCGCCACGGGCGATGTTGGCCTTGATGAGGTCGAGATTGACCGGGTCGAGCACGATCACCGCGTCATCTTCCATACGCAGAGTAGAGGCGGCATCGATCCAGTATCCGTTCCAGCCCGCTGCGCGCAGCTTGGGGAACATCTCGGTGGTGTAGTCGCCGCCCTGACAGGAGATGATGGCGTCCATCGCCTTCAGTTCGTCTAGCGCGTAAGCGTCCTTCAACGCCACGCCGCGACCTTCTGCAGGCGCTACGCCACCGACGTTGGAGGTGGTGAAGAACACCGCCTCGATCAAATCAAAATCGCGCTCTTCGCGCATCCGCTGCATCAGCACCGAACCAACCATGCCGCGCCAACCGATCAAGCCTACTTTCATCATTGCTTCCTCTTCAATTGGGGAAGGGAACGCGCCTGTGGCGCTCAAGGGAGAAGGGTGAAGGGTAAAACCTTGGCGCTATGCTACGCCCAACCCTTCTCCCTTCTCTCTTCCCCCTTCTCGGTTTTACAGCGCTGCCACCACCGCATCGCCCATCGCCGCGCAACCGACCTTGTTCGTCCCCTCGGTCCAGATGTCGGCGGTACGATAGCCTTGTGCCAGCGCCTTCTTCACTGCCTCCTCGATGCGCACCGCATTGGCTTCGTCGTTGAAGGTGTAACGCAACATCATCGCGGCGGACAGGATGGTCGCCAGCGGGTTGGCCACGTCCTTGCCCGCGATGTCTGGCGCAGAGCCGTGGCTGGGTTCGTACATGCCCTTATTGTTGGCGTCCAGCGAGGCGGACGGCAACATGCCGATTGAGCCGGTCAGCATCGAAGCCTCGTCGGACAGGATGTCGCCGAAGATGTTGCCGGTGACCATCACGTCGAACTGCTTGGGCGCGCGGATGAGCTGCATCGCGGCGTTGTCCACGTACATGTGCGACAGCTCGACTTCCGGGTAGTCCTTGGACAATTCGATCATCACCTGACGCCACAACTCGGTCGCTTCCAGCACATTGGCCTTGTCCACCGAGCACACCTTCTTGTTGCGCTTCATGGCGATGTCGAACGCCACGAGACCGATGCGACGAATTTCGGATTCGCTGTAGCGCATGGTGTTGACGCCTTCGCGCTCGCCGTTCTCCAGCGTGGAGATGCCGCGCGGCTGGCCGAAGTAAATGTCGCCGGTGAGTTCGCGCACAATCATGATGTCGAGGCCGGACACCACCTCCGGCTTCAGCGTGGAAGCGGAAGCCAGCTCGGGATACAACAGCGCCGGACGCAGATTGGCGAACAGATTCAGTTCCTTGCGGATGCGCAGCAGGCCGCGCTCGGGACGCAGATGACGCTCCAGCTTGTCGTACTTCCAATCGCCCACCGCGCCCAGCAACACCGCGTCGGACGCCTTGGCCAGCGCCAGCGTCGAATCCGGCAGCGGATCGCCCGCCGCCTCGTAACCTGCGCCGCCGATGGGCGCGTGTTCCATTTCCAAGCCGATGTCCAGCGCCTGCAAAACCTTAACTGCTTGCGCCACGATCTCGGGGCCGATGCCGTCACCCGGCAGAACTGCGATCTTCATATCTTTTCCTATTGCTTGATTGAATAAGCCTTATCCGCAAAGTGCGCCAACTTATCCTGAGTTTCGTAAAGGTAATGTGTGTTTTGTATTAAGCGATGAAAATGTATTGCCTTCGCCTCCTCCGTATCGGAGTAATCATGCGTAGCCGCGTTTCTTAAATCTCGCACATTGCGCCATTCATCAACGGACTCAAGCACATAAATTTGCACCATAAAATTCAGCACGTAAGTAAAAGCCTCCGCCCTTTCACCTTCAATGCCCGCAATCAACTTCATAGCTGAGGCCAAATGATCCTGAAGCTCGGAGAATCGCGCCTTAAAGGCAGCCAGCAGTTCAAGTTGATCTTCATTCCATTGATCAAAACCCACATCAACTCGCCACCAATTCGCCACCTTATTGTGCGTGTACTCCAAATTCCTGCGAATTTTCTTAAGTTGAACAAGCTTGTCGCGCAATGCCTCGATGAGTTCGTTTCTCACAGCATAACTCCCGTTTTCAAGGCAATTCGATCAATCGGTCTGCTCGCCTCCGGCTCGGCCACTACCAGATCCACCGGGTAGGGCAGCGCCCGCTCCAGCTCACCCAGACAGGTAACGCGCTTCATGTACAAGTCGTCGCGCTGCCCCGGTGTCACATACAGATCCACATCGCCGCCGCGCTTGCTGTCATCCACCCGCGAACCGAACAGCCGCACCTCGACATCCTCCCCGAACTGCCGGGCAACGATGCGCTTGATGGAGGCTGTTTCTTCCGCGCTCAGACGCATGTTGGCTCAGGCGAACAACCACGGCTGCGCCGCGCGATGTTTGACTTCGAACGCCTTGATGTCGTCCACCTGTTGCAAGGTCAGACCGATGTCGTCCAGACCGTTGAGCAGGCAATGCTTGCGGAAGGCATCCACCTCGAAGGCGATCTCGCGACCATCGGGCGTGGCGATGACTTGACGTTCCAGATCGACGCGCAGCTTGTAACCTTCGTTCGCCGCGACCGCTTTGAACAACTCATCGACGATAGCTGCGTCCAACTTGATCGGCAGCAGGCCGTTCTTGAAGCTGTTGTTGAAGAAGATGTCGGCGTAGCTAGGGGCGATGATGACGCGGAAGCCGTAGTCTTCCAGCGCCCAGGGCGCGTGTTCGCGCGAGCTGCCGCAGCCGAAGTTCTCGCGCGCCAGCAAAACCTGCGCGCCCTGATAGCGCGGCTGGTTCAGCACGAAGTCCGGGTTGAGCGGACGCTGACTGCAATCCATACCCGGCTCGCCGTGGTCAAGATAGCGCCATTCGTCGAAGGCGTTCGGGCCGAATCCAGAGCGCTTGATCGACTTCAAAAACTGCTTGGGGATGATGGCGTCGGTGTCCACGTTGGCTCTGTCCAACGGCACGACCAATCCATCCAACAAAGTGAATTTACGCATTATTTGTTCGCCGCCTTCTCGATGGCCGCGCCACCTTTCTGAATATCCTTGCCCACGCCTTGCAGGGTGTTACACCCTGCAAGCACGCCCGCCACCAGCAACAGAACGAAGATTTTCTTCATAGCCATTCCTTTACCACTGACTCACATCAACGAAATGCCCGGCGATAGCCGCCGCAGCTGCCATCTCGGGGCTAACCAGATGGGTGCGTCCGCCCTGCCCTTGCCGACCTTCGAAATTGCGATTCGAGGTGGAGGCGCAACGCTCGCCCGGCGACAGCCGATCGTCGTTCATCGCCAGACACATCGAACAGCCCGGCTCGCGCCACTCGAAGCCCGCTTCGATCAAAATTTTGTCCAAGCCCTCGGCTTCGGCTTGCGCCTTGACCAGCCCGGAGCCGGGAACCACCATCGCCAACTTCACATTGGCTGCGACCTTACGCCCCTTGGCCACCGCCGCCGCTGCGCGCATGTCTTCGATGCGGGCGTTGGTGCAGGAACCGATGAACACCTTGTCGATGCTGATCTCGTTGATAGGCGTGTTGGCGGTCAAGCCCATATAGGCCAGCGCGCGCTCCCAGTCGCCGCGCTTCACCGCATCCGGCGCTGAATCGGGATCAGGCACGCGACCATTGATGTCCGTCACCATCTCGGGCGACGTTCCCCAAGTCACTTGCGGACGGATGGCGGCGGCATCCAGTTCGACTACGGCATCGAACACCGCACCTTCGTCCGAATGCAGCGTACGCCAGTAAGCCACGGCGGCATCCCAGTGTTCCGCCTTCGGTGCGTAGGGACGCCCCTTGACGTAGTTGATGGTGGTATCGTCAGCCGCCACCATGCCCGCACGCGCGCCCGCTTCGATCGCCATATTGCACAAGGTCATGCGGCCTTCCATGCTCAAGCCCCGTATCGCCGAGCCAGCGAATTCGATGGCGTAACCCGTGCCGCCCGCCGTACCGATCTTGCCGATCACCGCCAGCGCGATGTCCTTGGCAGTAACGCCTTTGCTCAGCGCGCCCTCCACCTTAACTTGCATCGCTTTAGATTTCTTCGCCACCAGACATTGTGTCGCCATCACATGCTCGACTTCAGACGTGCCGATGCCGTGCGCCAGCGCGGCGAACGCGCCGTGGGTGCTGGTGTGCGAATCGCCGCACACCACGGTCATGCCCGGCAAGGTCGCGCCCTGCTCCGGCCCCATCACATGCACCACGCCTTGGCGGATGTCGTTCATCTTGAATTCGGTGATGCCGAACTCGGCGCAGTTCGCATCCAGCGTATCGACTTGCAGACGCGCGATCGGGTCGGCGATGCCGCCGCTGCGATTGGTGGTCGGCACGTTGTGATCCGGCACGGCCAGCATCGAGGCGATACGCCAAGGCTGGCGATGCGCCAGCTTCAGCCCCTCGAATGCCTGCGGGCTAGTCACCTCATGCACCAATTGACGGTCGATATAGATCAGCGCAGTGCCATCGGCATCCTGCCGCACCACGTGCGTATCCCAGAGTTTGTCGTATAAAGTTTTAGCGTTCATTCTGATACCCAATTTGAGCGCGAGATTATGCCATAGATGGGCCGCGCACTGAATGGCGCACCGCCGCCGCTGCCGGTAAAATGCGCCCTCCCCGAACCCAGCCTGTGATCGAACATGAGCAATGCCCAGCACACCCCGATGATGCGCCAATATCTGGCGATCAAGGCGCAGCACCCCGACATGCTGCTGTTCTACCGCATGGGCGACTTCTACGAACTGTTCATGGGCGATGCCGAACGCGCCGCCAAACTGCTCGACATCACGCTGACGCAGCGCGGCGCGTCCAACGGCAACCCGATCAAGATGGCGGGTGTGCCGTATCACGCCGCCGAACAATATCTGGCTCGGCTGGTGAAGATGGGCGAATCCATCGCCATCTGCGAACAGATCGGCGACCCCGCCACCAGCAAAGGCCCGGTCGAACGCAAAGTCGTGCGCATCGTCACCCCCGGCACCGTCACCGACTCCGCCTTGCTGGAAGAGAAACGCGACAGCCTGCTGCTGGCGCTACAACAGCGTGGTAACAGACTAGGACTGGCTTGGCTCAACCTCGCCTCCGGTCAATTCATCGTCAGCGAGACCACCACCGACCAGCTACCTGCCGAACTAGAGCGCCTGCAACCTTCCGAAATATTGCACGCCGAAGGCAGCGCGGCCCCGCACAGTGATGCCGCCTGCAAGACACTCCCCGTCTGGCACTTCGACCTCGAAGCCTCCCGCCGCGCACTGTGCCAGCAATTCGCCACCCGCGACTTGGCTGGCTTCGGCTGCGACCAGTTCAGCGCCGGCCTAGAAGCGGCGGGCGCACTACTCAGCTACGCCAAGCTCACCCAAGGCCAGAGCATCGCCCACATCCGCAGCATGCAGGTGTACAGCGCCGACCGATACGTGCGCATGGATGCCGCCACCCGCCGCAATCTGGAGATCACCCAGACCTTGCGCGGCGAAGCTGCGCCGACGCTGCTCTCCCTGCTCGACACCTGCGCCAGCAACATGGGCAGTCGGCAGTTGGCGAACTGGCTGCACCATCCACTGCGCGATCGCGCAGTACTGCGAGCAAGACTGGATGCGGTGGAGCAACTCCTACTCCCCTCTCTCCTCGGGAGAGGGGCTGGGGGTGAGGGATTACACAACGAAGCGCAATCTTCAAAGCCCCTCACCCGAGGGGAGAGGGAACTGTACCGCGCCGTTCACGACGCGCTCAAACCCAGCGTAGACGTAGAACGCATCACCGCCCGCATCGCCCTGAAGTCCGTCCGCCCGCGCGACCTCTCCGGCCTGCGCGACACGCTGCTCACTTTGCCGCAGTTGCACACCACGCTGGCGCAATGCGACGCACCGCTCATCCAGCAACTGGCCGACGCGCTCCAGACAATCGACTCTCTTGAACCCCACCAACCCGTTCGTCCTGAGCTTGTCGAAGGGTCGGAGCGAAGCGACGTGCAGACTGGCGCGCCCGCTCATGCTTCGACAAGCTCAGCACGAGCGGGAATTGAGTTAGTTGAGCTGCTACAGAAGACTCTCAAACCCGATCCTTCCTCAGTACTGAGAGAAGGCAGTGTCATCGCCGACGGCTTCGACCCCGAGCTGGATGAATTAAGAGGCATCCAAACCAACTGCGGCGATTTCCTGCTGGCGCTGGAAGCGCGCGAGCGCGCCCGCACCGGCATCGCCAATCTCAAGGTGGAATACAACCGCGTGCATGGTTTCTACATCGAGGTGAGCGCGGCCAACGCCGACAAGGTGCCGGACGACTACCGCCGCCGCCAGACGCTGAAGAACGTCGAGCGCTACATCACGCCGGAGCTGAAGACCTTCGAGGACAAGGCGCTGTCCGCCAACGACCGTGCGCTGGCGCGCGAAAAATGGCTGTACGAGCAACTGCTGGAAGCGCTCGCCCCCTACATCCCGCAATTGCAACGCATCGCCGCCGCCATCGCCGAACTGGACGTGCTCGCCTGCTTCGCCGAACGCGCCGCCACGCTAGATTTCTGCGCGCCGCAGTTCGTCGATGAGCCAGTGCTGAACATCGTCGCAGGTCGCCATCCGGTAGTGGAAGCGCAGGTCGAACAGTTCATCGCCAACGACTGCCAGCTCAGCGAATCGCGCAAACTGCTACTCATCACCGGCCCCAACATGGGCGGCAAATCCACCTACATGCGCCAGACCGCGCTCATCGCCCTGCTCGCCCACGTTGGCAGCTTCGTCCCAGCGCAGGAAGCCGTGCTGGGCGAGATCGACCAGATCTTCACCCGCATCGGCGCATCGGATGACTTAGCCTCAGGACGCTCCACCTTCATGGTCGAAATGACCGAAGCCGCCAACATCCTGCACAACGCCACCGAAAAAAGTCTGGTGCTGGTGGACGAGATCGGACGCGGCACATCCACCTTTGACGGCCTCGCCCTCGCCTACGCCATCGCCCGCCACCTGCTGGAAGCCAACCGCAGCTACACCCTGTTCGCCACCCACTACTTCGAGCTGACGCGCCTCAACGAAGAATTCCAGCAACTCGCCAACGTGCATCTCTCGGCCATCGAACACCAGCACAGCATCATCTTCCTGCACAGCGTCAACGAAGGCGCCGCCAGCCAAAGCTACGGCCTACAAGTCGCCGCACTGGCCGGCGTGCCGCACAGCGTCATTCGTGCCGCGAAGAAACAACTGGTGCGCCTCGAACAACAAAGCGCCGCCCAAAATCCCCAAGGCGACCTCTTCGCCGCCCCGCCGCCCTACGCAGAACCCGAGCCGGAAGAACACCCGCTGGTCGCCGCCCTGCGCGACTTGCAGCCGGATGAGCTGAGTCCGAGGGAGGCGCTGGAGAGGATTTATCAGTTGAAGAAGCTGGTGTAGCCAAGCGCATTTTGAACAGTGCTAAACTGCACACAAATCATCCGTCTCAATCAACGATATGGAATGTAAAACACTGCACTTCTCCCGCCACGCTTTCGAGCGCATGTTCCAACGCGGGATAGACCCAGCAGCAGTGGCGCGCATCGTTGCAACAGCAGAGATCATTTTTGAATACCCAGACGACAAACCATTCCCTAGCGCATTGCTGCTAGGCTTTCTGGGAAAGCAGGCGATTCATTCAGTAGTAGCACGTTCAGAAGACGGCGACTGCCATCTCGTCACCATCTATTTGCCAGACCCAGCTATCTGGGACGAGACGTTCAAGCGAAGGAGAGCATAATGAAATGCACGATCTGCAAAACTGGCGAGACACACCCCGGCACAACTACCGTCACCCTGCAACGCGATAAAAGCGTAGTCGTCATCCGCGATGTACCCGCCGAAATCTGCGATGACTGTGGGGAATATTATTTAAGCGAACCAACCGCCAGCCGAGTTTATGCTGATGCCGATGCAACTGCGCGGAGGCATGTAGAGGTTGAGATTCAGAGATATGCGGCTTGAGAAAACCATGATCTGCCCTCGATTTTCACTTTAGCGCGCCCTCTTTAAACTATGCACGAACGCATCCCAACAGCCTTTGTTTCATTTGCGGCTACCGAACTTACAAACAACGGCCTCACTGGCCCGAAGCTTGTGGAGATTACTTCTGCATATGCAGCAGACTTTGGGGCTGATATTCCACACGCACGTTATCCGTTCGACTCACCGAACAAGCGAACTGCTCTTCTCGATAACTTATTGTGCTTTGCCCCAAAGCAGCAGTACCAAGTCATTCGCGAGTTATGTGACCGCCTAAATCCTGATGGAAGCAATTCTGCCCTTGTGACATTGAAGGTTAAGCTCACAACCGAATATGCTGAATTTGCGGATCAAGACAATTCCAGTGATGTTCATCGCACACTGCTAACAGAAACTCGTCACTGGCTGAGCGACTACCCTGAAGTAAGAAAGCTGTTTGACGAAGCACTGTCAAAACATGATCACGGAGTTTTCAAACGCAACACTTTAGACGATCTTAGGCTTTCTTTAGAAATCTTAGCGCGACAGAGGTGGCTCCGCTTAGTTGGACAGTATTCCCCATTTCTTAAGTGGAAGCCTTGCGGTTAATGCCTACGCTGCTTTTGGCAGTGCCGGCAGGTTGTCGAAGTAGAACTCATCCGGCGTTTTGTCGTCAAGCGATGAATG
>JACRAT010000007.1 GCA_016234685.1 Nitrosomonadales bacterium
CCTGGCCTACGAGACCCTCATGGGCCGGGCCCCGGTCCTGGAGGTCGTGACCCTGCTCAAGACCAAGAAGCCTGACGTCCAGGTCTTGAAGACCGGACGAACCTCGGAAGACCGGGCCTGGTTCGCCCACCTCTGCCTCACCGTCTATCGAGGCATCCAAAACAACATTTTCTATCCAAACCCCAACCACCTGTGCAGCGACTGCGAGTACGCGGGAAACTGCCGGGAGTGGAGGGGGTAATACCAGAAAGGACACACGAGAGTGTGTCCTTCATCATGCTCGGGTCATTCCTTGTCGGTGGTGTCGGCCACGGGAATCCCCTAGGGCTTCTTGTAGTAGACCACAGGGAAACAACAGTTTACACATCCGTATGGGTCATATCCAGGCGCGTGTTGCATCAGAGGGCCTTGCCCCCACTTGGAACGGTATTTCGTCGTGGAGTACTTTACGGCCGAATGATCGGCCAGCCCGTATGAGACCTTCGCACCGTCTGGAACCTGTGAGGGTATTGATTGTCCTCCATCCGCATTACAAATCCACTTGTAGCTACCATCAGTCCAGAAAGTGTTGTCATTGGGATCATTGATCCAGTAGGCATTGGCCGTGCTTTGATTGTACCAAGCATAGGAATGGCAGTTGTATTTCTTGGTAGCCGTTGAAATATATGTCGCATTAGGATACAACGACTTGTACTTATTATTAATCGCAGTTTTCTCAGTAGATGAGAAGTCAACGGTGAAGACGATCGCCTGGACAGAAGTCCCCTTCGGGGTCTTCACCGTTGTGGCGTAGTCGGCGAGCGCCACGTTCGAGAGAACCAGGATCGCTGTCGTTAGGAGTACCCTCACTCGCATGCGCCCCATGATTCACCATCCCTGTCTACATTGTGGAAGTACGGTCTGCCAGAAACTGGCCACTCAGGGTGACCAGGGTTTTCATAGCCTCATCGCCACACGCCAGAGTACCGCCTGCGCAACCTGCCACCGCAGGGTTGAGCTTGACTACTACCTCGTACGCCTGAAAGTGAACCGAAGCAAGGGTGGTAGCCAGGAGATGAGTTGAGGCGTCGTAATTCCCTGCGCCATAAATGTCTGCGTCGGAGACCAGCATCTTGGCCCGGAGGGTGTCGAGCGCCTCACGTAGCAAGGTGACCTTCTCGTCGTCAGAAAGTCTTCCCAAGAAGGATGGCTGCGACAAGAGGTATTCAAGGAACCAGAAGTCGAGGACGAGCTGTTCCTTCTTGTTGGTCGGCAGTGCAACGGCGTCAGTGGGGTCCATAGCCAAATAGCGACCAAGTGTCGGCTCCCGCCCTCCGTCGTGATCCACGGGGCTTTGTTCTCGCATTCAGGGGCGGTCTCCGCAGCGGGCGCTCGGTCGTGAATGTGAGAAGCACAGGGAAGTTGGTCTTGTCGGAGTAGCCTACCGGGCGGCGGTTCTCCTCCCCGGCGACGACGGGGAGCGGAGGCTGCCCTTCCCACCACCACGGTCAGGGGGAGGAGCCTGCTCGGGGCCGAGGAGACGAAGGGGGGCGGGCGTAGCCCGCAGCCGGCGTAGCCGGCGGCCCCCGGAGGCGACGAGGCCCCGAGCAGGCTGGCGACGACACCGACCTCAGCATCGGCGGGATACTGGCTTCCTGCGGCGCGCTCGTGTAAGGGCTGCGACACCCGGGACAAACCCAGGGGCGTGAAAGGCGAAGGCCTGCACGGAAGCCACCGTGCAGGCCCAATGCTGGTGCAGTTGCGATTTGCGACGCGGCTCACCAGCGTGCAGTACGTTACCTCCGAGGCATGGAAGAAAGCCAGCCTGAGCCGCTGTCCGATGCACCCAAAGGGCGGTTGTGGCTTCTCCAGGCACGGGACGTACAAGCGCGAGGATCCTCACGGGACGCGCATCGCTCGCTGGTACTGCCGAAAGGATCACGTCACCTTCAGCCTGCTGCCCGACTGCTTTCCGTCGCGCTTCGAGGCCACGATGGTCGAGATGGAGCAGGTGGTCGTGATGGCAGAGGAGGCGCCCGGCATTGAGGCGGCGGCGGGCAAGGTTCGCCCGAGGGTGGAGGACGTACGCTCCGCCGTCCGCTGGCTGAGGCCGCGGGTCCACGGAGTGCACGCAGCCCTCCACTGCCTCGTCGGGCTGCTGCCCACCGTGTTCGCCGGTTGCGCACCGACGGTGCTCGCCTTCCGGGAGGCGCTCGGGGTTGCCTGGGTGCTGCCGGTTTTGCGCGAGAAGGCCGAGCCGTATCTGTCCGAGTTGCCGCCTCCCATCGGGTTTGGCCCACGGCCGATGAGGCGGCTTCCCAAGCCCGGCGCGGGCCAACACTACTCGGGTCCAGATCCGCCGACCCGGGCGCGCTACTCCTGTCGTCAGCCCGGCGGAATGGTCCGACCGGGAAGACGAAAGACAGGAGAATCGACATGGAAGACGCGAAAGAGAAACTGAGACACGAGGTGGCGCTGTTTCGCTACGGGGTCATTGCGGACCTTCTGCATCTTTCCCCCGGCGCTACCGGGCTCTACGCCCAGCTCAAGGCGAAATCTGAGCAGGACCACTGCATCCCCGGGTCGCTGCGCAGGCGGGTCGCGCAGGAGACGATGCGCGACTGGCTACGCCACTACCGCCAGGGCGGCTTCGATGGGCTGATGCCCAAGCCGCGTGCCGATGCCGGCAAGTCGCGCAAGCTGCCTCAGGAGGTCGCCGACCTGCTGGTGACCATCAAGGAGGAACACCGCGACTACTCTGTGCGCCTGGTCATCGAGGAAGCATTCGGCAAGCACGAAGTCTCCAGGGAAATCGAACTCGCCCCGTCCACAGTGCACCGGCTGCTGTCGCGCCACGGCCTGATGCGCAAGGAGAGCGGCGAGCCCAGAGACAAGGACCACCGTCGCTTCTCGTTCCTCAAGGCGGGCGACCTGTGGATGAGTGACGTCATGTACGGGCCTGCCGTGCTCGTCGATGGCAGAAGGCGGCACAGAACCTACCTGATCGGTTTCATCGATGATGCCACGCGGGTGGTGCCGTACGCCGCTTTCGCGCTTTCGGAGAACACCGAGACCTTCTTGCCGGTGCTCAAGGGAGCGCTCTTGCGCCGTTCGATCCCCAGGCGCTTATTTGTCGATAATGGCGCTGTCTACCGCTCGAACCACCTTGAGCTCGTCTGTGCCAGACTCGGCATCACGCTCATCCACGCCCGGGCATACCATCCACAAGCAAAGGGAAAGCAGGAACGCTGGTTTAGAACGGTAAGGATGCAGTTTCTGCCACGCCTCACTCCGCAGGATACCGAGAGCTTGGACGCACTCAACCGCAAGCTGTGGGCCTGGGTCGAGGGGGAGTACCACCACGCACCGCACCGCGGTCTCGACGGCGAGACTCCGCTTGATCGTTGGGCCCGCGTGGCCGATGAGGTCCGCTGCGTCACCCCTGACATCGACCTCGACGACCTCTGCCTCCTTGAGGCTCGCCGCGTCGTTCAGCGTGACCGCACCATCAGCCTCGACGGCATCGCCTACGAGGTCGATGCCTCTCTGGTGGGCGAGACCGTGACACTGCGCTACGACTCCTCGCGCCGTGGCCGGCCCATCCAGGTCCACCACAAGGGTCGTCTCATACAGCAGGCGCGCGTCGTGGACACCTACGCCAACTGCTTCGTCCGCCGTGCGCGTCCCTCGCGACAACTGGAGCCAGTCGAGCCCGTTGACAGCGAGGTCGTGGCCACTGCGCCGGAGCCGCCGCAGGGTCTGCTGCTCAACACCATGGCCGAGCGCGATCACGGCCCGACCGCCAGCGACGACAAGGAGGATGCCTGATGTACCGCAAACACTTCGGCCTTACGGCCCACCCGTTCCGCAAGGATCTCGACCCGGCTGACTTCTTTCCTTCCGGCGCCGCAAAGGAACTCGAAACCCGACTGCGATACCTCCTTGAGCTTCGCGGCATCGGGCTCGTCACTGGCGAGGCCGGCAGCGGTAAGACGAGCATCTGCCGCAAGGTTGCTTCCTCGCTTCATTCCGGCCTCTACCGCGTCTTCTACGTCCCGCTCTCCACCGGCAACGTCATGGACATGTACAAGACCATCGCCTGGGAAATCGGGCTCCCGGTCGAGCGCAACCGTGCTGCGCTCTTCCGTACCATCCGTACCGAGGTCACCCGTCTCTGCTTCGAGGCCAAGGCCCGCCCGATCCTCGTCGTCGATGAGGCACATCACCTTCGATCGGAAATCCTGGAGGATCTGCGACTGCTGACAAACTACGACATGGATTCCAACGACCGCCTCACCCTCATTCTCGTCGGACAGGCGGAGTTGCGCCGTCGCCTCTCCATGGCCGTCCACGAGGCCCTCTGCCAGCGCATCATCGTCCGTCACCACCTTCGCGGTCTCACGCGTGATGAGCTGACTCCATACCTATCGCATCTACTTCATCTCGCGGGCTGCGACATCCCGCTCTTCGAGCCTCCGGCCCTGGAGGCCATCTTCCAGGCCACCAACGGCCTGCCGCGCAAGGTCAACCTCCTCGCCCACTACGCCCTCAACGCGGCTGCGCTCGCCAACGCCAAGATCGTCACCGCCGAGCACGTCCAGGCCGCGCTGCCGGAGATCGCTTGACTGTCCTCGCCGCACAGCAGCACGCCTCGTGCTTCGCAGCCTTCTCGCTCTCCGCCGTCTTTCCCGACCGGCATCAACGCCGGGTCAATGAGAGAAAGCAACCTGCCCGCGTCCCGGTTTACCGCGACGAATCAACGTTGACACAATGCGGGAGCCTACACCAAGCACGAGCCTACCTGCGTCCCTCCGAAGAGAAAGCTCCCTGAGCCCGTTGAACTGGGCGATGACGGCCTCGATCCCTCTCTGAGGGGTGTCATAGGCTAGGAAGTCCTCCCGGAGTGGGTAGTTCACACATGTCTCCAAAAGGGTCGCCGTGTCCATGCGACGAAGAATCTTGCCGGGTATCTCCGTGGCGCCAATCATCTCAGCGTGGGACGTCAAGGCCATCCACTCAGGTGTCCCAGGGACGACGGGGAACGTGTATGGAATCCGCTCATCACCTACAGCAGGAGGCGACCCAAGCAACAGAAGAAAGCTGACAGTTGCCAGAAAGGCCGCCCGTGTGATGATCTTGCTTGTCATAAATAAGTCTCCTTGCATTTGCTTCGTGCAGAACCCGACGCCGGTGGATGCCGTGGCGTCCATCAACATCACCAATTAAACCACACAATGGCTGCCCGGGTCAAGAGCGAGGCGCAGCCGCCGGAAATGTTGCGGGAGTTCTGGCCACTTGCGCCAGATTGCGCAGGAGGAAGTTGCTCCTGAGGCGGATCCGACATCAATATCGGGGGGATAGAACTGCGCATGATTACGGAGAGTTGCGCCCACCATCCTGAAACCAATGCGACAGGGCGCAAGCCCGAAAAGTGGGTACCCCCCCACGACGCGGATCATGCGCGCCTCCTCGTGTGATGGTCAAGGACTTCGTGAACGAGCTGATCCCAGCGTCCCGCCTTGAGATTGCCGCGCAGATGCAGGATGCCCTCTGCGTGCGGTTCCAGCCAGCAGCAGCCGTTTCCCTTGAGTCTCTGGTTGACGACACGGCGGACAGCGCTTTCCACCGCTCCGGAACCGATGGGCAACCCGCGGCGCTCGAAGTCGCGGTATCGCACGGACTCCATGTTCTTGACGAAGTACTTCCGCTCGGTCGCGATGGCCTTGGCCCGGCGCCCAACGCAGAGCTCGTCGATGTCCGCTATGACCCGCTCCACCCGCCCTGCTCGCAGCGCTTTCTTTGCGCGGCGGAACCAGCTTCGCCGCTCGGCCGCCGACCAACCCGCACGCAGGTCGGCCACATGCTGGAGATGCTCCAGCGCGTGGTAGAAGTCCACGATAGCAACGCAGCGATGAGCGGGGAGGCCGACGGCCTCGAAGAGAGCCTGAACACGATTCCAGATCCAACGGGCTCCGTCGCCGATGAGGACGAACGCGTCGGCCTCGTGCGCGCCGAGGAGACGAAGATGGCCGACGAGAAGGGCGAAGATGACGTCGGCATCCTTGAGGGTGCCGTCCGTCAACGACACCCGCCGACGCTCCTTGCGGCCCTTCTCATCGATGGAGTACACCGTCAGCACCTTCGGCTCTCTCCAAGGCGCCTTGAAGCTCCGGTGGCGCGTCTCCTTGCGGCGGCAACCGCCACGCGCGCGCTCCCGAATGCGGATGCGACCGCCATCCACACTGGCCACGACGCGCTTGCCCGCCAAGGCACCGCTTCCTTGCGGTGCCTGCCCCTGCTCCGCCATCCGTTCGGAGCGCAGCGCAAGCGCCAGCTCCGCGAAGCGATACGTGATGGTGCGCACCCGGATCTTGCGCCCGCCCAGAAGCAGCACCGGCGTCTCCCTCTGGCCTGCGGCCCTCGTGCTCGACGCCGGCCTCTCGCTGGCCGACGTGGCCGATGCGGCCTCGCCCGAGTTGTCGGCCCTCTCCGGCTCCTCCACCGCACTCCGCAACATCAACTCCATGACACGGTCGGCAAGCTGGCGGCCGAAGAACGCAAGTGCGTGCTCGACGCGGACCGTGTCAGCAGGAGCACGAAGCGCGGACGCGCTCGCCAGATCCTTGACCTGCTGCCCAACGTCCGTGATGATCATGTCGATCTCATCCTTGAGATTTCGGGGCATCGAGACTTCTCCTTGTGCTTACCATCACAAAAGAGAAGTCGCCCCGATCTTTCATCCTCGCCAGTTTTCGACCCCCGACGCGTCACTCCCATCAGCGCCTCAACCCCCCTACCTACTTTTCGGGCTTGCGCCCAATGCGACATCAAGCACGTTCAGGAGAAGCAAGGACGTTCCCGATGAACGCCAGAGTGACTGCCGTCTGCTGCAAGACGAACTCCGCTTCGTCGCGCGAGAAGCTCACGGGCAGCTTGTTCGGGTCAAAGCTCGCCTTCTTGCCCTTCACAGGATGCGGCCCCAAGTTGCCAAGCGCACGCAGGCCCTGGAACAACTGCTTCAACGCCTCCCGCTTGTCAGCGTGGTCCACGCCGCCGAGCGCCTTGTCCCATGCCTGGCCGACAAACTCGGGCTCGCCCATCGCGTTGGCCGCGAGGTCCAACGCGCTTCGACTGCACGACACCGAGGTGTCATAGTGTCCGTCGTCGAAGTTGTGTCGAGCCTGCTGAAGGCGTTGCATGGCCTCCTTCCACTTTTCCTCCTCGGGCAAGGACGGCATGGGGATCTCCACCGACAGGTAGCGTCCCTTCCCCATGGCCTTGAGGACTTTGAGCCACTCACTTTGGGGAAAGTGCCCCACGATGTCGCAGGAGTGAGCCCGCGGACCATAGGGGCCGTCGATAAAAAAGATGAGTTTGAATGAATATGGGAAATCGCGCTCCGGATGCTTCGCCCTACACCGCTCAGCAACAGCCAGTCGTCCTGGATCCAAGTCACAGGCCAACGTGATCGTGAGTTCGGAGCGGTCCGACGTGGTAATCATGAAGGGAACCGACGTGTCAGTTGTAACGAGGTTTCCAAGCAACCAATTCTCGTGCACTGACGCCCGAAGATGGCCACGGACATCTCTGACGAACCACGTGACCTTGTTGTCTCCCTCGGCCCGTGGCGGGCGTACGTGGCAGCGGAACTGCACGAGCAATCGAGGGAAGGTAGCGGAAGTGTCGCCCACCATGTTGCGCAACTCGATGTCTGCGAGGCTGAAGTCATTGTACGAAATGCTGTACATCGTTCCTCCCCTGGCCAGTCGGTAGCCGACAAAGTCGGCCTCAAGATAGGGCGGGCTTCGCTCTTGTCAACCCATACGTCTGCGCACGAGTGGCTTCCCGCGAACGAAGGCCGAGTGTATTATGCGTCTGCGCAGAAGTGCCCTTCTGCGCACCGGCCCGGAACCGCGTGGAGGGAGCCAGTTGAAACCAAACCCTATGGACTACGCCCTCACACTCTTCGCCAGCCACCTCGCGGATTTGCGATACTCGCCGAAGACGGTGAGCCGGTACCTGCAAGTCCTGCGGCAGTTCCGCGAGCACCTCGCCGAAGCAGCACGAGGCCGGCTACTTGACTGCGTTACCAAGGAGGACGTCGTCCTGTTCCTCCGACAGAGTCACGCTGACGCGGCAGCTACACAGAACGTGCGGCTCTCTGCCTTGCGGGTCTTTTTCGCGTTCCTGCGTAGGCAGGGCATGGCAGAACGAAACCCGGCCGAGGAAGTTGACTTCCTCCCTGTGAGAGCAAAGGAGCCGACCTTTCTTTCGATGCGCGAGTACCAGCAGCTTCTGCGTGCAGTTCGACGCCGGACGTTGCCAGAACTCGTGACGCGAAACGAGGCCATCTTGGTCTTGCTCTTCAACACGGGCCTGCGCGTGTCAGAGTTGGCCTCGCTCACGCTCGACATGTGCGACCACGCGACCAAGGCTTTCCGGAACGTACCCTTGAAAGGCGGCGGCTTCGGCTCTGTCGAGTGGAACCGCGAGACCGAGCGCGTGCTGGAAGCGTGGCTCGCCATCAGGAAGACATGGCCCGTGCCCCAGGCCGTGCGAGAGCTCTTCGTCACGGCTTCGGGCAACCCGCTCTCGGTGCGTGCCATACAGGAGCTATTCAGTCGGTGTTCACGAGCGGCGCGGCTTGGAAAGAAAGTGACGGCTCACGTTCTCCGTCACTCCATGGCCACC
>JACRAT010000032.1 GCA_016234685.1 Nitrosomonadales bacterium
CACCTTGGCCTTGAATCCCGGTGCGTGATTCCTTCTCGTCCTTTTCATGTGCTTGCTCCTCTGGTTGCCGTGCTGTTCACGGCTTGGGTTAAGCAAGGCTATCACTTATCGGACTGTCCGAAATTACGGCGCCACCTCTGTCGGTGCATCTACCTGCTGTCGCATAAATGGATTCTTCATATTTACTTCCAGTGCGGTAAGGTGCGCTGAAGTACGAAGCGCACCTTTGCTTGGTGCGCCTCCTTAGTCGCCCCCCCTACAGGCCGATCAGTGGATGCTGACCAGCGGCTTGAAGCCTAGCTGGGATTGCAGTTTTTCGGCTGCGGCCCGGGCGGCTTCGGGGCTGGAGTATGGGCCTAGATGCACCCGGATCAGCCCGTCCTGCCGCGAATACAGGCTGCTGTTCTTGCCTAGCTCACCCATTTCGGAGTGCACTCTTGCGAGGAAACTTTCCGCACCTTGCTGCGAACGGAATGCGCCGAGTTGCAGGTAGACACCACCCTTGGCGGTTGCGACCGGTGCTGTCGCCACCGGAGCGACAGGCTTGGGCGCAGGTGCCGCCACGGGCGCGGGCGCTACGACCGGCTCGGCGCGCACTGGGGCAGCGACAGCTTCACGGCGAGTCACCGGTTGCACCGGCTCGTTGCGCACGACCACGGCGTGTTGCACCGGGTTGCTGCGCGCCGGGATCGGTTCGCTGGTCACGGCCTCGTTACGGATAGGCACGGTCGCGGAGACCGGGAAGGTGCGTCCGCTGGAGTGAACCAGCGTGCCATCGTCACTCGATGCGAAGCTCGTGTCGCCGGGGACTGAGCCATCTGGGGCGATGCTGACGACTTCGACCTCAGCGCTGCCGTTGCCGATGATCCCCAGCTTGAAGGCCGCCGTGTAGGAAAGGTCGACTATGCGATCGTGCAGGAACGGACCGCGATCATTGATGCGCACGATGATGGCCTGCTGCGTCCCCATATTGGTGATGCGGGCATAGCTGGGGATGGGCAGCGTGGGATGCGCCGCCGTCATCTTGTACATATCGTAAGCCTCGCCGCTGGAAGTCTTCTCGCCGTGGAACTTCGTGCCGTACCAAGAGGCGATGCCGCGCTCGCGGTATTTTCCGGTCTCGCTGAGCGGCGTGTAGTTCTTGCCCAAGGCGACGTAGGGTCGGTTGGCGTAAGGATGCAACGGTTCTGCGCGCGGCGCAGCATTGGGGATGCTGGCGAGGTTCGCCGGGATGTTGGCTCCCGGGCCGTCGCCGGGCAGATAACCGCCACGCCCGGCAGTGCTTGCCGGAGCGGGTTTCGCAGCAGGCGCATTGGCATCGCGCACTTCCGCCTGACGGGTGGGCGCACTCCCGCACGCAGTAAGCAACAGCGCGGCTGCGATGAGCGTCAGTCCATTCTGTCTGGTCATTCTCAACTCCTATGTCTTCATCAGTTTTTGGTGCGTGTGTATGCTCATCAGCATACCAAAACCCAGCAGCAAAGTGAGCATCGACGTTCCGCCATAGCTTACCAGCGGCAAGGGGACACCGACCACCGGCAATATCCCGCTGACCATGCCCATGTTCACAAAGGCGTAGGTGAAGAAGGTCAGCGTGATCGAGCCTGCCAGCAAGCGGGTGAAATAGGTCGGCGCGTTGGCGGTGATGACGAAACCGCGCGCGATGACGAAGAGGTACAGAGTCAGCAAGACGAGGTTGCCGATCAGTCCGAACTCTTCGGAATACACGGCGAAGATGAAGTCGGTGGTGCGCTCAGGCAAAAAGTCGAGGTGGGTCTGCGTGCCATTGAGGTAGCCCTTGCCCAACACGCCACCCGAGCCGACCGCGATCATGCCCTGAATGGTGTGGTAGCCTTTGCCCAGCGCGTCCTTGGTCGGGTCGAGCAACATCAGAATGCGGTGGCGCTGGTAGTCGTGCAACATGCTCCACAAAAAGGGCGCGCTGGCGGCAGCGGTGATCGCCATGCCCAGCATCACGCGCCAGGACAGCCCAGCGAGGAACAGCACGTAGAAGCCGCTCGCGCCGATCAGGATGGCGGTGCCAAGGTCGGGCTGGCGCGCAATGAGCGCCACCGGCAACAGCAGCAGCAATGCAGCGATGGCGAAGTTCTTCATCGACAGCGAGGCCTCGTACTTATCGAAATACCAAGCCATCATCAGCGGTACGGCGATCTTCATCAACTCGGAGGGCTGGATGGTGGCGACACCGATGTTCAGCCAGCGCCGCGCGCCGTGGCTGATGTCGCCGAACAGCGCCACGCCGATCAGCAACAACATCCCCAACACATAGATCGGCACGGCGGCGCGCATCAGGTAGTGCAGCTGCATGTTCGCCACCAGCCACATCAGGGTGAAAGCCACCGCGATGTTGCCGAGCTGCGAGAACACCCTCGACCAACTCGCCTCACCCGCGCTGTAGAGCGTGACCAAGCTGGCCAACATCAGCAGCCCGATACCCGCCAGCAACACCAGATCGAGGTGGGCGCTGAAGCGCTGCCAAAGCTCACGTCTAGTCATTTTCCGTTTCCTCCTCGGCAGGGGCGGTCACAGCTGCTGGCGCTACCGGAGCGACGCCTGACGCAGGCAAGGCAGGCGGTGTAGGCACTTTGCCCAGCAGGTAGTAATCCATCACCTTGCGGGCGATAGGTGCGGCAATGGTGCCGCCGTGTCCGCCATTCTCGGCCAGCACCGCCAGCGCGATGCTGGGGTTGTCAGCAGGCGCGAAGGCGATGAACCAAGCGTGGTCGCGGTGACGCTCTTGCACTTGGCTTTCGATGTACTTCGCGCCCTGTTTGATGCCGACCACCTGCGCCGTGCCGGTCTTGCCAGCGATGGCGTAAGGCGCACCCGCACCGGCAGCGGAAGCGGTACCGCCGGGCAACGTCACTGCCGTCATCGCACTCCTGACCAAGGCAAAATGGTCGGGATTGAGTTTGACGGTGAAGGCCGGCTCGGTGACCAATGGCTTACGTTCGCCGCTCTTCACGTTCTCGACCTCCCTCACCAGATGCGGGCGATAGGCCACGCCGCCATTGGCCAGCACGGCAGTGGCAAAAGCCAGTTGCATGGGCGTGACCAAGGTGTAGCCCTGACCGATGCCCGCCGAAACGGTATCGCCGGTGTACCACTTTTGTTTGAAGCGGCGCTGTTTCCATTCCTGCGAAGGCAACAGGCCGGGCTGCTCGCCGTCTAGGTCCAGACCGGTCTTCTCGCCGAAGCCGAATTGCGACAGGAAGGCGTGCATGTTGTCGATGCCAAGATCGACCGACAAGCCGTAGTAGTAGGTGTCACAGGAGATGACGATGGAGCGGAACAGATCGACGCTGCCGTGGCCGCCGGTCTTCCAGTCACGGTACTGGTGGCCGCTGCCGGGCAGATTGAAGTAGCCGGGATCGCTGATGGTGTAGCCCGCCGTGCGCTTGTTGTAGTGCAGACCGGCCAGCGCCATGAACGGCTTGATGGTCGAGCCGGGCGGATACTGGCCGCGCAGGGCGCGGTTGTTGAGCGGCGTGTCGGGCGAGTTGTTCAATTCGTCCCAGCTCTGTTGGTCGATGCCGTCGATGAACAGATTGGGGTCGTAGCCGGGTTTGCTGACAAAGGCCAGCACTTCGCCGTTGCGCGGGTCGATGGCCACCAGTGCGCCGCGATAGTTGCCGAAAGATTGCTCGGCGATCTGCTGCAACTTGGCATCCAGAGTGAGGATGAGATTGTTGCCGGACTGAGGCGAAGAGCTGGACAACACCCGCACGCCGCGCCCGCCTGCATCCACCTCGATCTGCTCGACGCCGGTCAGGCCGTGCAGCTCCTGCTCATAACTCTGCTCGATGCCCGCCTTGCCGATGTAGTCCGAGCCACGATAGTTGGCCAGCAGCTCTTCTTCATCCAGCCGTTCGCTGTCTTTCTTGGTGATGCGCCCGATATAGCCGATCAGGTGCGACGTGCCTTCGTGGTAAGGGTATTCACGGAACAGCCGGGCTTTGACTTCGACACCGGGGAAGCGATAACGCTGGGCGGCGAACTTCGCCACTTCTTCGTCAGAGAGCCGATTGCGGATGGGCAGGCTCTCGAAATCGCGATTCTCGGCCAGCAGCTTTCTGAAACGCTTGCGATCTTTGGGCTGGATGTCGATCAGGCTGGACAGCTCTTCGATGGTCGCATCCAGATTGAAGACCTTGCTCGGCGTGATCTCCAATGTGTAAGCAGAATAGTTGTGGGCCATCACTACGCCGTTGCGATCTAGGATCAGCCCTCGGTTGGGCACGATGGGGATGACGGAGATGCGATTGTTCTCGGCCAGCGTCTTGAAATAGTCGTGGCGCACGACTTGCAGATACAGGAACCGCGCCAGCAGCGCCGTCATCAGTAACAGCACGAAGCCGATGCACAGTGCCAGCCGCAGCCGGAAGTTGTGGATCTCGCGCTGGTGGTTCTTGATCTCGATGCGCTGGCTCATGGGCTAGAGCGGGTCTTGATTGGCCGGCGGGCGACCTATGTTTTGCAGCAACACCGTCAGCGGCATCCACAGCAAGGCGGTCAAAGCACAGCCGATGAAATACAACCAAGAGAAACTCTCGTTCACCAGCCAATGCACCAGCGCGAACAGCAGATAGCTGCTCAGCAGCAGCGGGAATATCTGCATGGTCTGCTGGAACAGGTTGAGCATCTGTACACGACGATGCAGCACGTTGCCGCCGAACGCCATCATGGCGTAAGCCCAAGCGTGCTGGCCGAGCAAGCTGGCATCAGCCACGTCGGCCAGCAGGCCGACGCCCCAGGCGATGCCGACGCTGACGCGGTGCGGGCTGTAGATGCTCCAGTAGAGCAGCACCAGCGCCACGAAATCAGGACGCAACGCCAGTCCGACGCCGTGCCAAGGCAGCCAGCTCAGCAGCATGGCGAACGACAGACTGACGGTGACCTGCACCCAACTGGTGCGCTGATAAGGCAGCGACGAACTCATGGCTTCATACTCGCTTTATTGCGCTTGCCAAGATGTCCGTCACCACCCGCCACCTCAGCCTCAGGACGTTCGGGCAAGACGGGTGCGCCGGACAGGATCATCAAAAAGCGCTGTTTATCGACGCCCGCCAAAGGCTCACACTCGATGCGGGCAAAGGGATAAGCCGGGTCGCGCACGATTTTGCTGACGCGGGCGACCGGCAACCCGGGTGGATAGATGCCGTCGATGCCGGAAGTGACCAGTACGTCGTTCTCCTGTATGTCCGCGCTGACCGGCATGTAGCGCAAAGCCAGATGACTGATGTCGCCCGAACCGAACACGATGGTGCGCAAACCGTTGCGCAGCACCTGCGCTGGAACCGATTGATCCTTGTCGGTAATCAGCGTGATCTCGGACAACCAAGGGTAGACACGGGTGACCTGCCCGACCACGCCTGCGGCATCGACCACCACTTGCCCGGCCTGCACGTTCGCCTGAGTGCCCTTGTTGACCAACACTTTGCGCTTGAACACATCGCGCTCGGCATACACGATCTCGGCGAACAAGGCGGGATAGCTGGAATGCGCCTGCACGTCCATGAGCTTGCGCAGTTGCTGATTCTCCGCGACCAACGCCCGTACCTGCTGCAACTGTGAACCATCGAGCGCATGTTGCTGTTGCAGGCGGGCGCTTTCGCGGGTCAGGCTGGATTGGGTGTAGAGGAAATCGCTAGCCTCCTGCCATACCGAGGAAGGCATGGTGACGAGGCGCTGCACCGGCTGAACGAAGGCCGACAGCACGTAGCGCAACGCTCCGAGATATTGATAGCGGGCGTCCATGAACAACAGAGCCAACGACAACAGCGAGAAGAATGCGATCTGGACGGATGGGGAATATCCGCGTTTGAAGAATCGGACGGGCTGCGAATTATCCATGCGGAATCAGAAGACTGCCGGATGGCGCAGCGGGAATCATCACTTCCGCTGCGCCATGTCGCACTATCAGTCAGTGGTAAAGATGCTGCTGAACTTGTCCATGCGGTCCAGCGCCCGGCCAGAGCCGCGCGCCACGCAAGTCAGCGGATCGTCGGCGACCAGCACCGGCAGACCGGTCTCTTCCATCAGCAAGCGGTCGATGTCGCGCAGCAGCGCACCGCCGCCGGTCAGCACCATGCCCTTGCTGGCGATGTCCGCGCCCAGTTCGGGCGGAGTCTGTTCCAGCGCGGTCTTCACCGCGCTGACTATGCTATTGAGCGGGTCGGTGAGCGCTTCCAGAATTTCGTTGCTGGAGATGGTGAAACTGCGCGGCACGCCTTCGGCTAGGTTGCGGCCCTTCACTTCCATCTCGCGCACTTCGGAGCCGGGGAAGGCGGAGCCGATCTGCTTCTTGATCTCTTCGGCGGTGGTTTCGCCGATCAGCATGCCGTAGTTGCGGCGGATGTAGTTGATGATGGCTTCGTCGAACTTGTCACCGCCGACGCGCACCGAGCCGGAATACACCGCGCCGCCCAGCGAGATCACGCCGACTTCAGTCGTGCCGCCGCCGATGTCCACCACCATCGATCCGGTGGCTTCTTCCACCGGCAGGTCGGCACCGATCGCGGCGGCCATTGGCTCTTCGATCAACTCGACGCGGCGTGCGCCAGCGCCGTAGGCCGATTCGCGGATGGCGCGACGTTCCACTTGGGTCGAGCCGCACGGCACACAGATCACGATGCGCGGACTGGGGGTGAAGATGCTGGACTTGTGTACCTTGCGAATGAATTGCTTGAGCATCTGTTCGGTGACGGTAAAGTCCGCGATCACGCCGTCCTTCATCGGACGGATGGCTGTGATGTTGCCCGGCGTGCGGCCCAGCATCTGCTTGGCGGCGAGGCCGACTTGCTGGATCACTTTTTTGCCATTGGGGCCGCCTTCCTGACGGATGGCGACGACGGAAGGCTCGTTCAGCACGATGCCCTGACCGCGCGCCCAGATCAGCGTGTTCGCCGTACCGAGGTCGATCGCCAAGTCATTGGAAAAATAGCCGTTTAGAAAACCGAACATAGATGAATCCTGAAGTGGGAATGGGGTTGCTGGGAATTCGCTTATAATACCGTATCCACCCTATTTCTATAAAGCAGAATCAAGCCTAATCACCATGTCACTGACCGAGCAAGACGTAAGCAAAGTGGCCCGGCTGGCGCGCATCGCCATGTCTGAGGCCGAGATCGACGCCGCACAATCCCAACTCAATGGCATCTTCGATCTTATCGCCGAGATGCAGGCGGTAGACACCAGCGGGATCGAACCGATGTCGCACGCCCAAGACGTGACTCAGCGCCTGCGCGCCGATGTCGTGACCGAGGCCGACCAGCGCGAGCTATTCCAGTCCATCGCGCCGCAAGTCGAAGCAGGGTTGTATCTTGTGCCCCAAGTAATTGAATAAGTAAAGGGAGAAGGGGGAAGGGAGAAGGGTAAAAAAACGGCGCGGAGGTCTTTCCCTTCCCCCTTTTCCCTTTCCCCTTCCCCTCCAGAAAATGATAAACGCCACACTCAAACAACTCGGCGACGCGCTGCGCGCCAAACAGATCTCCAGTGTCGAGCTGACCCAGCTCTACCTCGACCGCATCGCCCGCCTCAATCCCGAGCTGAACGCCTACGTCACGCTGAACCCTGAGACCTCGCTGGCGCAAGCGCGCGCCGCCGACGCTCGGTTCGCCGCTGGCACGGCGGAAGCGCTGACCGGCATCCCCATCGCGCAAAAAGACATCTTCTGCGCGAAAGGCTGGCTCACCACCTGCGGCTCCAGAATGCTGCACAACTTCGTGTCGCCTTACGATGCGCACGTCATCAGCCAATTCAATAACGCAGGCGCGATCAACCTCGGCAAGACCAACATGGACGAGTTTGCCATGGGCTCGTCGAACGAAACTTCGTATTTCGGTCCAGTGAAGAACCCGTGGGACGTGTCGCGCGTGCCCGGCGGCTCGTCCGGCGGTACAGCAGCGGCAGTCGCGGCGCGGCTGTGTGCGGCAGCGACTGGCACCGACACTGGTGGCTCGATCCGCCAACCGGCGGCGCTGTGCGGCATCTCTGGCCTCAAGCCGACCTACGGCACGGTGTCGCGCTACGGCATGATCGCCTTCGCTTCCAGCCTCGACCAGGCCGGCCCGATGGGACGCAGCGCGGAAGACCTGGCGCTGCTGCTCAACACCATGGTCGGCTTCGACGAGCGCGATTCCACCAGCTTGCAGCGCGACAAGGAAGACTACGCGCGTGATTTGGCGAAGCCGCTGAACGGCCTGCGCATCGGCCTGCCGAAAGAGTTCTTCGCCGAAGGCTTGGGCAGCGACGTGGCGCAAGCCGTAGAAGCCGCCATCGCCGAATACAAGAAACTCGGCGCGACCGTGGTCGATATTTCGTTGCCCAACACCCGTTTGTCCATCCCGGTCTACTACGTGCTGGCGCCGGCGGAAGCATCCAGCAACCTGTCGCGCTTCGACGGCGTGCGCTACGGCTATCGCGCCCCGGAGTACACCGACCTCGCTGACATGTACGAAAAGAGCCGCGCGCAAGGTTTCGGCGCGGAAGTGAAGCGCCGCATCATGATCGGCACTTACGTGCTGAGTCACGGCTACTACGACGCTTACTACCTGCAAGCGCAGAAGATCCGCCGCCTGATCGCACAGGATTTCGTCGAGGCATTCAAGCAGTGCGACGTCATCATGGGCCCGACCAGCCCCTCCACCGCATTCAAGCTGGGCGAAAAGGGCGACGATCCGGTGCAGATGTACCTCTCCGACATCTACACCATCGCGGTGAATCTGGCTGGCCTGCCGGGCATGTCCATCCCGGCAGGTTTCGGTGCGAACAATATGCCCGTAGGCTTGCAGATCATCGGCAACTATTTCGACGAAGCGCGCATGTTGAACGTCGCGCACCAATATCAACTGGCGACCGACTGGCACAGCCGCGCGCCACAGGCGCTGTAAGGAAACGACATGACTTGGGAAATCGTCATCGGGCTGGAAGTTCACACCCAGCTCTCCACCGACACAAAGATCTTTTCCGGCGCTTCGACCAAGTTCGGCGCGGAGCCGAACACGCAGGCCGATGCGGTGAGCTTGGCGCTACCGGGCGTGTTGCCGGTGTTGAACCGTGGCGCGGTCGAGCGAGCCATCAAGTTCGGCTTGGCCACCGGCGCACACATCGCGCCGCGCTCGGTGTTCGCGCGCAAGAATTACTTCTATCCCGACCTGCCCAAGGGCTACCAGATCAGCCAGATGGATCTGCCGGTGGTGGGGCAGGGCGCAATCACCATCCAGGTCGAGCCGCTGTCGGGCAATGCCAAGCCCTACGAAAAGACCGTGCGCCTCACCCGCGCCCATCTGGAAGAGGATGCGGGCAAGTCGGTACATGGCAGTGCGCTCAGCGGAGTTGCAGGGTTAGGTATTGCTGGACTTGCGGTTGTAGGCAAACCATTGGTTGATGAATACAGAGACTTAACTAGATTAACGGGCATTGACCTGAACCGCGCCGGTACGCCCTTGCTGGAGATCGTCTCCGAGCCAGACATGCGTTCCGCCGCCGAAGCCGTGGCCTATGCCAAGGCGTTGCACTCGCTGGTGCGCTGGATCGGCATCTGCGACGGTAACATGCAGGAAGGCTCATTCCGCTGCGACGTGAACGTGTCGGTGCGCAAGCCGGGGCAGCCGCTGGGCACCCGCCGCGAGATCAAGAACCTGAATTCGTTCAAGTTCATGCAGCAGGCCATCGACTACGAAGTGCAATGGCAGATCGACACGATAGAAAATGGCGGCAAGGTGCAACAAGCCACCATCCTGTTCAACCCGGATACCGGCGAGACGCGCGCCATGCGCAGCAAGGAAGATGCGCACGACTACCGCTATTTCCCCGACCCCGATCTGCTGCCGTTGGAGATTTCGCCGGAGTGGATAGCAGAGGTGCGCAACACCATGCCGGAACTGCCGCAAGCCAAACAGGCACGCTATGTCGGTGAGCTGGGGCTGTCGGCTTACGATGCCAGCATCCTGACTTCGTCGCGCGAGATGGCGGATTTCTTCGAAGCGGCGCTCAAAGCGTGTTTCCCTTCCCCCGATAGGAGAGGGGAGAAGCTTTGTGCCAACTGGATCATTGGTGAAATCAGCGCTCAGCTCAACCGCGACGGTCTGGACATGGCGCAGTGCCCGATTTCCGCGCAGCAACTGGGCGGAATGCTGGCGCGCATCGCCGACGGCACCATTTCCAACTCAGGCGCGAAGGAAGTGTTCCGCACGATGTGGGCGGAAGGCGGCGATGCCGATGCCATCATCGAAGCCCGTGGGCTGAAGCAGGTCTCGGATTCCGGTGCGATCGAGGCGCTGGTGGACGAGATCATCGCGGGCAATGCGGAAAAGGTGGCGGAATATCGCTCTGGCAAGGACAAGCTGTTCGGCTTCTTCGTCGGCCTCGCCATGAAAGCCAGCAAGGGCAAGGCCAACCCGGCGCAACTCAACGATATTCTGAAGAAAAAGCTGGCAGCTTGATCTGCAATCCGTCATCCTGTCGCAACGGATGACGTGACGCCCGCGCCGAATCAAACCGTCTTCAGGTCATAGTCAGATGAAACCGATAGTCGAGTTGAAGCTTTCAGACATCATGCACACGCAGGTACTGGGGATCGCCCCCACCCGGCGAATAGAAGAAGCGGCGCTGCTCATGGCCGAAGCGCATGTCTCTTGCTTGGTGGTGCAGGTCGATCAACTGCCGGTCGGCATTCTGACCGAGCGGGATGTGGTGCGGATGCTGCATCAGCATATCCGCCCCGAGGCCGAAGTGATCGAGGTGATGAGCGCGCCGGTACTGACCGCCTCGCCCGATCTCGACTTCCGCTCTGGCTTCGCCCTGCTCTCCAAACACAATGTCCGCCATCTGGTGATCGCCGACGAGGACGGACTGCTGATCGGCATCGTCAGCGAGACCGATTTCCGCACCCATCTGGGCATGGATGTATTTCTCAAGATTCAGCATGTCGGCTTTGCCATGGATCGCAAGGCCGCCAGCCTAGCGCCCGACACGCCGGTTTCCGTGATGTTGGAAAGAATGTCCAGCGAACGCTGGGATTACGCCGTGGTCACCCGGCACGAGGTTCCCGTCGGCATCGTCACCGAGCGCGACATCCCCAAGCTACTCGCCAAACACATCGACATTGAAAGCACGCAGGTCAAAGATGTGATGAGCGCGCCAGTGCTGACCATTCCGCTCACCGCTTCTGTCGCCGACGCTGTGGAGTGCATGGCCCAACACCGTATCCGCCACATCATCGTGGTGGACGAGCAAGAACATTTCATGGGGGCGATCAGCCAGCATGGGCTGCTGGAGCGGCTGGGTATCCAGATCACCTCTAGCGGCTGGCAGGATCAACAACTCATCGTGCGCGAAAAAGCGGCGCTGGAGTCGCGCCTGCAAATGGTGCTCGACGCCACCGGCATCGGCACTTGGGAATACAACCACCACACCAATCACAACGTCTGGAGCAGCGGCGTGAACGCCATGCTGGGATACGCCCCCAACGACGAAGCAGCCACGCTGGAAGAATGGATGGAGCGTATCTATCCTGAAGACCAGCCCAAAGTGCTGGCCAACATGCAGCTCGCCCTGAGCGCAGACAATCCGCTGTTCCGCACCGAATATCGCTATCTGCGTGCCGATGGGCGCTGGTTGTGGGTGTATGCGCTGGGACGGGTGATCCAACGCGATAGCCGGGGTGAGCCGCTACTGACCTCTGGCATCATGGTCGACATCTCCGCGCGCAAACAGGACGAATTGCTGCTGCAAGCCCAGCATGATTTCGCTCAGGTCGCCGCCGTCAGCCCTTCGCGCGCAACCTTGCTGGACGCCATACTCGACAGTATGCTCAGCCTGCCCGATCTGGATGCCGGACTGATCTATGCGCGGCAAACCGATGGCAGCTACTCGATCAAAAAAGAAGCGGGATTTTCACCCCAGTTCAGCGCAGGCCACCAGAATCTATCCGCCCAATCAGCGGAAGTCATTTCGCTCAACGCCTGCCCCTCGCTGCATTCATGCCTGAATCCCTGCAAGGATGGCCCGACTTGCAGCCAGCCGCTGGATCAGCGCCTGCTGTCCGAGGGAATGCAGGCACTGATCCGCCTGCCGGTACGGATCGGCGGCGAAGTCGCCGTTTTCCTGTATCTCGCCAGCCGACACATGGCAAAGGTGCGCGCCAACACCCTGATCGCGGTCGAAACGCTGGCGGGCTTGTTCTCTCAGGCTCTGGAAAAGTTCGAGCGCGACCAAGCGCTGCGTGAACGCGAAGAGATCTACAGTGCCATCATCAATCAAGCTGCCGACGCCATCGTGCTGATCGACACCGAGACCCTGCGTTTTGTCGAGTTCAACGATGCCGCCTGTTTGCATCTGGGCTACTCGCGCGAGGAATTCGGTCTGCTCAGCCTCGCCGATATTCAGTCCGGTGCGTCGAGCAAGCAAAACTTTCGGGAGCACGTACAGAGCATCATCATGGCGGGCGGCTCACGCTTTGAGTGCAAACATCGCCGCAAGGATGGCTCACTGCGCGACACCCGCATCAGCACTCGCGTCATCCACATCCGCAATCGCGATTACTTCGCCGCCATCTGGTCGGACATCACCGAGCAGAAGCGTGCGGAAGAGAAGCTCAAGCTCGCCGCCAGCGTGTTTCAGGAGGCCGGCGAAGGCATCGTCATCACCGACGCGGATGCCAACATCATCGACGTCAATCGTACTTTCACCGAATTGACTGGCTACGCGCGCGACGACGTGATCGGCGCAGGCCCGAACATGCTCAAATCCGGTCAGCAGGACGAGAGTTTTTACCAGCGCCTGTGGGCCAGCCTGCTGAGCAAAGGCTATTGGCGCGGCGAGATGGTGGATCGCCGCAAGGATGGCAGCTTGTTCGTCGAACGCACCAGCATCATCGCCATCAAGGATGACGCCGGGACGATTAGGCATTACATCGGCATCTTCTCCGACGTGACCGAGGAAAAACAGCAGCAAGAACGCATCGAGCGACTGGCTTATTACGACTCGCTGACCCATCTGCCCAACCGTATCCTGCTGGCGGATCGCATGGCGCAAGCGCTGTCGCGGGCAGACCGGCTGGGGCGCTCGGTCGCTGTCTGCTATCTCGACCTCGATGGCTTCAAGCCGGTGAACGACCAGTTCGGCCACAAGGCGGGCGACAAGGTGCTGGTCGAGATCGCCCACCGCCTCTCCGACACCATACGCGCCGATGACACCGTCGCGCGTCTGGGCGGCGACGAATTCGTGTTGCTGCTCACCGATATGCAGGAGACCAGCGAAAGCGATCAGGTGCTGGCGCGAGTACTGGAGCGCGTCGCCCAGCCCTGCGACATCAACGAAGAGACCGAAGTGACGGTCTCCGCCAGCATCGGCGTGGCGATCTATCCCGGCGGCGAAAACGACCCGGACATTCTGATGCGCCACGCCGATCAGGCCATGTATCAGGCCAAGCAGCTAGGGCGCAACCGGGTACACCGTTTCGACCCCGAGCATGACCGACAACTGCGCGAACACCGCGAGTTCAAACAACAAGTACGGGCCGCGCTGAGCCGCGAAGAATTCATACTGCACTGGCAACCGAAGGTAGACACGCAGCAGGGCCGGGTCATCGGCGCGGAGGCCCTCGTCCGCTGGCGCAACCCGGAGACCGGCGCACTGGCGATGCCGGATGAGTTCTTGCCGTTTCTGGAGCATGACGACCTGATCGTGCAACTCGGCGATTACGTGCTGGATCACGCATTGAGCGCGCTTTCGCGCTGGCGCGTACAGGGGCTGGATCTATCCATCAGCGTCAACGTCGCTGCCCGTCAGCTGCTCAACACCGATTTCAGACGCAAGCTGGCTCTGGCGCTGGAGAAACACATCACGCCTCCACATCGGGTGGAACTGGAGATATTGGAAACTGTTGCGTTGGAAGATCTGGAGCGCGTCAGCCAGCTCATCATCGAGTGCGAGAAGCTGGGGGTGAGTTTTGCGCTGGATGATTTTGGCACGGGCTATTCGTCAATGACCTACTTCCGCCGTCTGCCGGTGACTACGGTCAAGATCGACCAGTCTTTCGTGCGCGACATGCTGATCGACCACGAGGACCGCGCCATTGTCGCCGGAATCTTGGGCATGACTACGGCATTCGGCAAGATCGCCGTGGCCGAAGGGGCCGAATCGCTCGAACATCTCGCCGCCTTGCGCGAAATGGGCTGCTGCGTCGTGCAAGGCTACGCCCTGACTCAGCCCATGCCGGAGCAGGAGTTCTTGCAATGGTTGGCGAACTTCCGGCCAGAAGAACTCCGAACTCCTGTCTCGGTCTAGCGATGCACCTTCGCATCCAAGCCGTCTAGCACCATCTCAGCCGCACGCAGTACGGCGCGAGCCTTGTTCTGTGTTTCCATCCATTCGCTCTCAGGCACGGAATCGGCGACGATGCCTGCGCCCGCCTGCACGTACAGCGTCTCATTCTTCACCACTGCGGTGCGCAACGCGATGGCCACGTCCATGTCGCCGTTAAAGCCGAGATAGCCGACCGCACCTGCGTAGATGCCACGCTTGGACGGCTCTAGTTCGTCGATGATCTCCATCGCCCGCACCTTGGCTGCGCCGGATACCGTACCGGCCGGGAAGGTGGCGCGCAGCACATCCATCGCCGAGAGGCCGGGTTTGAGTTCAGCTTCAACATTGGAGACGATGTGCATCACGTGCGAGTAGCGCTCGATCACCATCTTGTCGGTGAGCTTGACCGTGCCGTTCTTGGCGACGCGCCCGATGTCGTTGCGGCCAAGGTCGATCAGCATCAGATGTTCGGCCAACTCTTTCGGGTCAGCCAGCAACTCGATCGCCAGCTCGGCATCCTGCTGCTGCGTCTTGCCGCGCGGACGTGTCCCGGCGATAGGGCGTACTGTGACGGTGTCACCTTCCAAGCGCGCAAGAATCTCGGGCGAGGAGCCGACCACGTGGTGGTCGCCCATGTCGTAATAGAACATGTAGGGCGAAGGATTGATGCTGCGCAGCGCGCGATACAGCGAGAGCGGTTGCGCCGGAAAGGGCTGCACCATGCGTTGCGCCAGCACCACCTGCATGATGTCGCCATCGAAAATGTACTGTTTGGCTTTCTCCACCGCCGCCTTGAACGCCGCTTCGCCGAACTCGGACACCGCCTCGTAGCGACGCATCTGCGGTGCATGGGGGATATCCACCGGCTGGCGCAGGCTGCGCAACAGACTGTCCAGCCGGTGCCGCGCCTGAACGTAAGCATCGGCGCGCTCGGGGTTGGCGTAAACGATGAAGGTCAGCTTGCCGGACAGATTGTCCACCACCGCCAGTTGCTCGGTGAGCATCAGCAGAATGTCGGGCGTACCGATCACATCCGACTTTTGCGTCCTAGCCAGGCGAGGCTCGATGTAGCGCACGGTGTCGTAGCCGAAATAGCCCGCCAGACCGCCGGTGAAACGCGGCAAGCCGGGCAGCGGCGCGACCTTAAAACGCGATTGGTATTCCTGAATGAAATCCAGTGGGCTTTCCACTTCATGACTGACCTCATGCGCACCATGCGTCAGCGTGACGGTCTTGCCGCGCACGCTGATGCGCATCTCAGCGGGCAGGCCGATGAAGGAGTAGCGCCCGAAGCGTTCGCCTCCCTGCACCGATTCCAGCAGATAGGAAAAGGGCCGGTTGGCCAGTTTGAGGTAGAGCGACAGCGGGGTGTCGAGATCGGCGAAAGTCTCGGCGACCAGCGGGATACGGTTGTAGCCCTCACGGGCTAACGCTTGGAATTCCTGTTCGGTGATGGGTGACTGCATAATGACCTCTCAAATGATGGACGACGTGGGGCGATGCAAGCAAGGGTGCAGGATCACCATCGCCAGTTCGTCGTCTTTGTCAGATAGAGGGAGACCATGCTCAGGCGTGTCTGATTAGCGGTAGCACGCCCAGCAGATCAGGGATGACTGCATCCACGTCGAGCGTCTCGACCGGTTCGCCGTGGTTGTAGCCGTAAGGCACGCAGATGATGGGACAGCCAGCGGCACGGGCAGCCTGAGCATCGCTGAGCGAATCGCCGACCAACAGCAACTGCCCGATCGGGATGCCGAAGAACTGTGCTGCATGCAACAGCGGCAGCGGGTGCGGCTTCTTCTCCGGCAGGGTGTCACCCGCCAGCACGATGTCGAAATAGTCCGCCAGTCCTATGCCCTTGAGCAACGGCAAGGTGTAGCGCTCGACCTTATTGGTGATGCAGCCGAGACGAAAACCGGCGGCCTTCATCGCATCCAGCCCGGCGACCACATTGGGGAACGGTTTGCTCTCCAGCAGCAGCTCGGTGTAATGCTTTTCAAAGACCGGCAGCGCCTGATCGAACAACGCGGCATCCGGTTCGGCGTGCATATCGCCAGTCAGCGCACGCTTCACCAGCCAGTGGATGCCGTTGCCGATGTAGCTCATCAACAAGTCTTGCGACGCCGGTACACGCCCCATGTCGCGCAACATGCGGTTGGCGGATTCGGCCAGTTCGGGAGCGGTGTGCAGCAGCGTGCCGTCAAGGTCGATGACGATGGCGGCGATACTAAGAGGATTTGTCTGAAGACTTGCCTTTGGAGTCATTGGAATGGTCATTCTTGTTTGAGCCGGCTTTGCCGGAAGCATTGTCCGAGCCACCCGATTTCTCGGATTTCTCGGATTTACCCGATTTCTCGGACTTGCCTGATTTGTCGGATTTATCCGACTTATCGGATGATTTCTCATGCTTGTCTGATTTTTCGTCAGACTTGGCGTTCTTGTCGCCGGACTTTTCCGACTTCGCATCAGCCGACTTCTCGTCCGACTTGCCCGAATCAGCCTCTGGTGCAGAGACCGCCGCAACCGCCGAAGCGACTAGCGGGATGTTGCTCATGTTCGGGTCTATCGTGCCGCCCTTGATGTCGGCGTCCGCCTTGCGCCAGCCATTCAGCACAGAAGACGGGCTTTGCGTATCGTTCTCTTTCATGCACCCCTCGGGCGCTTTTTGAGAGACGCGACAGGCGTAGCCGATGGCCTCGGCATCCATCTGTTGGGGCGTCAGCGTCTCGCCGCCCGTCAGCTCTTTCAGCTTGTCACACCCCGGCAGAGCCAAGGTGGCCAGCAGCAACAGCGTCAGGCGGCGGGCGTCCATGATGATTACTTGCCGACCTTGGACAACTCGGCACGCAACTCGCCGATGATGGTGTCGTAGTGGTTCTTGTCGTTGGCGTTGTACTTGCCGAACACCGCCGAGCCAGCCACGAAGGTATCCACGCCTGCTTCCGCCACTTCGCGGATATTGGCCGGGCCGACGCCACCGTCGATCTCCAGACGGCAGTTGTAGCCACCGGCGTCGATCATCGCGCGTACCTTGCGTGCCTTGTCCAGCACGTGAGGGATGAATTTCTGCCCACCGAAACCGGGGTTCACCGACATCAGCAGCACCATGTCCAGCTTGGGCAAAGTGTATTCCAGCACGTCCAGCGGAGTGGACGGATTGAACACCAGACCGGCCTTGCAGCCCAATTCTTTGATGAGGCCGATGGTGCGATCGACGTGCTCGGAAGCTTCCGGGTGGAAGGTGATGTAAGTCGCGCCCGCCTTGGCGAAGTCGGGGATGATGCGATCTACGGGCTTGACCATCAGATGCACGTCGATAGCGGCGGTCACGCCGTGCTTGCGCAGCGCTTCGCACACCAAGGGACCTATGGTCAGGTTGGGCACGTAATGGTTGTCCATCACGTCGAAGTGGACGATGTCGGCGCCGGAGGCCAAGACGTTATCGACTTCTTCACCCAGCTTGGCGAAGTTGGCGGAAAGGATGCTAGGTGCGATTTGATACATGAGTGATTTCCTCGAAAATTCGTTCAGCGACCATTTTACCCGAATCGTTCCGCTTTGACCCCTGTCCTTGACAAATTCTGGCCACTGGTTCACTGCGCAATTCCTCGCGCTCCGCACCGAGCTCGACCTCGTTCCTGCTGCACGCAAGCGGTTGCCGTCGTATTACCTCTGCGGCAGAGATCGAATCACGCGCCTCATCCGGCGTATTCGCTTGTCACCCGCTGCAAATTCGGGTGAAATGCGGCCATGAACACAGACGAGAAGCTTCCCTCCATCGCCGTTTCGACGCAGGTGAGATATATGGCCGAGCAGTCGGATGAATCCTGCGACCGCTACATATTCTCCTACACCATCACCATCAGCAATCTGAGTGAAGAGACGATCCAGCTCCTCAGCCGCCACTGGATCATCACCGACGCCAATCATCAGATACAAGAGGTGCGCGGTAAAGGCGTAGTGGGTGAGCAGCCCGTCCTCAAAAGCCGACAAAGTTTCGAATACACCAGCGGTACGGTGCTGCCCACGCCCGTCGGGACGATGCACGGCAGCTATACCATGCAGGCCGATGACGGGACACGGTTCGAAATCGCCATCCCGCAATTCGTCCTCAGCGTACCACGCGTATTGCACTAGCCTCGAATGTCACTGAAAACCAGCTACCGTTTCATCGCCCCGTTCTATGACTACGCGATCCGGCGCGCCACACTGGCGGCACGCCGACGCAGCCTGCTGCGCTTGCCGTCCATCCCGGCGCGCGTACTCATCAGCGGCGCAGGAACTGGCTTGGACTTTCCCCTGCTGCCATTGCGACACGACTATGTCGCGCTGGACATCACCGCTGCCATGCTGGCGAAAGCGCAGCCGCGCTGCATCGGACTGAACATGGCTCTGACGCAAGGCGACAGCATGGCCTTGCCTTTTGCCGACCATAGCTTTGACTGCGTGGTGCTGCACCTCATCGTCGCCGTCGTGCCGCAACCGGCGCGCTGCCTAGCCGAAGCGGCACGGGTGCTGAAACCGGGGGGGCAACTGTTGGTGTTCGACAAATTCCTGCGCCCCGGACAGCTCGCCCCGCTGCGTCGTCTGGTCAGCCCCCTGCTCGGACAGTTGGCGACGCGCACCGACGTGATATTCGAAAACGCCTTACAGGGATCACCCTCACTGCACATGATGTCGGACGAACCGGCACTGGCGGGCGGCTGGTTCCGCTTGATCGAGTTAAGAAAGGAATAGGATGTACAAGAATCTCCCCTGGCTGACCGCACTAGCTATGCTCATGCTCTCCGCCTGTCAGGCCCCCTTGCCGCCTGCGGTGATCCCGCCGCCAGCTCAAAAAGAAATCAAACCGACGCCGACTTACAACCTCAGCACGTGGGAGGCGTTGCCCAACTGGCAGACCGTGGAGCTGGCCTCGTCTTGGGCGGCGTTTCAGCAAGGTTGCCACGCGCTGAAGAGCAAGCCCAACTGGCAACCTTCTTGCGCCCGCGCCGAGCAACTCAGCCAAACTGATAACGCGACGCTGCACGCCTTCTTCGAAGAATATTTTTCGCCTTACCAGCTCATCAACCCGGACGGCACGGAGCAAGGGCTCATCACCGGCTATTACGAACCCAAGCTGCACGGCAGCCGCACCAAGACCGCGCGCTTCCGTTATCCGCTCTATGCCACACCGGAAGATCTGCTGGAGATAGACCTCAGCGAGGTCTATCCGCAACTGAAAGGGATGCGTTTACGCGGGCGACTGCAAGGCAAGCGCATCGTGCCTTACTTCAACCGCAACGACATCGACGCAGGCAAAGCCCCGCTCAAGGGCCGCGAACTGTTCTGGGTGGATAACGCCGTGGAGCTGTTCTTCCTGCAAATCCAAGGCTCGGGACGAATCGAGCTGCCGGACGGTGCGATGATGAAGATAGGCTACGCCGACCAGAACGGCTACCCCTATATCTCCATCGGCAAAAAACTCATCGAGATGGGTGAACTGAAACCGGAAGAAGCCTCAATGCAAGGCATCAAACAATGGGGCGAACGCAACCCGGACAAACTCCCGGCGCTGTTGGGGCAGAATCCAAGCTATGTGTTCTTCCGCGAATTGCCGGACACCCTTTCCGCCCCGCTGGGCGCGCTGGGCGTGCCGCTCACCGAGGAATACAGCATCGCCATCGACCCGCGCAGCATCCCGCTCGGCTCACCAGTGTTCCTCGCCACCACCTTCCCCAACAGCGACGCTCCACTCAACCGGCTGATGCTGGCGCAAGATACCGGCGGCGCGATCAAGGGGGCAGTCCGGGCCGATTTTTTCTGGGGATTCGGCGAACAAGCAGGCAATCAGGCCGGACGCATGAAGCAACGCGGCCGGATGTGGGTGCTGTTCCCCAAGGGCGTGACGCCCAGTGTGAATTAAGCGCTGCGCAAAAACAAAAGGCCGGGTTCTCCCGGCCTTTTTAGTGAGACAGTCCGATCAGAACTGGTACACAGCACCTACGCTCAACACACTGGCGTTGACGTTGGTCTTCACGCCGGCAGCGTTGGCAGTCGCCGCGCCGTAGCTATCCCAACCTGCACGCAGACCCAATTGCGGCGTCACGTTGTACTGCGCGCCGATGCCATAAGTCAGGCCGGTACGGCTCACGCCCGTTACGCCCAAACCCGCAGCAGTCGTAGTCTTGACGCTCGCCACGCCCAGCTTGCCGTACAAACTGAAACTGTCGTTCAGCGGCAAGAAACCGACGCCGGTCAGGCTCAGTGCATCACCCTTGGACTTGTTGCCAGCGGCATCCTTGACGCTACCGACGCCAGTGAACTGGCCTTCGACCGCGAAGCTCTTGTTCAACTGGTAGCCCAGTAGACCACCGTAGATGAAGTCGGAATTCTTGCTCAGTGTCACACCAGCGGGCGCGACGCCGGGCTTGCCGCTGCCCAGAGTCAGACCAGCATAGAAACCTTCATCGGCCGCGAAGACCGGAACGGTCAAAGTGGAGAGCAATGCGATAGCAGCGATTTTCTTCATAGTATTCATTCCTTGGATAAAGATTAAACGAGTACAGCGGCGATAAGATGACCGCCATTCATTTAAGTTCCCTGAGACGTGAAAAGTCCAAGCCTCACTGGAATTGCAGCCAGTCGATCAGGGCATCTTGAGCGGCACGGCCAGCCGCTGCACCCGGTTGATTGATGATGAAGACCACGATCCATTGCCGCCCGCTCCTCGCCTGCACATAGCCAGCGATGGCGCGAGCTTCGTCCAGCGTACCGCTCTTGAGATGGGCATGGCCCGCGACAGCTTGTTTGAGGAAGCGTTTCTTCAGCGTGCCATCCACGCCGACTATGGGCAGCGAAGCCTCGAATTCCGGCTGATACGGGCTGCGCGCCGCCATCTGCAACAACTGCGCCAGATGCTGCGGCGTAATGCGCTCCTGACGCGACAGCCCAGAGCCGTTCTCCAGCAACAGTTCCGGGAAAGCCAACCCAGCCGATTCCAGCCAGGCCTGCATGGCCTGCGTGCTGCGCGCGATGGAAGTCGGCGTGCCGTCACGCAAGCCCAGCGTCAAAAACAACTGCCGCGCCATCACGTTGTTGCTGTATTTATTGATGTCGCGGATGACCTCGGACAGCGGCGGCGAAACATGAGTGGAAAGCAAACGTGCCGAGTCAGGAACTACGCCGTCGCGCGTACCGCCACGCAATGCTCCTCCCAACTCCTTCCACAACGATCTGAACGCGGCAGAGACATAGTCGCGCATCGGCAAGGGGCAAACAAAGTAGTTGCGCTCACCGCAACTAACGGCGTAATCACCTTCCAGCGTCAGCGTGGAGGCTTTCACGCCCGCCCGTATCTTGTCGTCCCACTCGCCACAGTCGCCCGACTTCGCCAACCGCAAACGATTGTCCAGCGCCAGCCCCTCCAGCGGCGGCTCGGCCAGCAGCCCGACCTGCCGCCCGTTCGGCACGAGCCGCAGATGCAGCACACCGCCGTTCAGCAGCAGCGCATCCGCTCCGCCGTTGTAGGGGCGCAGGGGATCATTGTCGAAGGCGGCGGGATCGAACGGTGGCAGATCAAAGACACTGCGATCCAGCACCAGATCGCCCTCGATCTCGCGCAGCCCGCGATTGCGCAACTCGCGCAACCACAGCCAGAACTGTTCCAGCGACAGCTTGGGATCGCCCGAACCCTTCAGGATCAGGTCGCCATGCAGCACACCGTTGGCATCCAGCTCACCCGTAAGCCAAGCCTCGGTCTTCCAGCTATACGCCGGGCCGAGCAACTCCAGCCCAGCATAGGTGGTGAGCAGCTTCATCACCGAAGCGGGATTCATCGGTTTCTCGGCATTCAGTGAGATCAGCGGTGAGCGGGCATTCACCTCGCGCACCTCGATGCCGACGTTGCCGAGCGGGACTTGCGCTTGCTTCAGCGCAGTCAGCACGGCAGGCGGCAACTCGTTAGCCTGAGCGCTGACGAGCAGACCAAAGGCGAGCAATAAGAAGCGGAAGATGTGCATGGTCAACACAATGTTTCGATCACGATCAGTGTGTGCGCCACCAGCAAGCGCCACTCATCCGCGCCGATCACATAGGGAGGCATGAAGTACACCGTGTCGCCCATCGGGCGCAGCAGCAATTCATGCTGCAAGCCGAGGCTGAAACAGCGCTGGGCGAAATCCCGGTGCGGCGTCTCCACCTCGAACGCCCAGATCATGCCAGTGTTGCGGAAGTGCTTTACCTTGGGATGTTCGCGCAACGGCGCGGCGAGTTGGTTGAACAGCGCCGCCTTGCGTTGGTTGGCAACGATGACGTCGTCCTCGACGAAGATGTCCAGCGTCGCCAGCGCCGCGCGGCAGGCCAGCGGGTTGCCAGTGTAGGAGTGCGAATGCAGAAAGCCACGCGCCACCTCGTCGGCGTAGAAAGCCTGATAGATGGCGTCGGTGGTCATCACCACCGACAACGGCAGATAGCCGCCGGTGATGCCTTTGGAGAGGAGGAGGAAGTCGGGGGTGATGCCTAACCCCTCCCCAGCCCTCCCCTTGTGCGAGCATCCGCTACGCAGATTGCCTGCTTGCCCCTCTTCAGGGGGGGGCGCTTGTTCGCACGCGAACAGCGTCCCTGTTCTGCCCACCCCCACCGCGATCTCGTCGGCGATCAGGTGTACGCCGTACTGCGTACACAGCTCGCGCGCCCGGCGCAGATAGATGGGGTGATACATCGCCATGCCTGCCGCGCCCTGCACCAGCGGCTCGATGATGAAGGCGGCGAGGCTCTGATGATGCTGTTGCAGATGCGCTTCCAACGCGGCGGCGCAGCGCAGGGCGTAGTCCTCGGCGGACTCGCCGGGGGCGGCGTCGCGCCAGTCCGGGCTGGGGACGGTGGCGTTCTGGCGCACCAGCACGCCGTAGGCCTCCTTGAACAGCGCCACATCGGTGACCGACAGCGCGCCCAGCGTCTCGCCGTGGTAGCTGTTGGCGAGGCTGATGAACTGCGATTTCTCAGGCTGGCCGTGGTTAAGCCAGTAGTGGGCGCTCATCTTTAGCGCGATCTCGGTGGCCGAAGCGCCGTCCGAAGCGTAGAAGCAATGCCCCAATCCGGCGGGGGCGAGGCTGCGCAGCCGTTCGGACAACTGCACCACCGGCTCGTGGGTGAAGCCCGCCAGCATCACATGTTCGAGTTTGCCTAGTTGGTCGGTGAGCGCTTCGTTGATGCGCGGATTGCAATGCCCGAACAGATTCACCCACCAGGAACTGACCGTATCTAGGTAACGCCGCCCATCCGCATCGAACAGCCATACGCCTGCGCCGCGCGAGATTGGCACCAGCGGCAAGGTCTCGTGGCGCTTCATCTGCGTGCACGGATGCCAGACAGAGGCGAGCGAACGGGCGAGTAAATCAGAGTTGGACATGGTGAACGTCAAAGAGGGGTAAGCGGGCGTTTTACACCATTGACGCTATTTCCGACAATAGCTAGAGTCCTCCGCCCCATCAACTCAGGAGTCTGCCATGCCTTACGTCAACATCCGCATCGCCGGGACACTCAGCCGCGACCAGAAAGCCCGCATCGCCGCAGAGATCACCGACACGCTGGAGCGCATCGCGCTCAAGCCGGCGTCCTACACTTACATCGCCTTCGACGAACTGCCCGACGAAAACTGGGCCATCGCTGGCAAACTGCTGGATGAGGAATAAATCGCCCTAAAGGAATCTCAAGTCGCGCCGATACACAGTCGTTGGCGTAACAGATTTCAATTCAGAGGGAGCTATCATGGCTATCAGTTCCGTTTCATCCGGCTATACGCATATCCCAGCCGCAGCAGCAAACCGGGCGGAAGAAGCCCGCGTGAACGAAAGAGAGAATGACGGCGACAAAGACGACCAAAGCACCAAGGTTCAAGCCCAATCGTCCGCAAAACCGCCTGAGCCGACCATCAACACCAGCGGTCAGGTGATCGGAGGCATCATCAGCGTACAAGCCTGATTCAGGTGGAACGCAAGGAAAAGGCTCCTGAATCAGGAGCCTTTTCCTTTTATGTAACCTGCTGCCCGCTAATAGTCATTGAAAGGAACTCATATCGAGAACCAGCGATGCGGAATAAACCCCGGCGTAGCATTCCGATAACGCTGATAAGCCTCGCCGAAGTCTGCCAACGCTTCCTGCTCCTCCGCCCGCGCCAGCCGCACGTACATCCACACCAGCACTGGGAACATCAACAGCGTCAAGATGGTCGGCCACTGCAACAGGAAACCGAACATGATGAGGATGAAAGCGTCGTACTGAGGATGGCGCACTCTGGCGTAAGGCCCGGCGCTTGCCAGTTGATGCCGACGTTGTGCCTGATAGAGCACCTTCCAAGCCGCCGACAGCAGAATAAATCCCCCGGCGATAAACGCGATACTTAATAAGTGAAAGAAGTCCGTGTGGGGATCTCCTTTCCAGCCCAACAGGGTGTACCAGAGGTGTCCTGCGTCATGGGAGAGCAGGTTGACTTCAGGGTAGTTAGTTTGTAGCCAACCAGCCAGCAAATAGATAGTAAGCGGAAAGCCATACATCTCAACGAACAGCGCCACGATGAAAGCCGAAAATGCACTGAACGAGCGCCAGTCGCGGGAGGTCTTCGGCTTGCTGAAGCTGAAGGCGAACACGATGAACACCAGCGAATTGATGAAGACCAGCGACCAAAGCCCGTAGCCGTTGGAATCTGCGTTCATTTTCCCTCTCCTTCCGATGCATCGTGATGATGCTGACCGTGATGCATGAACAGATGCATCAGCGGACAGGCCAGCAGGAACAGATAGGGCAATACTCCCAGTACGTGCGCGCGGTGCTCCGTAAACAGCAGGAACCCGGCCATGGCAAGGAAGCCGTAGAACACCCAGCGCCCTCTGGAAAGGTGTTGTATTTCGTGCGATTCAGACATGCCAGCCTCCTTGCCGTGGATTGCGATTAAGCAACAACGCTTCAGCCCTCCAGATCGAGCCTCTTCTGCTCGAACTCCTCACGCCCGATTTCGCCGCGCGCATAACGCTCCTTGAGGATGTCCAGCGCCGTCTTTTCCCTAACATCCCCGGAATTGCGATATTTGATCAAAAGCATAACCAAGCCCACCATCAGTAGCACCCACATCAGTGCCGTGATCATGCCGCCCCAACCATGATTATCAAAATGCTCCCACATAATTCCTCTCCTTTCGTCCTTAAAAATCACCCGTCAATCACTACAAATCCGCACGCCGCAACCGCAGTGCATTGCCTATCACCGACACCGAGCTGAAGCTCATCGCCGCTGCTGCGATAATGGGCGACAGCAGCAGGCCAAACCATGGATACAGCACGCCCGCCGCGATAGGAATGCCCAGCACGTTGTAAATAAAGGCAAAGAACAGGTTCTGGCGGATGTTCTTCATGGTGGCGCGCGACAGGCGCACCGCGCGGACGATGCCGCGCAAGTCGCCCTTCACCAAGGTAACGCCTGCGCTCTCCATCGCCACATCAGTTCCCGTTCCCATAGCGATGCCGACCTGTGCTTGCGCCAGCGCCGGTGCATCGTTGATGCCGTCTCCCGCCATCGCCACAAAATGCCCTTGCGCTTGCAGTTGTTTGACGATGGCGGATTTTTGTTCGGGCAATACTTCCGCTTCGACCCGGTCGATTCCCAACTTTCTCGCCACCGCCTCCGCCGTGATGCGGTTGTCGCCGGTCAGCATGATGACTTGCACGCCTTCATCGTGCAGCGCGCGGATGGCTTCCGCTGTGGATTCCTTGACCGGGTCGGCCACGCCTATCAATCCCGCCGCCTTACCGTCGATTGCCAGCAGCATCACCGTTTGCCCGTCTGCACGCAGAGCATCAGCGCGCAAAGGCAATTCGCCTGTGACTATGTTCAACTCTTCGAACAATTTGAGATTGCCCAACGCGACTACGCGCCCTTCGACCACCCCTGCCACGCCCTTGCCGGTGTAGGAACGGAACTCGGCAACATTCGCCAGTTGCAACGCTTTCTCCTGCGCACCACTCACAATAGCCGCCGCTAGAGGATGTTCGCTGGCGCGCTCCAGACTGGCGGCCAGACGCAACACTTCGTCGGCGTCGAATCCGGTCAGAGGGACAATCGAGGTCAGCTTCGGCTTGCCCTCAGTCAGCGTGCCGGTCTTGTCCACCACCAGCGTATCCACCCTCTCCAGCGTTTCCAACGCTTCGGCATTCTTGATCAGCACCCCGGCCAGCGCGCCGCGCCCGGTGCCGACCATGATGGACATCGGCGTGGCCAGCCCCAGCGCGCAGGGGCAAGCGATGATTAGCACCGCCACCGCATTGACGATGGCGTGCGCCAGTCGCGGTTCCGGCCCGTACAGGCCCCACACCGCCAACGTGGCGAGTGCAACGCCCATCACCACCGGTACGAAATATCCGGCCATCACATCGGCCAGCCGCTGGATAGGCGCGCGGCTGCGCTGCGCCTCGCTCACCATGTGCACGATCTGCGCCAGCAGGGTGTCCGCGCCGACGCGCTCGGCGCGCATCAATAAACTTCCGGTGCCGTTCACCGTGGCGCCAATCAGCCGCGCGCCCGTCGTTTTTTCCACCGGGATGGATTCGCCGGTGACCATGGATTCGTCCAATGAGCTCGTGCCTTCCAGCACCACCCCGTCCACCGGCACTTTCTCGCCGGGGCGCACGCGCAGCACGTCACCCGGCTGCACCAGTTCCAGCGGGATGTCCTCTTCGTTGCTGTTATTGAGAAATTCGCGCAGCGATTCGATTGCTCCCTCGCCCAGGGATTCAAGATTGCCTTTCTCGTTTGTCCTTTCTCCCGCTTGCGGGAGAGAGTTAGAGAGAGGGGTTCTTTGCGGGGGAGGGTTGGGGTGAGGGGAGCGCACGATGCGCGCGGTCTGCGGCGCGAGTCCCAGCAGCAGCTTGATCGCCGCGCTGGTCTGGCTGCGCGCGCGCAGTTCCATCACCTGACCCAGCAGCACCAGCGCCATGATTACCGCCGCCGCCTCGAAATACACCGGCACCGTATCCATCATGCTGCGCATCGCGGGCGGGAAAATGCCCGGCAGCAGCATCGCCACCACGCTGTAGCTCCACGCCACGCCGACGCCGAGCGCGATCAGGGTGAACATGTTGAGACTGCGGTTAGCCACCGATGCCCAGCCACGCTGGAAGATCGGCCATCCGGCCCACAACACGGCCGGGGTGGCCAGCATGAATTCGATCCATTGCAAGGCGGGCATCGAAACGGATTCGGGCAAGAGCTGCGGGAAAAGGTCGGTTGCCATCGCTAGAATGAAAACCGGCAAGGCCAGCACCGCGCTGATCCAGAAACGTCTAATCATGTCGTTCAATTCGGCACTGTCCGCCGCCGGAGCATTGCGCGGCTCCAGCGCCATGCCGCAGATCGGGCAGTCGCCCGGTTCGCTGCGCACCACTTCGGGATGCATCGGACAGGTGTAAACCGCAGCAGCGGGAACACCCTTGGGCGGCGCCAAGTGCGGGTGGAGATAGTTCTCGGGGGCTGCCTGAAACTTGGCCAAGCACTTCGCACTGCAAAATCGGTAGTTTTCTCCTTCGTACAGATGGCGATAGGAACTGTCTGCGGACACCGTCATGCCGCACACCGGGTCTTTGTTTACGACCACTTCCGGGAGAATTGCTTCAGGTGGATGGTGGTTCATATCAAGCCTCCGATTGTCGTTACGATTAAGCCTCTTGGTCTCGGGCCGAGCTGCTCCCCACCAAGTTGTAGAAAACAGCGAATACCGCGCCGCCCAAGAACCCAATCACGGTCACCCCGCATACGCCATAGATGAATTCATCCAGCACCCACGGCTTGTTGCTCTTGATTAGCGTCAAATCCAATCCATGAAACCACGCATTAACAAAACCTATCATGCCATCTGGGAACAAGAAAACGGCCAGCGCACCAATCAGACCAATAGCGCCTGTCGTCAAGGCCAGCGCACTCCCCGTGCGCATGGGACTCAATCTATCCATGATTCACTCCTGTGCATTTGAACAGCCCAATGCACGAAAATGGTTGATCTCTGCTTCTTGCCCGAAAAAGTTAAGTGACGCGACAGTAAAGAACCATGCCATCGCGTCACCGACTCTCGATATTTCAGCGCTTCTCTTTCATGTGGTCATGCTTATCCATCTTCATCATATCTCCCTGCTTCCCCGAATTCGGCATCGGCTCGGACATGGGCATACCGGTCTTCTCTTCCATGTGGTTATGTTTCTTCATCGGCTTCTTCGCCTCAGTTTTTTCGGCAGGTGCGGAGGCAGGCGCTGCCTCGGCTTTCCCAGCCTTATCGTCGGCATGGTGTTCGTCAACAGCCCATGCAGTAGTAGTGAAAGCCAGCAGGCTGGCCGCAAACAACACAGATTTCAGTTTCATTCTTTTCTCCAAAAGTTAGGTTAAACAACGTCTTTGCATAAACCGCATAAGCAGTTAGAGATACCTCCTTTCGCTTCGTCAATGTATGTGCTCATGGCTACTCTCTTCAGAATGATGATGCCCAATATCCATACCCACCTCATGGGTCGGCAAGGCCATCACGCCCAAACCATAGCGATAAACCAATTCCCCTCCATGCCAAGCAGTAATACCAACCATGCCCCACCCCGCAACAACGGCCAGCACAAACCACCCGGAAGGTATCGTATCCAACTTGTTACGCCATACATCCCAGCCTGCTAAAGCAGCAAGCGTTCCTAACGTCACCAGCGCCCATGCACGATGCACCTCCATTGCGGCATGGCTTACTTCATCGTGAGCAACGCTATTGAATGCCAGCCAACCCAATATAACCGCTGGCACTGCCGCCACAGCACCCAGCCAAAGCGTGGCATGGGCAAGAATGGAGCAGTACGTGGTACAACGCCCCCTCCCTTGCCACAGCCGAGCAACCAGATGAAAAAAGGCCGAGGTACTGAGCAAGGCAATCGGAAAATGCACCAGCAATGGGTGTCCGTTCGGAATGATTTCAGGCATATACCCTTCTCCTTCTGCCTTGCGGCGAGCCTCACCGCAAGACGTCACTCAATGTACTCTCTCTCAGTGCTGGCCCTCATGCCCAGACGAGTCTTTTGTATCGGACTTCTCGGTGTGTTCACCACCTTGCCCATGGCCCATCATCCCGTCATGCATCATCTTTCCCGGCCCGACCATCATGCAGCCCTGCAACACCACCGCCAGCAATATCCCTGTTACGTATTTCATCTTGTCTTCCTTACGTTGCTTGTTTACCTGGAAAGAGCCAGATACTCATGGCGCGGATACACGCATCCGCTAGCCATCCGGTCGCGCAGATACCCTACTTACGCTCAATCTTGCTGATAACCCACTTCTTCGCTTCAGTTCTTCCCAACTCGAAACGCACGCTGTCGCCTACCTGAATGCCATCAGGCAACGGCGCTTGCAACGTGAACCACATCGTCATGCCCGGCCAGCCCAGACTGGGGATCGCCTCGTGCGCGAGCTGCACCTTGCGCTCTTTCATATTGATCGCCTTCAGCACGCCTATACCTTCGTGTATGGCGGCAGCTTGTGACATCGTTTGATGCTGCGCCATGTCGTGCTCATGTGGTGCAGCTTGAGTCAAACCGATCATGGACGCTAAAGCGATTGCGAGTGAGATCGTCTTCATGGCGGCTCACTTTCAAAGTGATTTGTGGGTTGAGGAGAGTTCACGCTGTTTGACCAACGCATAGATCACCGGGATCACTAACAGCGTGAGTACGGCAGATGACACCATGCCGCCAACCATGGGCGCTGCGATACGACGCATCACTTCGGAGCCCGTGCCGCTACTCCACAGGATGGGCAGCAGTCCGGCCATGATCGCCACCACTGTCATCATCTTGGGACGCACACGTTCCACTGCGCCTTCCATGATGGCATCGTGCAAATCCTCGCGGCTGACCAGCCGCGAAACGTTTGCCCCCTCTCCCTCCCTCACCCCATGCCCTCTCCCGGGGGGAGAGGGGGGCAATTGAGGGTTGGGGAGGCGGCGCTTTGAACATTCAGCCAGCTTTTCCTGCCAAGCCTTCTCCAGATAGATGAGCATCACCACGCCGGTCTCCGCCGCCACGCCCGCCAATGCGATGAAACCGACCGCTACTGCCACGCTCAGGTTGTAATCGAGCAGCCACAGCAGCCACACGCCTCCGACCAGTGCGAACGGGACGGACAGCATGACCACGACGGATTCAGTCACCTTCTGAAAGTTGAGATAAAGCAGTAAGAAGATGATGAGCAGGGTGACGGGGATGACGATCTTCATCTTCGCTGCGGCGCGTTCCATATATTCGAACTGCCCGCTCCAAGTGGCGTAATAGCCGGGCGGGAACTTCACCTGATCGGCCACTGCTTTGCGTGCCTCGGCCACATAGGAACCGATGTCGCGATCACGGATGTCCACATAGATATAGGCGGAGAGCAGGGCGTTCTCGGTACGGATGGACGGTGCGCCTTTGCTGAGCTCTACCTTGGCGAGCTGCCCTAAAGGAATCATTGCGCCATCCATCGTTGGAACAAGCACTTCGCGCGCAATTTGCTCCGGCGTACTGCGTAACTCACGCGGATAGCGCACATTTACGCCAAAGCGTTCCAAGCCTTCCACCGTGGTGGTGACATTCTCCCCACCCAGTGCGGTGGCAATAACCTCTTGCACTTCACCCACGGTCAGTCCGTAGCGCGCCAATGCCAGCCTGTCTGGTTCGATGTTGAGGTAGAACCCGCCAGTGATGCGTTCGGCGTAGGCGCTGCTCGTGCCTGGCACTTTCTTCACGACCGCTTCGATTTCTTTGGCGAGGCGTTCCATCTCAACCAAATTTTTGCCATACACCTTAATGCCGATGGGCGTGCGGATGCCAGTTGAGAGCATGTCGATACGTGCCTTGATCGGCATCGTCCATGAGTTCGCCACACCGGGGAATTGCAGCGCCTTGTCCATCTCGGCGATCAGCTTGTCGGTGTCCATACCGGGGCGCCATTCTTCCTGCGGCTTGAGATTGATCACCGTCTCGAACATCTCCAGCGGCGCAGGATCGGTGGCACTCTGCGCACGTCCTGCCTTACCGTACACCGATGCCACTTCGGGGAAGCTCTTGATGATTTTGTTCTGCGTTTGCAGCAGCTCGGCAGCCTTGGTCACCGACATGCCGGGAAGTGAAGCGGGCATGTAAAACAGCGTGCCTTCATTCAGCGTCGGCATAAACTCACTACCCAATTTCATGGCGGGATACAGAGATAGCAACATCACCAATCCCGTTGCCACCAGCGTGGTCTTTTTGTGTTGCAACACCGTGGTAATGAGTGGCCGATAGGCGGCGATCAGCCAGCGATTCACGGGGTTTTCCGCCTCAGGCATGATTTTCCCTTGGATGAACAGCAGCATCAGCACCGGTACCAACGTCACGGAAAGGAGTGCCGCACCCGCCATGGCAAAAGTCTTGGTGAATGCCAGCGGCGCGAACAATCTTCCTTCCTGCGCTTCCAGCGTGAACACCGGCAGGAAGGAGACGGTAATAATGAGCAGCGAGAAGAAGAGGGATGGGCCGACTTCTTTGCAGGCGGTCAATATCGCATCGAAGCGCGACCCCCCCTCTTTTAGTCGCTCGATATGCTTATGCGCATTCTCGATCATCACAATCGCTGCATCCACCATCGCACCAATCGCAATCGCAATGCCACTCAAGCTCATAATGTTGGAGTTCATGCCCAATGCGCGCATGGCGATGAAGGCGATAAGGATGCCGACAGGTAACATCAATATCGCGACTAGCGCACTGCGTGCGTGCATCAGGAACACCAAACATACGACTGCCACGATTACACCTTCTTCGAGTAGTGTGTGTTTGAGCGTTTCAATTGCACGCTGTATCAGTTCAGAGCGGTCGTACACCGCTTGTATGCTCACCCCTTCAGGCAGTCCGGGCGTGATCTCGGCGATCTTCGCCTTGATGTTCGAGATGACTTCCAGCGCGTTCTGTCCGTAGCGCGCCATGACGATACCTGACACCACCTCACCTTCGCCGTTGAGTTCGGAGATACCGCGCCGCTCATCAGGTGTCAGTTCGACCCGTGCCACATCACGCAATGACACGGGTGTTCCTTTGTCCGCCTTCACCACTAGATTCTCGATGTCGTTGATGCCGTGCAGGTAGCCTTTGCTACGCACCATATACTCGGTCTCCGCCATCTCCACCACGCGACCACCGACGTCGCGGTTGCTATCTCGAATCACTTGAGTCACTTTGCTCAAGGGGATGCCGTAAGCGCGCAGTTTTACAGGATCGACCGTCACTTGATATTGCTGCACGAAGCCGCCGATGCTGGCCACTTCAGCCACACCGTGCGCCTTGGTGAGTTGGTAACGCAGATACCAGTCCTGCATGGTGCGCAGTTGAGCGAGGTTGTGCTTCTCGCTCAGCACAGCGTATTGATACACCCAGCCCACACCCGTTGCATCAGGGCCTAATTGTGGCGCGACATTTTTCGGCAAGCGCCCAGCGATACTGTTGAGATATTCCAGCACACGCGAGCGCGCCCAGTAGATGTCGGTGCCGTCCTCGAAAATGACATACACGAATGACGCACCGAAGAAGGAGAAGCCGCGCACCACCTTGGATTTCGGCACAGACAACATCGCTGTAGTGAGCGGGTAGGTCACCTGGTCTTCCACCACTTGCGGTGCTTGTCCCGAGTATTCCGCATAGACGATGACTTGCACGTCGGACAAATCGGGCAGCGCATCCAACGGTGTCCTGAGCAGAGCAAAGATGCCGGCCAGCGTGATGAATAAAGTCGCCAGCAAAACCAAGAAACGGTTGCGCGCCGACCAATCAATGATGGTATTCAGCATGTCAGTGTCCCTCGTGAGCTGCGGGCGGCTTCGCTTGCAGTTTAGTAATTACATATTCGCCCTGCTTACGTTCGACGAGCTCGAAGGTAATTGCTGCACCCGGCTTGATGCCAGTTGCCAACGAAGAGTTGGCAAGCGCGAAGTTCATGGTCATGCTCGGCCAGCCCAGCGTTTTGATCGCTTCATGAGTGATACTGGCGGTGCCATCTGCATTGATCGCATCCAACGTTCCTTGCGCCTGATGCCCTATTACGGCAGGTTTGGCTTGCTCAGCCGCGCCCTGTGTGTCATACCCAGCATGTGCTGTAGCAGGCAGAGCGCTTTCCGTCCTACCCCCTTTGGGTGCTGCGCCGCCATGCGCGTGCCCAAACCCGCCAAGCGCCGCCTTGAGGTTGCTCTCGGCATCGATTAGGAAGTTAGCCTTGGTCACCACGCGCTCGCCTTCAGTCAATCCATCCAGCACTTCGGCGAACTCGCCGTCGCGCCGTCCTAGCTGCAAGGTGCGCGGTTCGAATCGACCTTCGGCGATCTGCACCAGCGCCAGTTGCCGCACGCCGCTGTCCAACACTGCCGACAGCGGGATGCTCAGCACCGCTGCGGCGTGGCCGGTGGCCAACTCCACTTTGGCGTACATCGCCGGGCGCAGTCTGCCTTGCAAATTGGAAAGCTCGACGCGCACTTGCACGGTGCGGGTCTGCGGGTTGAGCACCGGAGAGATGAAGCCGACCTTGCCGCTGAACACCTCGCCGGGATAGGCGTCCACGCTCACTTTGGCGGACTGACCAAGGCGCAGCGCACCCTGATCCTGTTCCGCCACCTCGGCTTGCACCCAGACGCTGGACAGGTCGGCGATGCGGTACAGCACTTCGCCTGCCGCAAAGCGCGCGCCGTTGACGGCGGTCTTTTCCAGCACCACGCCGTCGATCGGCGAACGCAGCACGCGGTTGGCCATGCCGTGGGTCAGATGGGCGAGGTCGTCGTCACTGATCTCCCAGTTGCGCAGGCGCTGGCGCGTACTCTTGGCGAGGTCGGCCAGACCGGATTCCTGCGCCAACTGGTATTCGCGCAGCGCGCTCTCCAATTCCGGGCTGTACACCTCCAGCAGCGGCTGACCGCGCCGCACCGCCTGGCCGGTGGCGTTCACCTGCAACTGGCGCACCCAGCCTTCGAAGCGCGGCGCGATGAGTTGCTGGCGGCGCTCGTCCACCTCGATCACCGCCGTGCTGCGCAGGCTGGCCGCCAAAGTGCGCAGCGCGACAGGCTCGGTGACTACGCCCAGCTTCTGCACCTTGTCGGGACTCAGCACCACTGTGCCGGGTGCAGCCGCTTCGTCGGCATACACCGGCACATAGTCCATGCCCATGCCGTCCACCTTGGGCACCGGCGAGGTGTCGGGCAGACCCATCGGGTTGCGGTAATAGAGGATCTTGCGCTCGGCGGGCACAGCGGCGGATTTTTCAGCCACGGGCACTTGCTGCTTGCCCCAGAAATATCCGGCGCTGCCAGCAAGGGTGGCCGCGACGAGGGCAGCGATCAAGGGAATAGGTTTCATGGTTGACCTCCGATCAAGCGTTCGATCTCTGCCAGATGCAGCTGCTGCGCGACTTCCGCGCCCAGTTCATCCAGCCTTGTCTTTTGCAATTGGCGACGCGCTTCCAGCAAGGTGGCGAAGTCCACGCGCCCGCTCTGGTTGCCCGCCAGTGCGCCCTTGAACGCCAGCTCCGCAAGTGGCGAGACGCGCTGGTGAAGCAGCGCCTGCTGGGCGCGGGCAGCTTCGAGGGCGGCGAGGTGTTCGCGCAGCTCACCCAGCAAGCGGGTCTCTGCCGCCTGCTGACGGGCGCGGCTGGCGTCGACCATCTCGCTGGCTTCGTGCTGGTGGGCGTGGTGGGCGACCTGTTGCAGCGGCAGGGTGAACTCCAGCATCGCATCCAGACTGCGGATGCCGTTGCCGCGTTGCACTGGGGCGATGCCGAGGATGAAATCAGGGCTGAGATTGCGCTGCGCCAGTTCGGCGTTGCGCTGGGCAAGGTCGGTCTGCGCCGCTTGCCCAGCCAGTTGCGGATTGGCGTCGCGCAGGCGTTGCTCCAGTGCGGATCCTTCCAGTCGGGCGGCAGCAGGCGGCTCAGGCAAGACCTCCGGGGATGCCAGTGCGGCGTGTGCCGGGCGGTTCAGCAAGGCGTTGATGCGCGCCTGCGCCTGCGCCAGATCGGATTGCAGTTGCAAACGCTCGGACTGCTGCGCCGCCTGTTCCAGTTGCGCGCGCACCAGTTCCTGCTGAGTCGCCGCGCCCGTTTCATAGCGCGACTGCACCAGTTTCGCGGCGCTGTCGGTGAAGCCGCCAAACTCATCGTTGAGCGCCAAGGCGCGCTGCGACTGGTAATACTGGGCAAAGGCCAGCGTCATCCGCGCCCGCAGTTCCGCCCCGACGGCGCGCTGTTGCGCCCCGGCCAGCGCCGCGCCCGCCTGCGCCGCCTGCTTCTGCGCGTCGCGCTTGCCCCAGCCGGGCACGGGTTGCAGCACGGTGTACTTGGTCGCATCCACCCGGCTCGGGTCTAGCGGCACGCCGCTGCGGTTCAGCCCGCCCCACTCGATACGCAAGCTAGGGTCGGGCAGCGCGCCCGCCGCTTCCGCCCGCAGCTCGGCTCCCGCCGCTTCGTGCCGCATGGCGGCGAGTTCAGCGCTGTCCTGCTCCAGCCATTGCAACAAGCCGGGCAGCGTCGCGCCCGGCACGGCTACGTCCGCCCACGCGACCGGCGCGAACAGCAGCGCCATGAATAACAATTTGATTGAGTTGCCCATTTCGATTCTCCAAGTAAAACCACGCCAGACGGCGACAGAAAATCAGCGCGTAGCGAAGCATCCGCACCAGCGGAAGCATCACCCGCGCGGGCAGGCTAATTCAGAAGGGAGCAGAAACGGATGGGGAGGGACGGGCCGGTATCGAGCGCGACTTGCTCGAATCTGGCCTTGGGAAAACTGGCAGGAACGACCGGCTGCGGCGACACCCGCACCGCCACGCTGACTGGCGCAGCCAAGGGCGCGACATGTTGGTCGGCACTGATCTGATCGGACTGGGTGCAATGCGCCAAGCAAGCATTGGCGTTAGAAGACTGCGTCTCATGCTCGTGACAAGAACCCATCCCCTCATCCGCCGCCATCGAATAGGCATGGGTCGCACTCACCTCAGGCGCGGTGCAAGCGTTCGCCGCCACCACTCCCTGAGTGAACAGCATCAGCCCCAGCATCAGCCGGGCCAGCCATTTCATTGTGCGTTGGGTAAGAGTCACGGGGTTCTCTAGCTAGTTAGTGCAATTCACTATAAACGATGCCACAATCCCGCTCAACCTTTTTATTCGCCCACAGTGAGTCGCCCATGCCTTCTCGTTCCACCAAGCCGCTCGATTTCGTCGTCTGGTTCCGCTCCGTCGCGCCCTACATCAATGCCTTTCGCGGGCGGACGTTCGTGGTGGCGTTCGGCGGCGAGGTGGTGGCGGACGGCAAGTTCGTCGAGTTGACGCATGATTTCAATCTGCTGGCGGCACTGGGTATCCGACTGGTGCTGGTGCATGGCGCGCGGCCACAGATCGAGCAGCATCTTTCGCGCAACAACATCGCCGACCATTATCACCAGAACATCCGGCTGACCGACGCGGCGACGATGAAGTGCGTGAAGGAGGCGGTGGGGCGGGTGCGGCTGGAGATCGAGGCGCTGCTGTCGATGGGGCTGGCGAATTCGCCGATGGCGAACGCCGACATCCGGGTGGCGGGCGGCAATTTCATCACGGCGCAGCCGATGGGCGTGATCCACGGTATGGATCTGCAACACACCGGGCGGGTGCGCAAGGTGGATGTCGCCGCCATCCGCGACCGTATGGAGTTCGGCGAGGTCGTGCTGTTGTCGCCGCTGGGATATTCGCCCACCGGTGAGGTGTTCAACCTCACGCTGGAGGATGTAGCCTCCCGCGTGGCGGTCGAACTGGATGCGGACAAGCTGGTGTTCCTGATGGATACCGACGGCGTGTTCGATGCCGCAGGGGAATTGCTGCGCGAGTTGACGGTGCATCAGGCCAATGCGGTGCTGGGCTCGGGCCAGCCGCTGACCGATGACGCTGCGTTGTTTCTGCCCTGCGCGGTGTGGGCCTGCGAAGCGGGCGTAGCACGCACTCACCTCATCAGCCGCCACACCGACGGCGCGCTGTTGCAGGAGCTGTTCACCGACGAGGGCATAGGCACGATGGTGGTGGAGACCACACTGAACACCTTGCGCGATGCCAGCATCGAGGACGTGGGCGGCATTCTGCAACTGCTGCAACCGCTGGAGGACGACGGCATTCTGGTGCGCCGCTCGCGCGAGTTGCTGGAACGCGAGATCGAGAAGTTCGTGGTGCTGGAACATGACCACCGCATCATCGGCTGCGCGGCACTCTATCCCTTTGCGGACGAAGAGGCAGGCGAGCTTGCCTGCCTCGCCATCCAGCCCTCCTGCCGCCGCCACGGCTACGGCGACGCGCTGCTCAAGCACATCACCGCCGAGGCGCAGGCGATGGGGCTGAAGCGGCTGATCGTGCTGACCACTCGCACCGCGCACTGGTTCATCGAGCGCGGTTTCAAGGAGATCGACGTATCCGAGCTGCCTTCGCAGAAGAAGGAGCTGTACAACTACCAGCGGCGCTCCAAGGTGTTCGCCAAGAATATCCGGTAAAATCCGGTGAGCTGAATCAACTTCGCCCCAACCCCTCCCGACCTCCCCTTGTGCGAGCATCCGCTACGCGGATTGCCTGCCGAAAACACCACAGGGGAGGAGCAATTCGGATTCCCGCCCTTATCAGCGGGAGTTGGAGGGGAGCTAATGAATCAACCGAACCGACTGGAGAGCAACATGGCAAGAATGGTGAACTGCGTGAAACTGGGACGTGAAGCCGAAGGGCTGGAGCGTCCGACCTACCCCGGCCCGCTGGGCCAGCGCATCTTCGACAATGTTTCCAAGGAAGCCTGGCAAGGCTGGATCAAGTTCCAGACCATGCTGGTGAACGAGAACCGCCTCAATCTGGCCGATGCCAGCGCGCGGCAATATCTGGTGCAGCAGATGGAGAATTATTTCTTCGGACAGGGCGTGCAAGCGCCGCAAGGTTTCGTGCCACCCAAGGGCTGAGCCAAACCGCCTCACCGAAGGGAAACCTCGAAAAACCTACCGCGCACCTTACACTCAAGCCGCTCGCTACGGTTTTTCAAGGCTTCCAGCGGTGTCTCTGCACACTGCTGCTTCCCCCGAATTTGTTTGCTATTTCCCGCGCTTGCGCTTGCTGGCGTGAGATGTTGCGGGCTTCACATCCGGGCCGTTCGACAATTTCACGAACTGCCCTTCTGCGCCGAACCTCAGCGTCTGTCCGCTCGCCACGTCGTACACCAAGGCCGTGCGGATGATGTCGCCCGGCGCGAAGGCTTTCTTGTCGAACGCGGGATCACCGCTGTTCAGTACGGTCAGATCTCGGCTTTGCGGATACAGGCCGCGCGTCTCGCTCAGGCCACTGATGTGGAAGACGCAAGTGCCATCTTCAGCGGTATCTTTGCACCCAGCTTCCGCCGTAGCGGTGCGCAACTGGAAGCTGTAATCGTGGAGGTACTGCGGCGTGCCGCTGGCATTCTTCAGCTCGGCGTACACCACCACCCACTCGCCTTCAGCCGTCACCTCCTTCGCGCCTTCCGACTTCAGAATCTTGCCGGGATGGGCCGTACCGATGACCGACACTTCCCAGCCCGGTAGCTTGAAGCTGCTCTTGCCATGCGACTTGGCGTAAGCATCCTTGACCTCGGTCGGCGCAGGGGCGGGATCGACCTGGATCGTCGGCGCAGCTTCGACCACCGGCGTCGGCTCGACCTTGGCGACAGGCTCGGGCGCGGGCGGTGCAACGGGCATCGGCGCGACCAGCGGCGTGACGTGCTTCAGGTTACCGATGTCGACGAAGCTCTCATCCAAGCCGAACTTGACCGGCTTGCCGTTCAGCGCCAGATCGTAGACCAGCGCCGTGCGGATCACCGCGCCCGGCGCGTAAGCCAGCTTGTCGTAACTCGGCTCACCCGAATTCAGCACCGGCAAGCCACGGCTGGTCTGATACTGCGCGCGCGCCTGACCGAATCCGCTCAAAGTGTAGCGGCAGCCTGCCTCGACCGGGGTCTTGCAGCCGGGCGTGCGCCCGCTGGTGATGGCCTGGAAGCTGTAATCGTGGATGTACTGCGGCAGGTCGCTAGCGTTCTTCAGTTCGACGAACAGCACCAGCCATTCGTTCTCGGCGGTCGCATTGTCCACCTGCTCGGAGAGCAAAGTCTTGCCGTAGCGCGTAGCCCCTAGGATGGAGACGTTCCACGCCTCGGACTTGATCTTGCCGTTGATCTTGAGCGGTGTGTAAGGCGTTTTGATCTCGACCAAAGGCGGCGTCGCCTCGACTTTCTCGATCACCGGCGCGGCGACCGGCTCTGCTTGGGGAATCGGCGCGACGGGCGCAACGACCACCGGCGGCTCGACCACAGCGGCAGGCTCGGGCTGAACTCGTGCCATGAGCTCTCGGCTAGGCACTGGCGGTGTTTCGACCACTGGCGCGGCGATAACTTCGACCTTGATCTCTGGAGCAGGCGTCGGAACTGGCTCGACCTTGATCGGCTCGACCTTGATCGGCTCGACAGGCGCTTGGGCTGGCTCGGCCTGTACCGGCGCAATCTTCACCGGCTCGACCGCAGGGGTGGGAGCTGGCTCGACGACAGGTACGATCACAGGAGTCGGCGCAACGACGGGCTCAGGCTGCGCAACTGGTTGCACCGCTTCGACCTTGATCTCGGGCACAGGCAGCGCTGGTGCAATGACTTCGGGCACGGCTTGCGGCGCAGGAACTGGCAGCGCCAGCGGCGCGATGTTCTTTAGGTTACCCAAGTCGACATAGCTCTCGCCCAGACCGAGCTTGAGTTGCTTGACCGCCAGCGACAGGTCGTAGACCAGTGCGGTGCGGATCACCGCGCCCGGCGCGTAGGCCAGCTTGTCGTAACCCGGCTCGCCGGTGTTCAGCACCGTCAGCCCACGGCTCTCCTGATACTGCTTGCGAGCCTCTCCTGCGCCGCTGATGAAGCTGCGGCAATCCCCCTTCTCCAGCGGATTTTTGCAGCTCAGCTTACGTCCGTTGGACAGCAACTGGAAACTGTAATCGTGGATGAATTGGGGACGTGTGCTGCTGTTCTTCAATTCGACGAACAGCACTAACCATTCGTTCTCAGCTGTCGCATCGCTGACCTGCTCCGAAGTCAGCGTCTTGCCGTAACGCGCCGCGCCCAGCACGGCGATGTCCCAGCCCTCGGCCTTGAGCGCATCCTTCAGCTTGAGTGGGGTGTAGGGCACTTTGATCTCAGCCAACGGCGGAGTCGGCGCGACCCGCGTGATAACGGGAGCGACTGGCTCAGGTGCGACTTCGACCGGCTTGCTCACCGGAGCCGGCGTCGGCACGACTTCAGGCACGACCGGAGGCACGGGACGCGGCGCTTCTTCGGCCAACTTGACTATCGCCACCGGCGCTTCCGGCTGAACCTTGACGATGGAAGGTTTGGGCGGCGCGGGCGAACGCGGCACGTTGCGCAGATTGCCCAAGTTCACCCAGCTGTTGGTCTGACCGAATCTGAGCGACTGCCCCGACAGTGGCAGATCGTAGATCAGCGCTGTGCGCAGGGTCGCGCCCGGTTCGACCTCGCGCTTGTCGAAATCCGGTGTGCCGGTGTTTAGAATGCTCAGCCCGCGCATCTGCTGATACACGTTGCGAGCCTCGATCTGTCCATTGATGAAGTGGCGGCAACCGCCATCTTCGGCAAGGCTCTTGCAGTCTGGCCCGGAGTCGGCAGAAATGATCTGGAAGCCGTAATCGTGGACGAATAGCGATGAATCGCTGACGTTCTTGAGTTCGACGAAGACCACGACCCACTCGCCTTCAGCCGTCACCTCGCGGGTCCGCTCCGAAACCAGAGTCTTGCCGGGGCGTGCCACCCCCAGTACGGCGATGTCCCAGCCCGGCGACTTGATCGTCTCCCGCGACTTCAGATGTGTGTATTTTTCAGTGATCGCAGCGGGCGGTGGCGTGACGATATGGGCCTTGCGCTCTGCGACAACCGCTCGCGGACGGATGTCTGCCGCACCCAGCGTCAATCCCATCGAGGTGTGCAGCGGCAGCGCCTCGCCATTCTTGAGTGCGCGCATTGCCGCGTAAGAGGCTGGCTCCCGAACCGGCAGCAGCTCTTCACTCGGCTGCAACGGCAGGCCCGGACGGGTGCGCGAACGCAAAATGGATGTGTACGAAGAGCGAGAAGTCAGCGCTTTGGCGGGTCTTTCGCGGGGTTCTGCGGGGGGGCGGACTTGCTCGGCTTCTGCGGGAGGATGTCCCATCGCCCGATCATACAATCGACCTACGGTCGAACAACCGCCGAGCGCGGAGGCGCACAGCAAGGTGAACAGGGAATATCTAATACGCTTCTGCATCTTGAGTTATTGCGCGCAAGGCGATGACGCCATCACGCATGAGGGCTGGAGAAGCGATCTCGTTTCCCGGCGATCCGAACTACTAGAAATCTGCCCAAGACACACCGCACACCCAGCCCATTTAGTAATAATTCGCGAAGGCTACCGGAATTCGCCCTGTAAAGCCAGATTTCCGGCTCAGCCGGACGAAAAAACCACGCTTTTCTGTCGACCTTTACTAGTCGAGGCAAGTCGTTGTTCTCAATGCGCTTGATTTCCGCCCGAACGAGCGGATGAGACTAGTTTGCCAAATTGACCTGACGGGCGCATTCCAGCAGGTCGTACAGCACGCCGTCCTGTAAAGCGCCCTGTGCGGGCCGCATCTGCTCAATGCCAAGTTCACAGAAAAGGGTGTACAGGATGGCAAAACCGCCGGGTAGCGCCAGCACTCGGTCAGGCTTGATGCCGGCGATGTTCAGCGCAGTCACATCTCCCGCCGCCAGCAGGCGCTCACGCAGGCATTCCAAGGCGGAACGGGTGATGCCGCTATCGCTGAATCCGTTCTGGGACAGGATCTCATTGACCACCTTCGCCGTGCCAGACGAGCCATGCGCCGTCTCCCATTGCGAGGCGACAAAACGCGGCGCGATGGTTTGCAACTCGTGGCGCACCGCTTGTTCGGCGGTAGCCAGATTGATCGCAGTGATCTTGCCGCCGGGAAAGTAGCGCAGACTGTAACTGACGCTACCCATGCGCAGGCTTTCCAACTCCAGCGGGATAAAACCCTCTCCGATGATGAATTCGGTGGAGCCGCCACCGATGTCGATCACCAGCCGACGCTCCGCCGAAGGCGGCAGACCATGCGAGACGCCGAGATAGATCAGCCGCGCCTCTTCGCGTCCGGCGATGGTTTCGATGGGATAACCCAGAGCCGCCTCAAATTTGGGCATGAAGTCGGCGGTATTGCTGGCGATGCGCAAAGTGTTCGTGCCGACGACCCGCACCGCCGCAGCTGGCAATCCGTTCAGACATGAATTGAAATGCCGCAGACAGTCCAACGCCCGCTGCTGGGCTGCCTCATCGAGGGTGTTGTTGGCGTCGAGGCCTGCGGCCAACCGCACGGGCTGACGCTGACCGTCGATCAGGGTGAGCTGATCGCCCTCGACTCTCGCCAGCTGCAAACGAAAGCTGTTCGAGCCGAGGTCAAGCGCGGCAATGACGGAGGGTTGTTGCAAGAAATGCCTGCTGGTTCAGTTCTGGACTTCGCGCTCGATCTCTTCCACAGTGACGTGACGCACGTCGCGGCCCTTGACCATGTAGACCACATATTCGGACATGTTCTTGGCGTGGTCGCCGATACGTTCGATGGCCTTGGCCACGAACAGGATCTCCAGCGAGGTGGAGATGGTGCGCGGATCTTCCATCATGAAGGTGATGAGGTAGCGCATGATGGCACGGAACTCTTCGTCCACCTGCTCGTCCTGACGCACCACTTGCGCGGCGGTGGAAAGATCGAGGCGGGCGAAGGCGTCCAGCGATTTGCGCAACATATCCAGCGCGATGTCGGCGGCGTGCTTGATCTCGTTATAGCGCGGCAGATTCAGGCGCTCGCGCTGCGACAGTAGCTTGGCCATACGGGCGATCTTTTCGGCTTCGTCGCCGATGCGCTCCAGATCGGTGATGGTCTTGATGACGGTCATCACCATACGCAGGTCGCCTGCGGCGGGCTGGCGGCGGGCGATGATCTGGCTGCAAGTCTCGTCGATCTCGACCTCCATCGCGTTGACGCGATGGTCGTCAGCGATGACGCGGTTCATCAGCTCGACGTCTCCGCTGGTCAACGCTTCGACCGCCAAGCGGATCTGGTTCTCCACCAGCCCCCCCATCTGCAACACGCGGGAGCGCACGGCTTCAAGTTCGGTGTCAAACTGCTTGGACGTATGCTCGGTGGTAATCATGGTCTTCCTCAAGAATTTTCGGCCTGACCGAAAATTGTAATCTCGCAATGTAAAGTTTTTATGACACTCAGGCGGTCATCGTCTTCACGCCGTCGGCCGTGCCGAGCAGCAGCACATCAGCCGGGCGGCGGGCGAACAGACCGTTGGTGACGATACCGGCAATGTGATCCAGCGTGGTCTCCAGCTCTACCGGATTCAAAATGTCCCAGCCGTGTACGTCGAGGATCAGGTTACCGTTGTCGGTGGTGAAACCTTCGCGCAGCGCGGGCTGTCCGCCCAGCTTGACGACTTCGCGCGCCACGAAGCTGCGCGCCATCGGGATCACTTCGATGGGCAGCGGGAACTTGCCCAGCACGTCCACCAGCTTGCTGGCGTCGCACACGCAGACGAATTTCTTGCTGGCCGCCGCGACGACCTTTTCGCGCGTCAGCGCGCCGCCGCCGCCCTTGACCATGTGCATGTGACGGGTGATCTCGTCCGCACCATCCACATACACCGGCAGGTCGCCGGACTCGTTCAGGGTGACGACCTCGATACCGTGGCCTCTCAGACGCTTGGCGGAAGCCTCAGAACTGGCGACCGCACCACGGATCTTGTGCTTGATCTTGGCTAGTTCATCGATGAAATAATTAGCGGTGGAGCCAGTGCCGACGCCAACATAACAGTCAGCGGGGATGTGTTCGATAGCAGCCTTGGCGACCGCCTGCTTCAATTCGTCTTGTGTCATAACCTACCCTGTCGTGTCATTCTGATTTGTGCTCGGATTATTGCAGGAATCGGGGAATTTAGAAACCGTGGAATCCCCGAAATTCTTGGGAGGGCGGGCAATTCCTGCTAATCTTGCGGCCAATTCGACCGTCCACCGCCAGATCATGCAAGACTATCTCAAACGCATCCTTACCGCCCGCGTCTACGACGTGGCCATCGAAACTCCGCTGGAAGCTGCGCCCAACCTGTCCGCCCGCATCGGCAACAGCGTGCTGTTCAAGCGCGAAGACATGCAGCCGGTGTTCTCGTTCAAGCTGCGCGGTGCTTACAACAAGATGGCGCAGCTCACACCCGAGCAACTGGCGCGCGGCGTGATCGCCGCCTCGGCGGGCAACCATGCGCAGGGCGTGGCACTGTCGGCACATCGTCTGGGCTGCCGCGCCATCATCGTGATGCCGACCACCACCCCGCAAGTGAAGATAGACGCAGTGCGCCATTTCGGCCAGGACGCCATCGAGATCGTGCTGCACGGCGACAGCTACAGCGATGCCTGCACGCGCGCCTACGAGCTGGAAAAAGAAAAGCAGCTCACCTTCGTCCACCCCTTCGACGATCCCGACGTGATCGCCGGACAAGGCACGGTCGGCATGGAGATCCTGCGCCAGCACCAAGCTCCGATCCACGCCATATTCTGCGCCATCGGCGGCGGCGGGCTGATCGCGGGCGTGGCCGCTTATGTCAAGCAGGTGCGCCCGGACATCAAGGTGATCGGCGTGCAGACCGTGGATTCCGATGCCATGGCGCGTTCGCTCAAGTGCCAGAAGCGCGTCACGCTGAACGATGTGGGCCTGTTCTCGGACGGCACGGCAGTCAAACTCGCGGGCGAGGAGACCTTCCGCGTCTGCCAGCAGTATGTGGATGAAGTCGTGCTGGTGGACACCGACGCCGTGTGTGCCGCCATCAAGGACGTGTTTCAGGACACCCGCTCCATCCTCGAACCGGCGGGTGCGCTGGCCGTGGCGGGTGCCAAGCTGTATGCGCAACGCGAGAATCTCAAGCACAAAGCGCTGGTCGCCGTGTGCAGCGGCGCGAACATGAACTTCGACCGCCTGCGTTTCGTCGCCGAACGCGCTGAGATTGGCGAGAAGCGCGAAGCCATTCTGGCCGTCACCATCCCCGAGACGCCGGGCAGCTTCCGCAAGTTTTGCGCGCTGCTGGGCAACCGAAACATCACCGAGTTCAACTACCGCTATTCCGACCCGAAAGCGGCGCAGGTATTCGTCGGCGTGCAGGTGAAAGACCCGTCCGAGACCGTCCGACTGGTCGCCAGCCTGCAACACAACGAGCTGCGCACCTTGGATCTCACCGACAACGAGATGGCCAAGCTGCACCTGCGCCACATGGTCGGCGGCCACGCAGCAGGCGTCGGCGACGAGATTCTGTTCCGCTTCGAGTTTCCCGAGCGTCCCGGCGCGCTGATGAACTTCCTCAACCGCATGAACCACACCTGGAACATCAGCCTGTTCCACTACCGCAACCACGGCGCGGACTATGGCCGCGTACTGGTCGGGATGCAGGTGCCGGACCACGACAAGGACGCGCTGAAGACCTTCCTCGACACGCTCGGTTATCCCTACTGGGATGAGAGCGAGAATCCGGCTTACCGCCTGTTCTTGGGTTAACTCGGGTCATGCCCGCCGACTCCTTTCTATCCTTTGCCCTAGAACAACTCGCCACCCTGCCCGACCTGCGCAGCAAGCGTATGTTCGGCGGCTATGGCCTGTACTCGGGCGAGGCGTTCTTCGGCATCGTTTTCGATGGGCGTTTGTACTTCAAAACGCATCCGGCGACCCTCGCTGAATACCTTGAACGTCACGCCGAGGTGTTCGCGCCTTCCGAAAAACAGGTTTTGAAGAATTACCGCGAAGTTCCAGTCGAGATACTGGAAGATGCCTGCGCGTTGGCGGCTTGGGCGAGAAAGGCGGCGCAGCCGTGAGTACGCGGGCTATGAAGCAGGGCATCAGGCAAAGTATAATCGCGGGCCGGGAGGCTTTTTCAACGGCGCAGCGGGCGCAAGCCAGTCATCGAATATCTCGACGCATCATGGAGTTGCCAGCATATTTGCCGGCACGGACGGTGATGGGGATTCTGGGTTTCGGCGCAGAGTTCGAGAGTGACGACTGGGTGCGGCGGGTGCTGGCCGATGGCAAACAGCTTTGCCTGCCTCGGGTGAGTCGGGCGACGCAGCAACTCGATGTCTATCGAGTGAGCGACCTCGATAGACAGATAGAGATCGGCAGTTACGGCATCCGCGAGCCGATACCGGCGCTTTGCGAATTGGCCGATCTGGCGGAGATTGATTTCATCCTGCTACCGGGCGTGGCATTCGGTCGTGACGGTTCACGACTGGGCTATGGTGGCGGGTTCTACGACAAGCTGATCGCGCGGCTACCGCATCAGCCGGTTCTGGTGGCAGCGGCGTTCGCGCTGCAATTGGTGGAAGGTATTCCGCAGGAAGCCACTGACCGCAAGGTCGATTGGCTGATTACCGAGAACGAGACTATCCATTGCGCTGCTGGGTCAGAGCGCACATAACAGGTTTTTTGGAGAGAGTGGAAGATGGCGACACAACAACCCGATTACGATCCGCAGGAAACGCAAGAGTGGCTGGAAGCGCTCAAATCCGTGCTGGATAACGAAGGTGCAGAACGCGCCCATTTCCTGATCAATCAACTGGTCGAAGAGGCTCGCAAAGCAGGCACCGACCTGCCGGTCAGCGCGACCACACCCTACCTCAACACCATTCCGCTGGACAAGGAAGAGCGCTCGTCCGGCAACAAGGAACTGGAGCACCGCATCCGCGCGCTGATGCGCTGGAACGCGATGGCCATCGTGATGAACGCCAACAAGGAATCGTCCGAGCTGGGCGGCCACATCGCCAGCTTCGCCTCGGCGGCCACCTTGTATGACGTGGGCTTCAACCACTTCTTCCACGGCAAGACTGACACCCACGGCGGCGATCTGGTGTACTTTCAGGGCCACTCCTCGCCCGGCATCTACGCGCGTGCCTTCCTCGAAGGCCGCATCACCGAAGAGCAACTCTACAAGTTCCGTCAAGAAGTGGACGGCGGCGGCTTGTCTTCCTATCCGCACCCCTGGCTGATGCCGGATTTCTGGCAGTTTCCTACCGTGTCGATGGGACTCGGTCCGCTGATGGCGATCTATCAGGCGCGCTTCATGCGCTACCTGCAACATCGCGGTCTGGCCAGCACCGATGGCCGCAAGGTCTGGGCCTTTTTGGGCGACGGCGAGACCGACGAGCCGGAATCGCTGGGTGCGATCTCGATGGCCGGGCGCGAGAAGCTGGACAACCTGATCTTCGTCATCAACTGCAACCTGCAACGTCTGGACGGCCCGGTGCGCGGCAACGGCAAGATCATCCAGGAACTGGAAGGCGTGTTCCGTGGCGCAGGCTGGAACGTCATCAAGGTGATCTGGGGCGGCAAGTGGGATAGGCTGCTGGCCAAGGACAAGACAGGCCTGCTGTTGAAACGCATGGAAGAAGTCGTGGACGGCGAGTACCAGACCTACAAGGCGCGCGATGGCGCATACGTGCGCAAGCACTTCTTCGGCAAATATCCCGAACTGCTGGAACTGGTCGCCGACATGACCGACGACGAAGTCTGGCGCCTGAATCGCGGCGGCCATGACCCGATCAAGGTATTCGCGGCTTACACCGCTGCGATGAAGAACAAGGGCAAGCCGACCGTGATCCTCGCCAAGACGGTGAAGGGCTACGGCATGGGCTCGTCCGGCGAGGCACAGAACCCGACCCACCAGCAGAAGAAGATGGATGGCGAGTCGTTGCGTCTGTTCCGCGACCGCTTCAACATCCCGGTCAGCGACGAGCAACTGGCCGACCTGCCTTTCGTGCGCCCTGCCGAAGACAGTCTGGAAGCCAAATATCTGAAGGAACGCAGCGCCGAGATGGGCGCCGTACCGTGCCGTCGCCCGGTCGCCAGCCCGTTGCCGATGCCGGCCAGCGAAGCCTTCGACCCGCTGCTGAAAGGCACCGATGGCCGCGAGATTTCCACCACCATGGCGTTCGTGCGCCTGTTGGGTGCGCTGGTCAAGGACAAGCAGATCGGCAAGCAGGTCGTGCCCATCGTGCCGGATGAATCGCGCACCTTCGGTATGGAAGGCATGTTCCGTCAGTTGGGCATCTTCTCGCAGGTAGGCCAGTTGTATACGCCGCAGGATGCCGACCAGTTGATGTACTACAAGGAAGACAAGACCGGCCAGATTCTTCAGGAAGGCATCAACGAAGCGGGCGGCATGGCCGACTGGATCTCGGCGGCCACCGCTTACGCCAACCACGGCGTGGCGATGATCCCGTTCTACATCTACTACTCGATGTTCGGCTTCCAGCGTATCGGCGACCTAGCTTGGGCGGCGGGCGATCTGCGCGCACGCGGCTTCATGGTCGGCGGCACCGCTGGCCGCACCACGCTGAACGGCGAAGGCTTGCAGCATCAGGACGGCCATAGCCACCTGATGGCCGCGACCATCCCCAACTGCGTGAGCTACGACCCGACCTTCGCCTACGAACTGGCGGTGATCGTGCGTGACGGGATGCGCCGCATGTATGTGGAACAGGAAGACGTGTTCTATTACCTCACGGTGATGAACGAGAACTACGCCCACCCGGCCATGCCGCAGGGCGCGGAAGACGGCATCATCAAGGGCATGTACCTGTTCAGCGAGAGCGAATCCGCCCAAGACCAACCCAAGGTACAACTCTTGGGCAGCGGCACGATCTTGCGCGAAGTCATCGCCGCTGGTGAGTTGCTGGCGCAGGATTTCGGTGTCGCCTCCGATGTGTGGAGCGTCACCAGCTTCAACGAACTGCGCCGCGAAGGTGTGGAATGTGAACGCTGGAACATGCTGCATCCAGAAACTGATCCGCGCATCAGCTACGTCGAACAGTCTCTGGTCAATCGCAATGGCCCGGTGATCGCTGCGACCGACTACATCAAGAGCTACGCCGACCAGATCCGTGCTTTCGTGCCCGCGCTGTACACCGTGCTGGGTACGGACGGTTTCGGTCGTTCCGACACGCGCAAGAAGCTGCGTAACTTCTTCGAGGTGGATCGTCACTACGTCGCAGTCGCCGCGCTCAAGGCACTGGCCGACGAAGGCAGCATCGCCGCCAGCGAAGTGAGCCGCGCCATCGCGCTGTACAACATCAACCCGAACAAGCCGAATCCGGCCACGGTCTAAAGGAACACGAACATGGCTGAACTACAGGTTTTGGTGCCGGACATCGGCAATTTCAAGGATGTGGCTGTCATCGACGTAGCGGTCAAAGTGGGCGACACCGTGAAAGCGGAAGACACCCTGATCACCGTCGAGACCGACAAGGCGACGATGGACGTGCCCGCGCCGTTCGATGGCGTGGTCAAGGAGCTTCGAGTCAAGGTGGGCGACAAGGTGTCGGAAGGGGTGTTGATCGCTGTGCTGGAAGGGAATGCCGCTGCATCAGCCGCCGCTCCCGCAGTAAGCGCGCCCGCTCCCGTTGCAGCGCCAGCGGTCAGTGCGCTGGCCCCTGCGGCACAAACCGTCCCCATCCCCTCCTCGTCAGGAGGGGCGACTGTCGCTCCCGCCACAACGCTAGCCGCGCCAGTCGGCAAGTCGCACGCCAGCCCCTCGATCCGCCGTTTCGCCCGCGAACTCGGTGTCGATCTGTCGCTGGTCAAGGGCTCCGCACCCAAGGGCCGCATCACCAAGGAAGACGTGCAGAACTACGTGAAAGCTGCGCTCTCCACGCCGCGCGGCACGGCCAGCGGCTTGGGCGGCGTGCAACTACTGGACATGCCGGTGGTGGATTTCGCCAAATTCGGCGAGATCGAAAGCAAACCACTGTCGCGCATCAAGAAAATCTCCGGCGCGAACCTGCATCGCAACTGGGTGATGCTGCCGCACGTGACGCAATTCGACGAAGCCGACATCACCGAGATGGAAGCTTTCCGCAAGGAGATCGGCCCGGAGTATGCCAAGCAGAACGTGAAGATCACCCCGCTGGCCTTTTTGCTCAAGGCCGCTGCGGCAGCGCTGCAACAGTTTCCCGAGTTCAACGCCTCGCTGGATGCAAGCGGTGAGAACCTGATCCTGAAGAAATATGTCCACATCGGCGTCGCCGTCGATACCCCGGACGGACTGATGGTTCCGGTGATCCGCGACGTGGATCAAAAGGGCTTGGTGCAACTGGCCAAAGAGTTGGGCGAGATCAGCCAGAAGGCGCGCGACAAAAAGCTCACCGCCGCCGACATGCAGGGCGGCTGCTTCTCCATCTCCAGCTTGGGCGGCATCGGTGGCACGGCGTTCACGCCTATCATCAATGCACCTGAGGTCGCCATCCTCGGCGTGTCGCGCTCCAGCATGAAGCCGGTCTACAAGGACGGCGAGTTCGTGCCGCGCCTGATGTTGCCGTTGTCGCTGTCCTACGACCATCGCGTCATCGACGGCGCATCCGGCGCACGTTTCACCACCTTCTTCGCACAATTGCTGACGGATGTGCGGCGACTGGTGCTGTAAACAGCGTTCGTTCGCCGGTCTGCGGACAGGAGAGCATCATGACGGTTCGGCAACTCATTCGGCCGGTCGGTATCCTAGGCGGGACGTTCGACCCCATCCACTACGGGCATCTGCGTCTGGCGCAAGAAGCGCTGGAGCAATGCCGGATGCGGCGCGTCCGCTTCATCCCCAGTGGCACGCCGCCACATCGCTTGCCCGCGCAGGCCACGCCGCAGCAGCGGCTGGAGATGGTGCGACTGGCCACGGCGAGCAACCCCGCGTTCGAAGTAGATGAGCGCGAGGTGTTCCGCGCCGGGCCATGTTATTCGGTACACACGCTGGAATCCCTGCGCGACGAACTGGGGGCCCAGCAGCCGCTGTGTCTGCTGCTGGGCAGCGACGCTTTCCTCCAACTCCATACCTGGCATCAATGGGGGCGCTTGCTGCAACTGGCACACCTCGTGGTGATGCAACGCCCCGGGCGCCCCTTGGGCAACGCCATGGAAGAGGCCGACGAGGCCCTGCGCGCCGAATACTACGCCCGACTGGCCCCGTCACCGCAGCGCCTGCAAGAGCAACCGTCGGGGGCGATCGTCGCACTGGAGATGCCGCCATTGGACATCGCTGCCACTGACATCCGTCGCCGCACCGCTGAGCGCCGCAGCACCCAATACCTTTTGCCGGACAGTGTCGCCGAGTTCATCCAGAAGCATCAACTCTACACCCATGCTTACCGCTGAAAGGAAGCGCCGCGCCTCCGCTGGGTACGGCTGCGTGCGGGCATGAAACTCATCATCCTCTCCGTCGGTCACAAGATGCCGGGCTGGATCACCGAGGCGTTCAACGAGTACGCCAAGCGGATGCCGCGCGAGGCCAAGATCGAACTGGTCGAGCTGAAGCCCGAGCCACGTACCACCGGAAAGACCACCGCGCAGATCATGGAAGCGGAAGCGCAGCGCATCTTGGCAGCGCTGCCTTCCGGCTGTCTGCGCATCGCCTTGGACGAGCGCGGTGCGATGCCCACCACCAAGCTGCTGTCCGAAGAGATGAAGCACTGGCTGGGCGAGGGGCACGATGTGGCATTCATCATCGGCGGCGCAGACGGGCTGCATGAGTCGGTGAAGCAAGCGGCGCAAAAACTCATGGCGCTCTCCGCGCTGACCCTGCCGCACGGCATGGTGCGCGTACTGCTGGCTGAGCAGTTGTACCGGGCGCACAGCCTGTTGCACAATCACCCCTACCATCGAGAATGATCCGCCCATGAGCTTCACTCAGCATCGCATCTACCTTGCCTCGCAAAGCCCGCGCCGCCGTGAACTGCTCAAGCAGATCGGGGTGAACTTCGGTTCGCTGCTACTGCGCAGTGAGATCGGCCGCTTGCAGGACGTGGACGAGACGCCACATTCTGGCGAAGCGCCCGCCGACTACGTGCAGCGCGTCTGCCGCGAAAAGGCGCGCATGGCGCTGGTCACCATGAAGCAGCGCAACCTGCCGCCCTTCCCCGTGCTGGTGGCTGATACCACGGTCACGCTGGATGGGCTGATTCTGGGTAAGCCAACCGACCGTGACCATGCCGCCGCTGTGTTGCGCCAGCTTTCCGGGCGCGAACATCAAGTGCTGACGGCGGTAGCCGTGGCCTTTGACGATCGCTGCGAACTGCGTCTCTCAGTCACCCGTGTGACCTTCACAGAACTCTCGGACGAGCGCATCCGCCGCTATCTGCTGACCAACGAATCGCTGGACAAGGCTGGCGGATATGGCATTCAGGGCCACGCGGGCGCATTCGTCCAACGCATCGACGGTAGCTACTCCGGTGTGGTCGGTCTGCCCTTGTGCGAAACCGTGGAATTGCTCGAACTATTTGGATACCCCGTACCATGAACGACGAAATCCTCATCAACGTCACCCCGCAAGAGACCCGCGTCGCGGTGATGCAACTCGGCGTGGTGAATGAACTGCACATCGAGCGCATCACCCAACGCGGGCTGGTCGGCAATGTGTATATCGGCAAAGTGCGCCGCGTACTGCCGGGGATGCAGTCGGCGTTCATCGACATCGGGCTGGAGCGTTCGGCCTTTTTGCACGTGGCGGACATCTGGGAGAATCGCAACAACGGCGACGCCGCCAAGCCCATCGAAAAAGTGCTGTTCGAAGGTCAGACGCTGCTGGTGCAAGTCATCAAAGACCCCATCGGCACCAAGGGTGCCCGACTCTCCACCCAGATCAGCATCGCCGGACGGCTGCTGGTCTATCTGCCACAAGAGACGCACATCGGCGTGTCTCAGCGCATCGAGGACGAAGCCGAGCGCGAGAATTTGCGCGCCAAAGTCGGCCAGTTAGTGCCTGCCGACCACGGCGGTGGCTACATCATCCGCACGCAGGCCGAAGCTGCATCGGACACGGAATTTCTGGCCGACATGAGCTATCTCGACCGGCAATGGCAGAAGTTGCAGGAAGACGCCAAGCGCAGCGCAGCACCCGCCCTGCTGTATCAGGAGCTAGACCTCAGCCTGCGCGTGCTGCGTGATTTCTTCGGCGAAAACACCACGCGCATTCTGGTCGATTCGCGCGAGACCTTCCAACGGATGCAGACCTTCGCGCAGGATTACATGGACAGCGCCCTGTCGCGGCTGGATCGTTACGCAGGCGAGCGCCCCCTGTTCGACATGTATTCGGTGGAGGCGGAGATAGAGCGCGCCTTGTCGCGCCGCGTCGATCTCAAGTCCGGCGGCTACCTCATCATCGACCAGACCGAGGCGCTGACCACGGTGGACGTGAACACCGGCGGCTTCGTCGGCGGACGCAACTTCGACGACACCATATTCAAAACCAATCTGGAAGCCGCGCAAGTCATCGCGCGCCAACTGCGCCTGCGCAACTTGGGCGGGATCATCATCTGCGACTTCATCGACATGGATAACGCCGAACACCGCAATGCCGTGTTGGACGAATTCAAGAAGGCGCTGGCGCGCGACCATACCCGCATCACAGTGAACGGCTTCTCGGCGCTGGGGCTGGTGGAGATGACGCGCAAGCGCACCCGCGAGAGTCTGGCCCACATCCTGTGCGAACCCTGCCCCACCTGTCAGGGACGCGGCGAGGTAAAGACGGCGCAAACCGTGTGCTATGAGATCCTGCGCGAGATCGTGCGCGAAGCGCGCCAGTTCAACGCCCGCGAATACCGCATCCTCGCCTCGCAGCAGGTGATCGACCTGTTCCTCGACGAGGAATCGCAAAGTCTGGCACAACTCTCCGACTTCATCGGCAAGCCCGTCTCCCTGCAAGTAGAGACGCTCTACTCGCAGGAGCAATACGACGTGATCCTGATGTAGGGCGTGTTAACACTTATTTCACCCCCAAGTAAGGGCGCAAGCTGCCCCTCCCCATGCCAGACCTGAGCGGATTCTTCTCCAGCGACCTCAGCCTGTGGGGGCTGTTCCTCTCCAGCTTTCTGGGGGCGACGCTGCTGCCCGGCGGCTCGGAGGTAGTGTTGGTCGGCGTGCTCAAACTACATCCCGAACTGTTCTGGTCTGCCGTGTTGTTAGGCACGCTGGGTAACACACTGGGCGCGATGGTCTCTTTCGGCATGGGCTGGATGCTGCCCATGACCCAGCGACTCAGGCATGTGGACAATGTGCGCCGCTATGGCACGCCGGTGCTATTGCTGGCCTGGGCTCCGCTGATCGGCGACGCGCTGTGCATGGCAGCAGGCTGGCTGCGGCTGAATCCTTGGCACGCCATGCTGTTCATGGCGCTGGGCAAGTTTAGTCGCTATTTGCTGATTGCCCTAGCGGCGTGATGCCCTGAGCTAGAATGGAACCGCCGCGCTACGTTTGGAGAGCGCCTGTTGTAACTTCGCCTTGCCGTCATCCTTGAAGTGCAAAAAGTGCAGCCCGATGCGAAAGCGGTGATGATGAGATGAGAGCACGGTGTAGATCATGCGGCATTGGATCTCAACGGTGGTCTCGCTCTGCCCGGGATGTAGCGGCTGCATCGCCAGTAACAGGGTAATCGGCCCTTCCACGAAGATGTTGTGCTCCGAATACAGGCTGGCACCGCTGATGGAGATGTCGTAAGTGCGCCCCTGAAATACTTCGCGCGTGCCGTCGTTTTTGTAGACCAAAGCGGCGCGCCAGTGAACGAGGAAGCGCTGATGCTTTCTGTGCTCAGCCAGTTTTCGCTGTTCTTCCTGAGTGGTTTGATCGGTCACGGTCTGCTCTTTTGCTGTATTTGATCTGCATAATATCCCAAATCAGTCAGCGCGCACCATCGCCAATCCCCAGCCCACGCCGAAGCCGTTCACATCCGCCACTACCGCGCCCAGCCCGCCTTCGCAGCGACTGGATGACAGATCGATGTGCAGCCAAGGCGTGTCGTGTTCGACAAAGCGTTGCAGGAATCGCGTCGCCAGAATGTGGTCGGCCTCGCCCGCCAGCGTGCATTGCTTGATGTCGGCGATCTTGGAATCCAGCTCGGCTTCGTAATCCTCATCCAGCGGGAAGGCGCACAGCCGCTCGCCAGTCTCTTTGCCGACACGCACGGCGCGTTGCACTAACTTGTCGCGGTTGCCCAACACACCGGAGTAGCGCGCGCCCAGCGCGGTGGCCATGCTGCCGGTCAGCGTGGCGAAGTCGATCATCAGGTCGGGCTTGGCGCGCGAGGCCAGCGTCAGCGTATCGGCCAGCACCATGCGGCCCTCGGCATCGGTATGGATGATCTCGATAGTCGTGCCGTTGAGCGCCGTCACCACGTCGTTCTGCTTATAGGCTTTCGGGCTGATGTGGTTCTGCGCCAGCGCCAGCCAGCAATCGAGATTCACCGCCAGCTTCTGCTGCGATGCGGCGAGCAGAATTCCCAGCGCCACTGCCGACCCGTTCATGTCTTCGTGCATGTTGTGCATATAGCGCGAAGGCTTGAGGTTGTGGCCGCCGGTGTCGAAACAGATGCCCTTGCCAACCAGCGCCACGGTCTGCTGGGCGTCGGGATGGCGGTAGGACAGATGCACGATGGCAGCGTCCTCAGGCTCGCTGCCCTGAGCCACTGCGACGAACGCGCCTGCGCCCATGCCGCGCAGCGCCGCCATGTCGAATTCCTCATGCGACCAGCCGCGCTCGACGGCCAGCTTGCGCACACGCTCGCGGTACAAGCCCGGCGTCAGCTCGTTGGGCGGCAAAATAGTCAGCTCGCGGCACAGCAGATTGCCGGCAGCTTGCGCCTGCAACGCTGCGAAGGCCGCATTGTCTGCCACACCGTACAGCTCGATCCGCTTCAGCGGCTTGCGCTCGTCCTTCTTTTTGCGTTGCGGCAACAGCGCAGCGTTCACCCATGCGCCGTACACCGCCAGCCCGGCAGCCTGCTGGCGCTGCGTCTCATCGCCCAGCACCACAATGGCGAGCTTCTGCGGATACTCGTCCAGCAAGGTTTGCAGCACCTTGCGCACTTGGGTCTGGCGCGCAAAAATATCCTTGCTCGCATCCAGCATCGCCCAACACACCAAGCCGCCATCGGCGGTGTTGGCGCTGACTGGTGATTTCGCCAACTCATCCGCCTTCATCTCGCGCCGCGCCAACACCGCCGCCAGCAATTCGCCATGCGGGACTCCGTCTGGCAGCACATCAGATTTGGGTAGCAACACCAGCAGATGGGGAACGGACAGTTCGTCCGGCAAGGAAGGGAAAACAGCAAGGGATGCCAACATGGTTGCGCCTCAGAATCGATCAAGGACGAGATTATACGTTGCGGCGAAGGCTGGAGCGGCATCGCCCGAACTGGCTTTACGCGCACTTCGCGCCGAACAAGCAGTTAGCCTTTCTCGCCCATCCGCTATAATCCGCGCCAGTTCTCAACCAAAATCCGCGCCATGACTGACCGTTACGCCGTACTCGGACATCCCATCTCTCACAGCAAATCGCCGCTGATCCATCGCCAGTTCGCCGAGCAAACCGGGCAGGACATCAGCTACGAAGCCATCGACGCGCCGCTGGACGGCTTTGCCGCAATGATCGAGCGCTTGCGTGGCGAGGGTTACAGGGGTTGCAACGTGACCGTGCCGTTCAAGTTCGAGGCGTTCAAGCTGTGCGCACAACTGACCGGACGCGCACAGGCAGCGCAGGCGGTGAACACCTTGTTCTTCCGCGACGGCAAGATACTGGGTGACAACACCGACGGCGCAGGGCTGGTGACCGACATCGAGCAGAATCTGGGCTTTCGCCTGCTGTTCAAAAAAGTGCTACTGATGGGCGCGGGCGGCGCAGCGCACGGGGTGATCTGGCAGTTGTTCAACGCCGGAGCGAGCATCGTAGTGGTGAACCGCACGCCGGAGAAAGCCCAGAAGATGGTCGAAGACTTCGCCAGCTACGGCACGGTGTTCGCCAGCAGCTACGAAGGGCTGGCGGGCAAGCAGTTCGACGTGGTGGTCAACGCGACATCGAGCAGTCTGTCGGACGCGCTGCCGCCGCTGCCGCCCGGAATCTTCTCGGCCAACTCGCTGGCCTACGACATGATGTACGGGCGCGACACGCCGTTCTTGAAGTTCGCCCGCGAACAAGGCGCGGCAAAGCTATCCGACGGGCTGGGGATGCTGGTCGAGCAGGCTGCCGAGGCTTTCTGCAAATGGCGCGAAGTGCGCCCAGAGACCGCGCCAGTGCTGGCGGCGCTGCGGCAGGGCTGAAGATGCGCATCTGGTACTGGACTTGGCGCATCACAGCCGTGCTGTTTGGGCTGCTGCTGGCCTATCAGCTGTGGATCTTCGCGCATGTACTGTGGTGGACGAAGTACAACCCCTCGACCAGCGCCTTCATGGAAGAGCGGCTGGAAGTGTTGCAAGATAAGAATCCGAACGCCGAGTTGCAGCACAAGTGGGTGCCCTACGCCAAGATCTCGCCCAACCTGAAACGCGCGCTGATCGTCTCGGAAGACGCCAAATTCGTCGATCACGAAGGCTTCGACTGGGACGGTATCCAGAAGGCCTACGAGAAGAACCTAAAGAAGGGCAAGATCGTCGCGGGCGGCTCCACCATCAGCCAGCAACTGGCGAAGAACCTGTTCCTCTCCGGCAAACGCACGCCCTGGCGCAAACTCGAAGAGGCCGCCATCACGGTGATGATGGAGGCGGTGATGGACAAGCGACGCATCTTCGAGATCTACCTCAACGTCATCGAATGGGGCAACGGCGTATTCGGCGCAGAAGCCGCTGCGCGCCACTATTTCAAGATCAGCGCCACCCAACTCACCCCCGCGCAAGCCGCCAAACTGGCCGCGATGGTGCCCAACCCGCGCTACTACGACACCCACCGCGAAGCCAGCGGCCTGCAACGCAAGACCGGTATCATCCTCAGCCGCATGGATCAGGCGGAAACGCCGTAAGCAGTCAGGCTGCCGGGAGTTAGTCGGTAGCCTGTTGCAGCTAGCTCATGCGGCATAGCGGAACTCGGGGCGACGGGTAATATCAAGGCCGCGCCGGATTTCATTGCACCCGGGACACCCTCTGCGATGGAACGATCAAAGAGATAAATACACGCAAAAATCCCCCGGTGTTGCCGGGGGGATTAAGGTAAATCCGCCTTATCGGGATTCATCGCTGCATCAATATTTCAATCTCTGCCACCGTCTTCGGCGCGTCCGCCGTCAGCACTTCGCAGCCAGTTTCCGTCACCGCCACGTCATCCTCGATGCGGATGCCGATGTTCCACAGGGCTTCGGGGATGTCGGCGGCGGGGCGGATGTAGCAGCCGGGTTCGATGGTGAGGGTCATGCCGGGGTGGAGGTGGCGCCAGTGGTTGTCCACCTTGTAGTCGCCCACGTCATGCACGTCCATGCCCAGCCAGTGGCCGGTGCGGTGCATGTAGAAACGTTTGTAGGACTCGCTTTCGAGTACGCCATCGAGGCTGCCGCTGAGCAGCTTGAGGTCGAGCATCCCTTGGGCTAGGACGCGCACGGCGGCGGCGTGCGGGGCGTCCCAGGTGTTGCCGGGGCGGGTGGCGGCGATGGCGGCGGACTGGGCGGCGAGGACGACTTCGTACACGTCGCGCTGGGCGGGGCTGAAGCGGCCATTCACCGGGAAGGTGCGGGTGATGTCGGCGGCGTAGCCGTCTACTTCGCAACCGGCGTCGATCAGTAACAGGTCGCCGTCACGCAGTTTCTGGTCGTTGCTGACGTAGTGCAGCACGCAGGCGTTGGCACCGCCCGCGACGATGGCGGGGTAAGCCTGATGGCGCGCGCCCTGGCGCACGAACTCGTGCAGCAACTCGGCCTCGACTGCGTATTCAAACTGGCCGGGGCGGGCGAACTGCATGGCGCGGCGGTGCGCCGCGCAGGAGATGGCGGCGGCACGGCGCATCACGGCCAGTTCGTGGTCATCCTTGATGAGACGCATCTCGTGCAACACGCCACGCACATCGCGCAGTTCGTCTGGCGCACGCACGCCGCTACGCACCTTGGCTTGCACTGCGCCGCGCAGCTTGAGCAGGCGCGCATCCCAGTTGGTATCCGCGCCCAGCGGGCAATACAGCGTGGGCTGGTTGCTCATCAGTTCGACCAGTTTTTCGTCGAGCTGGGCGATGGGGTGGGCGGCATCGAAGCCGAACTGCTCGCGCGCTGCGTCGGGGCCGTGGCGGAAGCCATCCCATATCTCGCGCTCCAGATTCTTTTCGCGGCAGAACAGGAGGGACTGCGGTGCATCACCCGCGATCAGCACCAGCACCGCCTCCGGCTCGGTGAAGCCGGTGAGGTAGTAGAAACTGCTGTCGTGGCGGTAGGCGTAATGGGTGTCGCCGTTGCGTTCGACTTCCTCGGCGGTGGGGATGACGGCGATGCCGCGTCCCATCTGCTGCATCAGCTGCGCGCGGCGGCGCTGGTAGAGGGCGGAGTCGGTCATGCGCGCAATTCCTTGTCGAGTTCGGCCAGACGTTGCGGCGTACCTACGTCCACCCAGCGTCCGGGGTGGTGTTCGCCGCTGACTTTTCCGTCGGCGATGGCGGCACGCAGCAGCGGGGCGAGCGGGGCGGCGGTGCCGCGCGTGATGCCGTCGAACAAGGCTGGGCGGTAGAGGCCGATGCCGGAGAAAGTGTACCTCTCGGGAAGGGGGAAGGGGGAAGGGATGGAATGCGCCCAGCTTCCAGCGAAAAATCTCCGTTCGGGTGGTGTTCGGGGTTGTTGACCAGCACTAGGTGAGCGAGGTCGTGACTGGCTTCGAGCTTGCGGGCGAGGTCGGGCAGACGGGTGAAGTCGTAGTCGCACCAGATGTCGCCGTTAATGACGGCGAAGACCTCTCTCACCCCCAACCCCTCTCCCGGAGGGCGAGGGGAGGAAAGCAACGGCAGCGCGTTGGCGATGCCGCCTGCGGTCTCCAGCGCGGAGATCTCCGGCGAGTAGCGGATGGTTGCGCCGAACTGGCTGCCCTCACCCAGCGCGTCTTCGATCTGCTGGCCGAGGTGGGCGTGGTTGATGACGAGGTCGGTGATGCCGGCCTGCACCAGTCGCTCGATGTGCCACACGATCAGCGGCTTGCCGCCCACCTGCAACAAGGGCTTGGGGGTGTGGTCGGTGAGCGGACGCATGCGTTCGCCGCGTCCGGCGGCAAGGATCATGGCAAGCAAGGAAAAAGCCTTTCACGTTTGCTCCCTCCCCCACGGGGGGAGGGCTGGGGAGAGGGAGTAGCCCTAGCACCTGAAACAGCAAATCCTCCCTGCCCCCCTTTGATAAAGGGGGGTAAGGTCAGGCTAGGCGCAGGGGACAACGGGAGCATCAGAAGGAATAGCCTTCCTGCACGTCGTTCGGGTGCAGTTCGTCGAGCAGATTGAGCAGCGGCTTGAGGTCGATGTAGCGGGCGCAGGCGCGATGCAGGTATTCGAACACCAGCGGGATGTCTTTCAGGTAGCCGTCCTTGCCGTCGCGGTGAGACAGACGGGCGAAGATGCCCAGCACTTTGATGTGGCGCTGTACGCCCATCATCTCGTAGTCGCGGTAGAACTCGCCGAAATCCTCACGCACTGGCAGCCCGGCAGCACGCGCTTTTTCCCAGTAGCGAATCAGCCAGTCCATGATCTCCGGCTCTTCCCACTGGATGTAGGCGTCCTTGAACAGCGAGGCGAGGTCGTAGGTGATGGGGCCGTAGACGGCATCTTGAAAGTCCAATATTCCTGGATTCGGCTCGGTCAGCATCAAATTGCGCGAGTGATAATCGCGGTGCACATATACGCACGGCTGCGCCAGATTGTTGGCGAGGATGGCCTTGAAGGCGCGCTCCAGATTGTGGCTCTGCTTGTCGCTCAGCGTCTTGCCCAGATGCTTGCCGATGTACCACTCGGGGAACAGGTTCAACTCGCGGCGCAGCAAGGCTTCGTCGTAAGGTAGTAGTTCGTTGGGCTTAGATGCGAGCTGAATCTTGATGAGCGCATCGGTGGCAGCGCCGTAGAGTTTCGCGGCGTTGCCACCATCCTTCCCGCGCAAGGCTTGCAGATAAGTCGTATTGCCGAGGTCGGACAGTAGCAGGAAACCTTGCTCCAGATCTTGCGCATACACATGCGGCACATGCGTTCCGGCATCCTCGAATAACTTGCCGATATGCAGGAATGGGCGGCAGTCCTCGTGCTGGGGCGGGGCATCCATCACCACGCGCGTCTCGCCGTTGGGGAACGTCGCACGGAAATAGCGGCGGAAGCTGGCATCGGCGGAGGCGGGGGCGAGGGTGAAGGTTTCGTTCGGATACAGGCTGGAGAGCCAATCGCTGAGCTGTTTCTGGCGTTGCATTATGAATTGCCTTAATTGTGGATTTGTGCGATTTTAGCACCTTAATTTATCAACCCCGCATCATGCATTTCCGCCTCAAGCCCGTTGCCCTTTCCCTGCTGTGTCTGTTCTCCGCTGTCGCTTATGCGGAAGAGGACGGGCGACCGTCTCCGCCGGAACAGCGTTTTCAAAAGGTGCCGGAGTCGCCACAGGATGCGCCCATCTTCTTCTATGCCGATCGCGTGGAGGATAGGCAGGACGAGCAGATCGAAGCCACCGGCAATGTCGAAGTGCGCAAGCTGGACCAGTCGGTGCGGGCCGATCATATGCTGTATCTCAAGGGGCCGCGTGAATTGCAGGCGGACGGTTCGGTACGTATCGAGCAGAACGGCAGCACTGTCGAGGGTACTCGGATGAGTATCAATCTCGATTCTGGCATCGGCAGTATGGAAAAACCGGTGTTCTACATCCGCGAAAACAAGAGCCACGCGCGAGCGGATAGTCTCAAATTCGAAGGTAAGTTGAATTACACCCTGACCAATGCGGAGTACACCACTTGCCCTGCGGGCAAGGAAGACTGGGTGATGAGTACGACCCAGTTGGACATGGATCGGAGTCGCCAAGTGGGCGAGGCGGAACATGCTTGGGTGACTTGGAAGGGCATTCCGCTGCTGTATTCTCCCTGGATGGACTTTTCTCTGGGCGGGCAGCGCAAGTCAGGATTCCTCGGGCCGGTGTTCGGCAGCACGGCGCGTGGCGGCAGCGAGGTGGTCGTGCCTTATTATTGGAGCATCGCGCCTAACCGGGATGCGACGGTTTCCCCCCGCGTGATGCTCAAGCGCGGCCTGCAACTGAGCAACGAATTCCGCTATCTGGAGAGCGACTATGTGGGTGAGGCGCATCTGGATGTGTTGCCGAACGATCAAGTCGCCCGTTCGACGCGGACGCGCATGGCGTTGAAACACGCACAGCAATTCGGGCACGATTTTTCAGGCAAGCTGGATTTCAATCAGGTATCCGACGATGCCTACTTCCGCGACCTCTCCAACTCGATCACGGGTACGGCACAGGTAAATCTGATGCGCGAGGGCGTGCTGTCGTATGCGCCTAGCGACTGGTGGAATGCGAATCTGCGCGTCCAGCGGTTCCAGACTTTGCAGGATCCGGCGGCTCCAGTCGTTGTCCCTTATTACCGCACGCCGCAGCTCACTGTGCTGGGGCAGCATCCTCTGGCCGGGGCGAATGTGGCGTTCTCCGGCGAGTTCGTTGATTTCAGCCATCCTTCTGCTGTGAATGGGCGGCGCTTGGTGATGTACCCCAGCGTGAGCTATCCACTGGTGAAAACGGCAGGCTATCACCTGACCCCCAAAGTCGGGGTGCATAGCACCAGCTATTCGCTGGGGGTGAATAATCTGGCGGGCTTGCCTGCGACGGCGACGCGTACCCTGCCCATCGCTAGTCTGGATGGCGGCGTGGAGTTCGAGCGCGATGCCAATTTCTTCGGACAAGACTATGTGCAGACGCTGGAGCCGCGCCTGTATTACGTCTACATCCCTTATCGCAACCAAAATAGCTTGCCGGTCTTCGACACGGCGCAGGCCGACTTCAATTTTGCGCAAATATTCACCGAGAATCGCTTCTTCGGTAGTGACCGTATCGGCGACGCCAATCAGGCGACTCTGGCGTTGACTTCGCGCATGATCGAGCCGGAGACCGGTGCCGAACGCCTGCGGCTGGCGATGGGGCAGCGCTTCAGCGTGAAGTCGCCGCAAGTGACACTGAATACGCCAGTCTCGACCAACCAATCGTCGGACGTTCTGCTGGATGCGTTTGGTCGGGTGAGCCGGGCATGGTCGTTGAACAGCACGCTGCAATACAACCCCAGCCAGTCGCGCAGCGAGAAACTGAATCTCTCCACCCGTTACCAACCCGAGGTCGGCAAGGTGCTCAATCTCGGTTATCGCTACACGCGGGCCAGCTTGCGGCAAGTCGATGTTTCGGCGCAATGGCCTTTGAGCAGCCGCTGGCACGCGGTGATGCGATGGAACTATTCCTTGCAGGACAGCCAATTGTTGGAGGCGCTGACTGGCGTTGAGTATAATCAGGACTGTTGGACGGTTCGCTTGGTCGCGCAGCGCTTCACCACCTCCACGCAGCAAACCTCGACCGGCATCTTCGTCCAATTGGAGTTGAACGGTCTGGTGCGCGTCGGTTCCGATCCGCTGAATGCCTTGCGCCAGAGCATCCCCGGCTATACCAAGCTCAACCAGACACACGAAGACGTGCCGGTGCAGGGTTTATATTGATTCGCCGATTTTTGAGAGGCTTTTATGTTGCGTAACAAAATTGTGCAGGCCAGCCTGCTGTGGCTGGTTTGTATCGCTGGGGCCCAAGCGGTGGATCCGCAGAAGCAGGTCGCTCCCATCGACGAGATCGTCGTGTTGGTGAACGACGACGTCATCACCCGCCACGAGTTGGACGAGCGGGTCGAAATGGTGACGCGCCAGCTCAAAAAACAGGGAACAGCGCTGCCCGAGGCGAGCATTCTGGAGAAGCAGATCCTTGAGCGGATGATCACCGAACGGTTGCAATCGCAGTTCGCCAAAGAGACCGGCTTGCGCATCGACGACACGCAACTGGATCGCGCGCTCAACCGCATCGCCCAGCAGAACGGCATCGCCACGCTGAGCGAATTCCGTGGTCGGCTGGAAAAAGACGGCGTCGAATTCGACAAGTTCCGCGAAGAAATCCGCGCCGAGATCGCCACCTCACGCTTGCGTGAGCGCGAGGTGGATAGCAAGCTGGTCATCAGCGACAACGAGGCGGATAGCTTCATTGCCAATCAGGAAAAACAAACCGGGCAGGGGGTCGAATACCATCTGGCGCACATCTTCATCGTCGTGCCGGAGCAGGCCAGTGCCGATGTGATCCGCACCAGCAAGAAGCGCGCGGACGACGCTCTCGCCCAACTGTATGGTGGCGCTGAGTTCGCTCAAGTCGCGGCGGGATTCTCCGACGCCAAGGATGCGCTCACCGGTGGCGATCTGGGCTGGCGTCCCGCCGACCGCATCGCCATGCTGTTTCTGGACGAGCTGAAGAAGATGAAGCCGGGCGCGGTCAGCCCCATCCTGCGCAGCCCGAACGGCTTCCACATCGTCAAGCTGATCGAAAAACGCAGCAAAGATGTGCCCATCCTCATCTCGCAGACCCACGTCCGCCACATCCTCATCAAGACCAGTGAGCTCGTGCCAGAGAAGGTCGCCCGTGATCGTCTGCTGGCGATCAAGCGCGCCATCGACAACGGCGCGAACTTCGCCGAGCAGGCACGCTCCTTCTCGGAAGATGGTAGTGCTGCTCAAGGTGGCGACTTGGGCTGGATCTCGCCCGGCGATACTGTGCCCGAGTTCGAGGCGGGCATGAACGCCCTGCAAGTCGGCCAGATCAGTGATGCAGTCCAGTCTGGTTTCGGCTGGCATCTGATACAAGTGACCGAGCGTCGCGATACCGACATGAGCATTGAGCAGAAGCGCCAGCAAGCGCGCCAAGCCATCCGCTCCATGAAGTCCGACGAGAACTGGCAAGACTGGCTGCGCCAACTGCGTGACCGCGCCTATATCGAATACCGCATTGAGCAAGCCAACTGATACCCGTCCGCTGGTCGTCACCAGCGGCGAACCCGCAGGTATAGGCCCTGATCTGTGTCTGCAACTGGCGGGGCTGCCCGTGGTGGTTCTGGCGGATAAAGGATTGCTGGCGCAGCGCGCCGGACAACTGGGGCTGCGCGTCGAGTTGCTCGATTACCGTCCTTTTCCTCGGGGGGAGCGCGTGCTGGAGGAGACTACACTTCCCGGTCAGCTTCACGTCCTGCACGTCCCGCTGTCTGCTTCCGTCGAAGCGGGCCAACTCGATCCCGCCAACAGCCGCTACGTGCTGGAGCTGCTCACCCGCGCCGCGCAAGGTTGCCAGTCGGGCGAATTCGTCGGCATGGTCACCGCGCCTGTCCACAAGGGTGTCATCAACGACGCAGGCATCCCGTTCACCGGCCACACCGAAGTCCTCGCTGAACTGACCGACACGCCACTGGTGGTGATGATGCTGGCGGGCAACGGCTTGCGCGTGGCACTCGCTACCACTCACCTGCCGCTGCGTGAAGTGGCCGACGCCATCACCCAGCCCTTGCTGGAAGCCGTGCTGCGCATCCTGCACCATGACTTGCAGCGCCGTTTCGGCTTGGAAAACCCGCGCATCCTGATCGCCGGACTCAATCCGCACGCGGGCGAAGGTGGCCACCTTGGACGCGAAGAGATCGAGGTGATGATCCCGGTGCTGGATAAACTGCGCGCCGAGGGTTTCAGTGTCTCCGCACCTCTACCCGCCGACACCCTGTTCGCTGTCCACCGCTTGAAAGAGGCCGATGCTGTGCTGGCGATGTACCACGATCAAGGCTTGCCGGTGCTGAAACACGCCAGCTTCGGCGAGGGCGTGAACATCACCCTCGGCCTGCCCCTCATTCGCACCTCGGTCGATCACGGCACGGCGCTGGAGTTGGCGGGTACGGGCAAGGCCGGGGTGGGCAGTTTGCTGGAAGCGATCAAGGTCGCACGAGAAATGGCGCGGCATGAACTTGCGAACCGCTGAACGGGGAGAGCCGTCATTCCGGCGCAGGCCGGAATGACTGGTTAAAAGGTTGAGATGAACCATGCATAAGGCAAAAAAACAGTCTAGCTCCGGCATCACGCGCTGCGCGCATGAGCCGGCACAGAAACGTTTCCCGGGAGATTAAATTGAGCCATCAAGCCAAGAAACGTTTTGGACAGAACTTTCTGGTCGATCAGAACATCATTGCCGACATCGTGCGTTGCATCCGCCCGGAAGCGGTCGACACCATGGTGGAGATCGGCCCCGGCTTGGGAGCGCTGACGCGCCCACTGCTCAAGGCGCTCGATCATCTGCATGTGGTCGAGATTGACCGCGACATCATCGCGCGGCTGCATACCGATTATCCGAAAGACAAGTTGACCGTCCACGAGGGCGATGCGCTCAAGTTCGATTTCGCCACGCTGCCCGCGCCGTTGCGCATTGTCGGCAACCTGCCTTACAACATCTCATCGCCGCTGCTGTTTCACTTCGCGGACTACGCCCTTCGCGTCACCGACATGCATTTCATGTTGCAGAACGAGGTGGTGGAACGCATGGTGGCGGAGCCTTCGACGGCGGCTTACGGGCGGCTGTCGGTGATGTTGCAGGCGCGCTTCTACATGGAGAAGTTGCTCGACGTGCCGCCAGCTTCGTTCCGCCCCGCGCCCAAGGTGGATTCCGCCATCGTGCGCATGATCCCGCTGCCTGTCGATCAGTTATTGGTCAAGGATCAGGCGCGCTTCTCCGCCATCGTGGCGGCGGCGTTCGGCCAGCGCCGCAAGACGCTGCGCAACACGCTGAAGGCCTATCTCAATGAGGAAGATTTCGCCCGTCTGGGTATAGACCCGCAACTGCGCGCCGAGAATCTGGGCGTGGAAGATTTCGCCCGCATCGCCAACCGGCCAGTTTAGGGCGGCGCTGGTTCTCCGTTCTTGGTGAGCCTGTCGACAAGCTCAGGGCGCACGCTCTGAATAGATCGGTTCCCTTAGATTCAACGCATCGACCTGTTTTTGTGGGATATTGCCAGTCCCGGCCTGAGTGCGCCTTGAGTGAATGCGGAGGTGATGGTGAGAGTTCGTTGGTTCGCGCTGCTGCTGACACTCGTTTGCTTGCTCAGCTCCGCGCCTTTGTTTGCCAGCCAACCGCCGCTTACGCTGGCGCATCCTTTCCACGCCGATGTCCGTCTTGCCGATTTTCTGGTCAGCGAGAAATACGACGGCGTGCGCGGTTATTGGGATGGCGAACGGCTGCTGACTCGTGGCGGCGAAACCATCCATGCGCCAGAGTGGTTCACGGCGGGCTGGCCCAAGACCCCGCTGGATGGCGAGTTGTGGGCGGGGCGCGGGCGTTTCGCAGAGGCGGTCTCGACTGTGCGCCAGCAGCAGGCGGACGACGATGCTTGGTGCAGGATGCGCTTCATGGCGTTCGATCTGCCCGCTCATCCCGGCGATTTCGCTGAGCGCGATGCCGCGCTGGAGGGCGTCGTGGCGACGATCCGGCAACCGTGGGTGCGGCATGTGGCGCAGTTCAGAGTGGGGGAGCTGACCGAGCTGCACGCCACGCTGAAGCGTCTGGTGCAGCAGGGCGGCGAGGGGCTGGTGCTGCATCGCCGCACCGCCCTTCATCGGGCCGGGCGCAGCAATGATCTGCTCAAACTCAAGCCTTACGACGATGCCGAAGCGCGCATTATCGCGCATCTGCCGGGCAAGGGGAGATACGCCGGGATGCTGGGGGCGCTGGAAGTGGAGACGGCGCAGGGGTTGCGATTCAGGTTGGGTGCGGGGTTGTCGGACACCGAGCGGCGTGCGCCGCCCATCGTGGGGAGTTGGGTGACTTTCCGTTATAACGGCGTGAATGAGAAGACCGGCATCCCGCGCTTCGCCCGCTTCATGCGGGTGAGGGAGGATTTGGAGCAACCTTGATGGGGCGCTGAAGAACTGCTGCGGTGGACATCGCCCGGTGCATCTTCGCTACGTTCTCAGCGGCCGGTCAACCCAGCAATCCGCGCGGTTTGTGCTGCGCTTTGGCGAACAAACGGTCGAACAGCCAGTTAGGCAACCATCTCAGCAAACGCCCGCCCAAGCCCATCTGCCAAGGGAGCACCGTGAACGACTTTCCGGCGGCGATGGCGCGCGCCATGCGGCGGGCGGCTTCGTCGGCTTCCAGCATGAAAGGCATGGGATATGGGTTCACGTCGGTCATCGGTGTCCTGATGTAGCCGGGGCAGATGGTCACCACGCGCACGCCGCTGCCGAGCAATTCCACCCGCAGCGATTCTAGATACGAGATGGCGGCTGCCTTGGAGGCTGAGTAGGCACTAGCACCGGGCAGGCCCCGGAAGCCGGCGACGCTGGCGATGCCGACGAAGGTCGGCGGTGTGCGCGGTCCCCCAACCCCTCCACTCGCAAGGAGTGCGCCGCCAGACGCTCGCCCGTCGGGCGGTCTTGGCGCAGCCCCGGAGGGAGAGGGGAGTAATGAGCGCATCGTGGCGAGGTAGGGTTGGAAGGTCTTGACCATGCCGAGCACGTTGATGTCCATCACTTGTTGGAAGGCATCGAGGTCTTCGGCGTATTCGGTGAGTGTGCCGACGCTGACGCCTGCATTGGCGATGACGATGTCGGGCGCTCCGACGTGGCTGATGAAATCTGCGGCTGCGGCTTGCTGGGCGGCGGTGTCGCGCACGTCCAGCGGGTAGAGGTGGACCCGTCCGGGATGCTGTTCGGCGAGGGTTTGCAGCAGTTCGGCGCGGCGGGCATACACGCCGACGACCGCGCCCTGCTCAAGATAATGGCGCGCCAGCGCCAGGCCGAGGCCGCTGGACGCGCCAGTGACGACGACGCGCAAGGCTGCTGCGCTCATCATCGTTGCAGACTCAGCGTTTGCCGCCTGCGCGCTCTTTGCGCACTTGGTCGAGCAGCTCGTTCAGGGTGCGGATGGTGTCGGCAGGCTGTAGGCCGGAGATGGCGAAACGGCCATCGACGATGATGGTCGGCGTGCCGGAGATTCGGTAGTTTTGCAGCATCTGTTTACTGCGGACGACCTTGGTCTGCACGGTGAAGGAGTTGTAGGCGTCGCTGAATTTCTTGCGATCCACGCCGCGTTGCGCCACAAAGGAGGTGATGTGGTCGAGGTCATACAGCTCGATGTGGTTCACGTTCCAAGCATCGAACAGCTCGCCGTGCAGACGGGGGAGTTGGCCCAATGCTTCCAACGCGTAGAAGGTGTAAGCCATCGGCTCCCAGGAATCGCGGAAGACTACCGGGACGTAAGTCAGCGTCACGTCTTTGGGCAGCTTCTTTTCCCATGCGCTCAGGTCGGGGTGCAGGTGAAAACAGTGCGGGCAAGGGTAGGCGAAGAATTCCAGTACTTCGATCTTGTTGCCGCTCTGCGTCGGCTGGGGCGGGTTCACCGGGGTGACATTGCCGCCAGCCAGTGCTGCGCTGGACAGGAGCAGGGTGGATAGAGCAAGCAGGTGTTTGAACAGCTTCTTCATCTGGATTCCTCGCGGTTATTGCGCTTTGACGGGGGTGGCAGTGATGCCGTTCTGCCGCAGAGTGGCGCGTGCCTTGTTCATCTCGGCAGCGCCCTTGTACGGGCCCAGGCGTACGAAGTAGCGTGTACCCTTGTCTTGCACGAACTGATGGCTGATGTTGGCATCCTGTCCCAGCATCGCCAGTCTGGCCTTTTCGTTGTCGGCATCGGCGGTGCTGCTGTACGAGCCGGTCTGGAGATAATACGTGGCGTTGTCCGGTGCGGGTTGGGTGGCAGTCTCGGCATCGACCGATTTATCCACCACCTTGGGCGTGGGCACGCTGGTGTCCTGCTTGTCGGTCAGCACCTTGTAGAAATCGAAGCGAGGCTTGCCATCGGCCACGGCGGATGCCGCTGCGGGCGCACTGGCGACGGGCTGCTCGGGAACGGGCGTCACACGCGGCGGAGTCTTGACCAGTGGCTTGTTGATGACCGGCGCTTCTGGTTGTTGTTCGACAGCGGTGAACGGGCTGGGCAGCTTCATCAGATACCAGGCTACGCCACCGGCGACTACCAACCCCAGCACCATACCCATCAGAATGCCGATGAAGAGGCCTGCTTTGCCGCCACTCTTTTTTGGCGCAGGTGCGCGCCCTACGGAAGTTTTGCTCATACCATCATCCTTACATTTTGTCCGGGGCGGAGACGCCCAACAGCGCCAGCCCGTTCTTCATCACTTGCGCCACGGCCAGAATCAGTGCCAGACGCGCCAGCTTTACGGCCTCGTCCTCGACCAAGAAGCGCGAGGCATTGTAGTAGCTATGGAAATCCGCTGCCAAATCCTTGAGGTAGACGGTGATCTGATGCGGTGCGAGATCGTTTGCGGCGGTCTCGATCACCTGCGGGAAGTCGATCAGCTTCTGCAACAACATGCGCTCGTAGTCGCTATCCAGTGCGCTGACTTCGGCGCGATGCAACACGGTGAGGTCGCCGCCCCACTGTGTCAGCACACCACTGATACGGGCGTGGGCGTACTGGATGTAGTACACCGGATTGTCGTTGCTCTGCGATTTGGCCAAGTCGATGTCGAATACCAGTTGCGAATCGGGCGAGCGCGCGGCCAAGAAATAGCGCGTCGCGTCGCAGCCCACTTCGTCGATCAGGTCGCGCAGCGTCACATAACTGCCCGCGCGCTTGGAGATCTTCACCTCTTCGCCGTTCTTCAGCACCGTCACCATCTGGTGCAGGACATAGCTCGGCCAGCCATTAGGGATGCCCACGTCCAGTGCCTGCAAACCGGCGCGGACGCGGGTGATGGTGGAGTGGTGGTCTGCACCCTGCTCGTTGATGACTAGCTCGAAGCCGCGCTGCCACTTGTCCCAGTGATAGGCCACGTCCGGCACAAAGTAGGTGTAGCCGCCATCGGTCTTGCGCATCACGCGGTCTTTGTCGTCGCCGAAGTCGGTGGTGCGCAGCCACAGCGCGTCGTCCTGCTCGTAAGTGTGGCCGCTGGCGATCAGCTTCTGCACCGTCGCGTCCACCTTGCCTTCGGTGTACAGCGCCGACTCCAGCGAGAACACGTCGAACTCCACGCCGAAGGCGCGCATATCCAAATCCTGCTCACGGCGCAGATAGGCTACGGCGAAATGGCGGATGGCTTGTTCGTCGTCCGCGTCGCCCAGCCCGGTGATGTGCTGGTCGTCCGCGACCACCGTCTCTTTCGCCATGTAGGAATTGGCGACATCGAGGATGTAATCGCCGCGATAGCCGTTCTCCGGCCAAGACGGATCGTCCGGCGTCAGCCCCTTGCAGCGCAGCTGCACCGAGCGCATCAGATTCTCGATCTGCACGCCCGCATCGTTGTAGTAGAACTCGCGCGTCACGTTCCAACCCGCTGCGTGCAGCAAACGGCACAGACAATCGCCCACCGCCGCCCCGCGTCCGTGACCGATGTGCAGCGGTCCGGTCGGGTTGGCCGAGACGAACTCGACCTGCACCTTGCGTCCTTGCCCGACATGTATATGGCCGTAGCCCGCCCCGGCCTGCAATACCCCCTGCACCACGCGCTGCTTGGCCGCTGGCGCGATGAACACGTTGATGAACCCCGCTCCGGCGATCTCCACCTTCTCGATGAAATCAGTCTGTGGCAGTGCGGCGATCAGCGCGTTGGCGATGTCGCGCGGCGACTTACGCAACGGACGCGCCAGCTGCATCGCCAGATTGCAGGCGTAATCGCCATGCGCAGCCTGCTTGGGGCGCTCGATGACGATGGCGGTATCGGCCAGCTCAGGCGCGACCGCCTGACGTGCTTGCGCGAACAGTTCGGAAAGGTGGGATTTGAAATTGAGAACGGGGATGGACATGGGCTTAGCCTTGAAAACAGGCGCGGATTATACACCGGGACAATCAGTCCTCTTGTTTTGCAGATTGAGGTAAGGTTGCGCGGATGGTTGCTTTCAAGTTTTCCCCCGCATTTTGGGGCGCATCTTTTATTCGAAATAATCGTTAAAGGTTACGCTGCCCGACGCCCCAGCCCCTCAGCCACAAATGTTAGCACCAACGTATTCAGGCTGACGCCCTCCGCTTTGGCGCGCTCTGCCAGTTTAGCGTGGACGGACTTGGGTAGGCGGGTGACGAAGCGACCGGAAACGTCAGGCAGGCTGTCGGGGCGGTAGCTGGGTTGTGGGATTTCTTTCCCTGCATCGAGGCGCGCAGAAATCCAAGCTAGGAAGGCATCCCTGCCGTTGGCGATGGCTTCGATCTCGGTCGCGCCGTCAGACATGCAGCCGGGTAGGTCTGGAAAAGTAATCAGAAACCCGCCGCCCTCAGGCTGCGACAACGGACTGATGACGTGGGAATACGCCTCGAAGGGATAGGTCGGCTGGACCGATTCGATGGATTTGATGGTTGCTGAGGTCATTTTCTGCACTCCTTTGCACTATCCACCAGCAACAGGAACTGGCGGATATAGACGGGTTTGATCGGGCGATGCGCTGGAACTGTGACATCGCTTTCGGCACCGGGAAAGCTGAACACATGGTGGCTGCCGCCGTTGTTGCGGCACTCGATGTCGAGCGAATTGGCTACCACCAGCAGATCCTCAATGCGCCAATCGCGGGGATTGTTGCGCATGGCATCGAGGAGTTTGGTTCGCTTGTTCATGCGCAAGATAGTATCTCATCTGATACTGCGCATCAAACTACAGTAGCCGCGACAAATCACCGCGCGCAAAGCCCATCAGCGGCGCATCCAGCCCGCGCCCTAGCGCGACCACTTTGAACAACTCGCCCATCTCGGCCGGGCTGGTCAGCTTTTGTAACTGGCCGGAGAGCGGGGCGTAGGTGCGCACGTCGTCCGGCGACACTGCGCGCAGCAGGTCGGCGATGCCGCAGTTGAGGAGGAAGAACGCTTGCGAGGTGTAGCCGAGGAATTCCAGCCCGGCATCCACGCCCGCTTCGGCGACGGCGGTGAAATCGACGTGGGCGGTGATGTCTTGCAAACCGGGCAGGAACAGCGCGTCGTCGTGGGCGTAGTGGCGGTAGTGGCACATCAGCGTGCCGCGATCACGTTGCGTGTGATAGAACTCGCGCGCGCCGAAACCGTAGTCGATGAATAGCAGCGCGCCTTGTTGCAGGCGCTGGGCGAGGCTGGCGATCAGGCCGTTGGCCGCTAGAGGGAGTTCGCTCAGGTAGTCGTCTGGCACGTCGAGTCGCTGCGCGGCGGCGAGCAAGGCAAGGTCGGTGAGCGGGCGGTCTTGCCAGCAGAGTTGGCCGGAGTCGGAGAGCGATACGCCGCGCTCCCACAGCTCTTGTTCCCTCTCCCGCAAGCGGGAGAGGGTTAGGGTGAGGGGCTTTGCGGGGATGGATACAGGATCGTACAGCCCCTCACCCCCAGCCCCTCTCCCGCTTGCGGGAGAGGGGAGCCAGCGCACCAGATGCACCGGCAGCGCGTCCAGTACTTCGTTGCCGAACACTGCGCCGCTGATCTCGTCCGGCAGCGCGTCCAGCCAATGCACTCTGTCGGCCAGATGCGGCAGGCGTTCGGTGATGAGTTGTTGCTGGCGCTGGCGTAAGTCGGCGCTGACCTCAAGGATGGAATAACGCTCCGGCAACGCGCCCAACGCCTCCAGTTCGGCCAGAATATCTACCGCCAGTTTGCCGCTGCCCGCACCCAATTCAAGAATATGTGAGGTACTGGCTTGCATGATTTGGATGAGCTGGCGCGCCAGTGTGCGACCGAACAGCGCGGAGAGTTCCGGTGCGGTGATGAAGTCGCCTGCCGCGCCGAACTTGCGCGCGCCCGCCGTGTAATAGCCCAGCCCCGGCGCGTACAAGGCCAGTTCCATGTAACGTGCGAACGGCAGCCAGCCGCCATTCGCGGCAATCTCCTGCTGGATGAGTTGGGTCAGGCGGGCGCTGTGGGCTTGGGCTTCGGGGCTGGGAACGGGGAGCGTGGCGGCGGACATGGTCAGGTATAATTCGAAACAGGGCGCAAGTTTAGCAGTTTGAGGGGCGAGGGGCAGATGCCCTTCGACAGGCTCAGGGCGAACGGATATTTAAGGGACATGATGCAAGGTAAGACGGTATTGGTGACGGGGGGGGCGAAGCGCGTGGGGGCGGCGATCTGTCGACGGCTGCACGCGGCGGGCGCGAACCTCGTCATCCATTACCGTTATTCCGCCGCCGAAGCCGAGGCGTTGTGCGCCGAGTTGAATGCCGCTCGCGCCGATTCCGCCCTCAGTGTGCAGGCCGACCTGCTGGACATCGCGGCTTTGCCTCGCTTGGTCGAGGCGGCAGTACAGCGGTTCGGACAGTTGGATGCGCTGGTCAACAATGCGTCCAGTTTTTATGCCGCCACCTTGGCCGAGACGGACGAAGCGCACTGGCACGACCTGCTCGGCACCAACCTGAAAGCGCCGCTGTTCCTCGCCCAAGCCGCCGCGCCCGAGTTGCGCCGCCGTCACGGCGCCATCGTGAACATCGTGGACATCCACGCCGAACGCCCGATGCACGGCCATCTGCTGTACAGCGTGGCCAAGGCCGGACTGGTGGCGCTGACCAAGGGATTGGCGCAAGAACTCGCCCCGCAGGTGCGCGTCAACGCGGTCGCCCCCGGCGTGATCCTGTGGCCGGAAGGCGGCGACTGGGACGACGCGGAAAAGCGCCGCAACATCGTCGCCCATTCCCTGCTCAAACGCGAAGGCGCGCCCGACGACATCGCCCGCACCGTGGCTTTCCTGATCGGTGATGCGCCTTACATCACCGGACAGGTGGTCAATGTGGACGGCGGACGCAGTGTGAATCTTTGACTCCGTCATTCCGGCGCAGGCCGGAATCCAGCAAATCAGAAAATCACCTGCGTAGCGGGACAAAATCGATTTTGCCCGCTACGCGGAGTATTCGTTTGGACTGGATTCCGGCCTGCGCCGGAATGACGCTCTTAATTTAATTTAAGCAGAACTATTGAATACCATGACCGACACCATTCAACCCATCCATTTCGAATCCCACTCCACCAACTTCAACCGCCTCAAAGGTCGTTTGGAGCATCAGGTCGGCAAGGCCATCGCCGACTTCAACATGATCGAGGAGGGCGACTCGGTGATGGTGTGCTTGTCCGGCGGCAAGGATTCCTACACGCTGCTGGATGTGCTACTCACTTTGCGCAAACGCGCGCCGATCGACTTCCGCATCGTGGCGATGAATCTTGACCAGAAGCAGCCGGGTTTTCCTGCCGATGTGTTGCCGAACTATCTGAAGAACCTCGGCGTGGAATATCACATCGAGACGCAGGACACCTATTCCATCGTCAAGGCCAAAATCCCCGAGGGCAAGACCACTTGTTCGCTGTGTTCGCGGCTGCGGCGCGGCATCATCTACAAGGTGGCGGGCGAGTTGGGGGCGAACAAGATCGCGCTGGGGCATCACCGCGACGACATGGTGGAGACGCTGTTTCTCAATATGTTCTTCGGCGGCAAGTTGAAGGCGATGCCGCCCAAGCTGGTCACCGACAAGGGCGACCACATCGTGATCCGTCCGCTGGCCTACTGCGCCGAGAAGGACATCGCCCGCTACGCGCGCGGCATGGAGTTCCCCATCATCCCGTGCAACCTGTGCGGTTCGCAGGAGAATCTGCAACGGCAGAACATCAAGGAGATGCTCACCGAGTGGGAGCGTCAGTATCCGGGGCGCACGCAGACCATCTTCACCGCGATGCAGAATGTGAAGCCGTCGCACCTGCTGGACGGCGCGCTGTTCGACTTCAAGGGGCTGAAGCTGGGCGATGTGGTGGACGAGGGCGACCGGGCATTCGACGACTAGGGTGAGCGCACGTTCAGCCTAGATGCTGACAGCGCGGTCTCGAACTCGATGATCGGCAGGGGCTTGCCGAACAGGTAACCCTGAAAGTGGCGGCAGCCCTTCTTGAGCAGCAATAGCCGTTGTTCGGCTGTCTCTACCCCTTCGGCGATGACATCCAGATTCAGGCTGTGTGACATGGCGATGATCGTTCTGACGATGGCTTTGTCGCTGCCGTCGGAGGCGAGGTCGCGCACGAACGACTGGTCGATCTTGATCTGGTCGAGAGGTAGCCGTTTGAGGTATTGCAGCGACGAGTAGCCAGTGCCGAAGTCGTCCAGCGAGAACTGGATGCCGATGGATTTCAGTGCGCTCATCGTGATGATCGTACTTTCGATGCGCTCCACCAGCATACTTTCGGTCAGTTCCAGTTTCAGCAACCCGGGGGCGATGGCGTGACGCTGCACGGCGGACTGCACCTGAGAGGCGAAGTCCGCCTGATGGAACTGCTTGGCGCTGACGTTCACCGACAATACCAAGCTGCTGGTGGCGATGTTCCGCTGCCAGTGTTTGAGTTGGGCGCAGGCCTGTTCTATCACCCATTGCCCGAGAGGCAGGATCAGGCCGGTTTCCTCTGCCACGGGGATGAATGCCGCAGGCGGGACGAGGCCGTGCTCCGGGTGTATCCAGCGGATGAGCGCCTCCGCCCCCACCGGCAGACCGATGCTATCTACTTGGACCTGATAATGTAGTTGGAACTGTCCGCTCTCCAGCGCCTGATGCAACTCAGACTCCAATGCGGCGCGGGCCTCGATCGCATGTTGCATTTGCGGGTCGAAGAAGCGTGCGGTGTTTCGCCCGGCCTTTTTGGCCTGATACATGGCGATGTCGGCCTGTTTGATGAAATCATCAATGGAACGGTCGTGTCCGTCGAAGATCGTGATACCTATGCTGGGCGTGCTGTGGATCGTTTGGCTGTCCAGAACATAAGGCTGTGTAAGAGTGTCGGCGATCTTCTCGGCCACCGTTTCCGTCAGCGAGGCGGCCTCGCCCGCCTTGTTGCCCAAGTCCTCCAGCAGCACCACGAACTCGTCACCTCCCAGTCGGGCGACGGTGTCACCCTCACGCATACAGGATTCCAGCCGGCGCGCGACTTGCTGGAGCAGCAGATCTCCCTGATCGTGACCCAGCGTGTCGTTGAGTGACTTGAAGTTGTCCAGATCAATCAGCAGCAGTGCGCCGATGCTGCCGTGGCGCGAGGCGGCAGCGATCGCTTGTTGCATCCGGTCAATCAGCAGGCGTCGGTTCGGCAACTGGGTGAGCGGGTCGTAGAAGGCGAGACTCTTGATCTCGTCCTCAGCCTGCTTGCGTAGCGTGATGTCAGTGAACGAGGCGACGTAATTGGTGATGGAGCCGTTCCTGTCCTTGACCGATGTGATGGTGAGCTCTTGCGGATAATCCTCCCCATTCTTGCGCCGGTTCCAGATCTCACCTTCCCAGATGCCGGTGTGCTTCAGGCTTTCCCACATCGCTGCGTAGAAATCGGCGCTCTGTCGCCCCGAACTGAGTAGCCGTGGATTCTTGCCGAGGATCTCGCTCTCGGTGTAGCCGGTGATCTGGCTGAAGGCGCGGTTGATCTTGAGGATGCGGTTGGCGGCATCGGTGATGAGGATACCTTCCTGCGTCTCGAAGGCGGAGGCGGCGATGCGCAGGTCGCTCTCGGCCTTGAGCCGTTCCGAGATGTCGAAGAAGGTGACGATGGCACCCTGCATGACGCCGTCGATCTCGATCGGTTGCGACCAGTATTCCACCGGCACGGCGCGGCCATCCCGGCGCCAGAATACCTCGTCTACCTCGTGGCTGGCTTCGTTGGCGAGATAGGCTCGGTACACCTTGCACTCCTTTGCGGGATAGGGTGTGCCATCTCGGTGCGAGTGGTGGATGAGGTTGTGGGCGTGCCTGCCGGTGACTTCGGAGGCGTCATCGAAGCCCAGTATCCTGAGGAAGGATTTGTTCACGAAGGTGATGTCGCCTTCGACATCCACGCCATAAGCGCCCTCCTCCAGCGAGTTGAGCAGTGAATACATCTGCTGGTGCGAGGCGGAAAGCTCACGCGTGCGCTGCTCGACCTTGCGCTCCAGCGAGGTGTTGGCCAGCTTCAGCTTTTCGTCCAGCTTGTCCCGTTCGTGGTAGCTGAAGCGCAGCTGGCGGTTGGTGCGGGCCAGATGCAGCGAGGCGGCGAACACGGCGAACAGCAGCAGCAGCGCGCCGCCGACCGATTCAAAAGCATATTTGCGCAGTACATCGCGCAAGTCGAATTCGCGCGCCCGTTCCGGGTTCACCTTGAGCCTGCGCATCAATTCTTCCACCGCCGCGTAGTTGCCGGCAGGAGCGAAGCCGCTGTATTTCCCGCGTACGGCGGCTTCGTCCTCGGCCCGGATGGCGAGCAGCGCCTGCGTGACCTGTTTGACCAGTGCGTCGGAGACTTCGGGCATCGCCGCGAACGGCCACTCGGGGAACAGCTCGGTCGAGAGCCGTTGCGGGAAGCGTTCCGCTGGCTGGAGATTCAGCACTTTGAACTGGTCGAGCCGGATCGCGCCGTCGCGCGCCATGCCTTCCAGTACGCCGGTGCGCACGAAGCCCACATCCGCCTTGCCTTGCAGCACCTCGCGCACCACGTTGTCGTGCGGCATCCCGGTGAAGTGGATGTCTGCGGCCTCGTCTATGCCGATGCCGAGGTTGTACAGCGTCCCGCGTTGCATCAGGTAGCCGCCCAGTGATTGCTCGGAGGGGGAGGCCAGCGTCTTGCCGCGTAGTTCTTCCAGCCGATTGATGTCGTTGCGGTCGGCGCGGGTGAAGATCACGCCGCCAAAGGTGGAGACGGGCCGACCTTCGACACTGGGGACGATGGTGGCGACGGCCAGTGCGCCTAGGTCGGCACGGATGGTGATGTAATGCTCGGGGTTGGTCAGGATGAAATCGAACTCGTGCCGGTTGGCTGCCAGATCGAGGTTGCTGTAGTTCATCGGTGTGATGGTGAAGTGATAGCCCGGCAACTGGTGACTCAAATGGTCGGCGGTCGCCTGCCATTGCTGCTGCGTCAGCTCGATCGAGCGGAAGGCGAGTATGCCGATGCGGATCTGGCGATCCTCGGCCAAGGCAGGCAGGGCAACGATGCCCAGCAGGCAGAGCCAGATGAGTCTGCTGAATAGGGAGATCACGTTCATCTCGATGGCCCGTTCGTAAGCTAGGCAGGCATCCTACTCCCGTGGGAACGTGCTCCGCCATTCTCCCAAAGGGGAGGGGGGGCTTGGGGCTGCCGGAGCGGTGCGGCGCACTCAATGGGTGCGGAGATCGGATTCGGCGCGCACAATTTGTGCGCATATCGAGGATCGCCGTTGGGGATATTGATTAATCTCTTGTTTATTATTTGTTATTTTATCTGGCACGGCTCGTGCTAAGTAAAATCTGCGGAAATCTTAAACCGTTACTGTCTAACTGAAAGGAATAACCATGCTGAACAAGACTCTGTTGAACACTCTGGTATTGGCTGCTTTGTCTGCCCCTGCGCTGGCTATGGCTGAAGATGCTCCTGCTTCCCCGAACACGTTTACTGCCAACGTCGGTTTGGTGACTGATTACCTGTATCGTGGCATCTCGCAAACCAATGGCAAGCCAGCGTTGCAAGGCGGTTTTGATTACGCTCATGCCAGCGGTTTCTACGCAGGCGTATGGGGCTCCAGCATCAGCTGGTTGACTGACGCAGGTGCGGGTCTGCAAGTGGCGAGTAGCTCGCAACTGGAATTGGATACTTACTTCGGTTTCAAGAACAGCTTCGCTGATGACTTCAGCTACGACGTAGGTTTCTTGCGTTACAACTACCCTGCGACCTATCCAGCGACGATGAACATCGCTACGGGTACGACGCCATGGGCTAAGGCCGACACCAATGAAGTTTACGGTGCCTTGGGCTACAAATTCCTGACAGCGAAGTATTCCTACAGCTTGGGCAATACCTTCGCTCTGCCGAATGCCAAGGGAACCAACTATGTTGAATTGAACGCGAACTACCCTATCGCTGATACCGGCATCACTTTGACAGGCCACATCGGCAAGCAAACTTACAAGGGGGTGACGGCGGATCAACTGGTGGCTGCTGGATTCACTCCAACTTACACCGACTACAAGGTCGGCGTGACCAAGGACATCAGCGGTTTCGTGTTGGGCTTGGCTTACAGCAAGACCAACGCAAAAGATGCTGGCTACTACAGCACTGTGCTGAATACCAACTTGGGTAAGTCCAAGGCTGTCCTGTCTTTGACACGCGCGTTCTAAGTCACGAGGGGCGGTCTCCGCCCCTCTCTTTGAGGGAGTACGAACATGAAACTGGTTATTGCGATCATCAAGCCGTTCAAGCTGGATGAAGTCCGCGAAGCGCTTTCTGCCATCGGGGTGCAAGGCATCACGGTGACGGAGGTCAAGGGCTTCGGGCGGCAAAAAGGCCATACCGAGTTGTATCGTGGCGCTGAGTATGTGGTGGATTTCCTGCCCAAGATCAAGCTGGAAGCGGCGGTCAGAGCCGAACTGCTGGATCAGGTGATCGAAGCCATCGAGCGTTCCGCTCAGACCGGCAAGATCGGTGACGGCAAGATTTTTGTGCAGGATGTCGAGCAAGTGATCCGTATCCGTACCGGCGAGACCGGCCCGGATGCCCTGTAAGGAGATCGAAATGAAGAGATTCTTAGTTGTATTCATGCTGTTGGCTGCGCTGTGCGGCTTCTCCGCTGCGACTTATGCGGAAGAGGCCGCCAGTGCCGTACCGGCGGCAACCGTGGCTGCTCCGGCGGTTGATGCGGTGGCTCCGGCCCCTGCGGCAGCGGCACCCGAAGCCGCTCCTGCACCTGTCCCTAACAAGGGCGACGTGTCTTGGATGCTGACCGCCACCTTGTTGGTGATCCTGATGTCCATCCCCGGCTTGGCCTTGTTCTACGGTGGCTTGGTGCGCAGCAAGAACATGCTGTCGATGCTGATGCAAGTGTTCAGCATCTTCGCGCTGATCACCGTGCTGTGGGCGCTCTACGGCTACTCGCTGGCATTCACTACCGGCAATGCCTTCATCGGCGGATTCGATCGCGTGTTGCTGAAAGGCATCTTCGATCCGGCGACCGGCGCAGTGGCCAATGCGGCTACCTTCAGTAAGGGTGTGGTGATTCCTGAGTTCGCTTTCGTCGCCTTCCAAGCTACCTTCGCAGCCATCACGGTGGCGCTGGTGGTCGGTGCGTTCGCTGAGCGGATGAAGTTCGCTGCCGTGCTGTTGTTCTCCGCACTGTGGTTCACTTTCGCCTACTTGCCTATCGCTCACATGGTGTGGTTCTGGGCGGGTCCTGATGCCTATACCGACCAAGCAGCGGCTGATGCAGCCAATGCGACAGCGGGCTGGTTGTTCCAAAAGGGCGCGCTGGATTTTGCTGGTGGTACGGTGGTTCACATCAACGCTGCGGTCGCAGGCTTGGTCGGTGCATTCCTGATCGGCAAGCGTATCGGCTACGGTAAGGAAGCGATGACTCCGCACAATCTGGTGATGACCATGATCGGCGCTTCGCTGCTGTGGGTGGGTTGGTTCGGTTTCAACGCTGGCTCGGCTCTGGAAGCAGGCGGTACTGCGACCTTGGCTTTTGCCAACACCTTGATCGCAACTGCGGCTGCCGTGTTGACTTGGCTGGCTTCGGAATGGCTGCTCAAGGGCAAGCCTAGCCTGCTGGGCGCAGCATCCGGTGCGGTTGCCGGTCTGGTCGCCATCACCCCGGCTTGCGGCTGGGTCGGTATCGGCGGCGGTCTGGTGATCGGCGCGCTGGCTGGCGTGGTCTGCTTCTGGGGGGTGACTGGCCTGAAGAAGCTGCTGGGTGCGGATGATGCGCTGGATGTGTTCGGCATCCACGGCATCGGCGGTATCTTGGGTGCGTTGCTGACTGGCGTGTTCAACACTTGGAGCATGGGCGGTACCGGCATCGTCGATTACGTGAACAACGCCATCGTCGATACCACCATCAGCGGCCAAGTGTGGATCCAGGCACAAGCTGTGCTGACCACCATCGTCTGGTCTGGTGTCGTAGCCTTCATCTGCTACAAGATCGTTGACCTGACTATCGGTCTGCGTGTGAAGGAAGAAGACGAACGCGAAGGTCTGGATACGACCTCTCACGGCGAGCGTGCTTACAACCTGTAACACGATTCAGTAACAAGGTTCGGGCGTCGCAAGACGCCCGATTCTCCTAGCAAGACATTTCTGGAAATCCCACTCGGTATCAGCGGGCTTCCCCCAATGGGGCGGAGGTAGGGAGCGGGCTTCCCAGAAATCTCTCGATTCGGTCAATACTTTAGTTTAAGGAGGTCAAAATGGTTGGGACACGCGAACAGATCTTTTCCATCGCAGGCCGGATGCATGTGCTGCTGCGCCGCGAGATGAACCGCATCATCGACGTAGAGTGGGCGTGCGAGAACGCCGCTTACGCGCAAGAAATCATCCGCATCAGCGAGCAATCGACCATGCCCGAGTTGCATGATCTGGCGGTGCGGCTGCGCGAGATCTATCCGGCGGTGAATCCCGGCAAGGTGATCGCGCCTACGCTCGTGGTCGCGCCGCCGCCCGAGCCTAAAGCCGAGCGTTATGTCGGCTCCTTGCGTTGAGTGTGTCGGAATTTCCATTCTCGCGAAATAGCTTTCATGTATAACGCTGGCTGTTGCAGAATCGCGAACGGGCGGACCGCAGTCCGTCTGTCGCAGGCATAGGCGAATCACCAGTAGGGGGAAGCATGAGAGAAAAAGCCAGTCAGGCCGCCATCGACTTTGGGCAGAAGGCCATTTCCAGTATCGAATTCGTCGGGTTGATCGTCATCGCTATCGGTACGGTCGTGGCGATGGTGCAGGATATTCTCGTCATCGCCGGGGTCGGCAAAGTCACCTTGGGCGACCTGCTGCTGATGTTCCTTTACCTTGAGATCCTGCTGATGGTGCGCCACTACTTGGTCTCGGGCAAGTTTCCGGTGCGCTACCACCTGTTCATCGGCATGGTCGCGCTGGCGCGTTACCTCATCCTCGACATCAAAGAAATGGATTCGATGCGGATGCTGCAAGTGGCCGGAGCGATCTTCATCCTCGGGCTGGCGGTACTGGTGATCCGCATCGGGCAGAACCGTTTCCCCTCCATCCCTGAGGACGATAACAGCAGCGGGCACAAGTGAGTCGCGCCTAGCCCGCCACCCGCAACACCAAACCCTTCAGATACGCCCCTTCCGGGAAACTGAGCAGGATGGGATGATCCGCGCTGGCGTGCAGTTGATGCACGATCTGCGCGTCCACCCCCGCATCCAGCGCCGCCCCGGCAATGATCTTCTGGAACAGGTCTTCGCTGATGCCGCCCGAGCAGGAGTAGGTGAACAGCAGGCCGCCCGGTCGCAGCAGTTTGAATCCCAGCAGATTGATGTCCTTGTAACCGCGCGCGGCCTTTTCGGCGAAGGCGGCGGTGGGAGCGAACTTGGGCGGGTCGAGGATGATGAGGTCAAACTTGCGGTTCTGGTCGCGCAATTTGCGCAGCGCGGCAAACACGTCGGCACATTGCCATTCCGCCTTGCTCTCGTCCAGGCCGTTCAACGCCACGTTGCCCCGCGCCAGTTGCAGCGCCTCTTCGGAGGCGTCCATCGACAGCACCGACTTCGCGCCGCCGCGCAAGGCGTACAGTGAAAAACCGCCGGTGTAGCAGAAACAGTTGAGCACCTCGCGTCCCGCCGCCAACCCGCCGGTGAGGGCGCGGTTGTCGCGCTGGTCGAGGTAGAAGCCGGTCTTCTGGCCTGCCGCCACGTCCACCGCAAAGCGGATGCCGTGTTCGACCACTTCCAGCGACTCCGGCAACGCGCCGCGCACGATGCCGCAGCGTTTCGGCAAACCTTCCAGTTCACGCCCGTCCGAGTCCGAGCGTTCGTAGATGCACGCCGGCTGACACAGCTCCCACAGCGCGTTGGCGCAAGCCTCGCGCCAGCGTTCTGCTCCGGCGCTGCCCAACTGCATCACCAGCACGTTGTCGTAACGATCCACGATCAAGCCGGGCAGGCCGTCGGATTCGCCGTGGATCAGGCGGCAGCCGGTGCTAGTTGTTGCTTCCCCTCTCCCCTCGGGAGAGGGGCTAGCGGTGAGGGATGAAGTTAAATCTGCCAGCTCCTCTCCCCAACCCTCTCCCGAGGGGAGAGGGGGGAAGAGCGCGGCGCGAGCTGCGAGTGCGTTGCCGATCTTCTTGCGGAAGAAGGCGGCGTCGATGGTCTCCTTCTCGTCCCACGACCATACCCGCGCGCTCATCTGCGAAGCGGGGTTGTAGGCTGCCCAGGCGAGGAAATTGCCTGCGATGTCGCACACCGCCACGGTGTCGCCGCTAAGCGGTGCGCCTTCGATGCGTTCGATCGCGCCGGAGAATATCCACGGGTGACGACGTTGCAGGGATTTCTCGCGGCCAGCTTTGAGGATAAGCACGGCTGCGCCCATAGAGTCATTCCCGCGCAGGCGGGAGCCCAATCCGGTTGCAACTCCCTGCGCAGCAGGGGCATCACGATGTTTTTGCCTTTCGCTATTGTTGGATACGTCCCGGCTGTGGCGGTGCCCGCTACGCGGGTTGTTGGCCTTGCTGGATTCCCGCCTGCGCGGGAATGACGGGTTGCTGGGTCGTTTTGGCTGGTTCATGTCTTTCTCTTGGCGCGCGGGTGCGCGGCGTCGTAGATTTTGTTGAGGTATTGAAAATCGAGGTGGGTGTACACCTGCGTACTGGAGATGCTGGCGTGGCCGAGCATCTCCTGCACCGCGCGCAGGTCGCCGGACGATTGCAGTACGTGAGTGGCGAAGGAGTGGCGCAGCAGGTGCGGGTGGACACCGTGGGTGATGCCTTGCTGGATGCCCCATTTCTTGAGTTGCAGCTGTACCACGCGCTGGCTGATGCGCTTGCCGCGTGCGCCGACGAACAGTGCCGGCTCGCCGCCGTTGGCGAGTTGCGGGCGCAGTTCCAGCCAGTGGCGCAATGCGGTGACGGCGTGTTCGCCCATAGGCACGATGCGTGTCTTCTGGCCTTTGCCGGTGACGCGCACTTCGCCGCTGGCTAGGTCGGCCAGCGTGGCTTCGGCATCGAGGCTGACCAGTTCCGTCAGGCGCAAACCGGAGGAGTACAGCAGCTCGAACATGGCCTTGTCGCGCACGGTATGAGGTTCATCTGCGTCGGCATCGACGAGCTGTACGGCCTCGTCCGGCGAAAGCGCTTCGGGCAGTTTTTTGCCGGTCTTGGGCGCGCGCAGGCCGACGCAGGGGTTGGCGCTGTAGCTGTGGTCGCGCATCAGATAGGTGTAAAAGCCGCGCCAAGCCGACAACATGCGTGCCAGCGAGCGACCACTCAGCCCTTCGCCGTGCAGTTGGGCGATGTATCGGCGTATCTGCGCTGCTTTGAGTTCGACCAGCGGCGTCGTATCCGCTAGGCGGAACAGCTGGCGCAGGTCGCGGGCGTAGTTTTCGGCAGTGAGTGCTGAGTAGCGCCGCTCGTGGAGCAGCCAGGCGAGGTAGCCGCGCAGAAGTTCTGGGTTCGGCGCGGCTACGGCCATTACAGGTGGGGGCGCAGAGCGGCGCTCACCGCATCGGCGATGCGTTGCAGGTAGATGGTACCCATCTCGGGGTAGAAGCGTTGCACGTCTTCGCTGGCCAGCACCAGCAGCCCGGTGGACTGATTGCCGTCGCGCAGTGGCAGGTAGGCGTAAGAGCGCAGTTGCGGGGCGACTTCGCCGAACCATTCGCCAGTCTCATGTACGGCGTGATGGGCGCAGACGGGGGTGGCTTGCTGGTCGGCGAAACCGAGGACTTCGGCGCTGGGCGGTACGCCTTTCCAAGTGTGCAGAACGGCGTGCGGGATGGCGAAGATCTCGCGCAGGTTGTGCTTGACCGCCTCTTGGAAGCTCATCAGGTCATGCGATTCGAACAGGGTGACGATGAAAGTGTGCAGCTTGTTCTGGAGTGCGTCGTTGTCGCGGGCGATCTCGATCAGCTCGTGCAGCTTTTTTTCCAGCAGCTTGTTCTTCTCGCGCAGGGTCAGCATCTGCCGCTCGGAGAGGGAGATGGTGCGCCCGCCGTGAGGGTGAGGGATGGTGATCTCGGCCAGCAGGGCGGCGTGATTTTCGAAGAACTGCGGATTGTCCCGCAGGAATTGTGCTACGTCTTCAGCTTGCATAACGACCCCTTATAGATTGATTTCGCCTTCAAATACCGTGATTGCCGGGCCGGTCATCAGCACCGGTTTGCCGTCGCCCTCCCAGCGGATGGTCAGCACGCCGCCATGAGTGGCGACGTTGACCTGTTCGTCGAGCAGGCCGCGCCGGATGCCTGTCACCACGGCGGCGCAAGCGCCCGTGCCGCAGGAGAGCGTCTCGCCTGAGCCGCGCTCGTAGACGCGCAGCCGGATGTGGTTGCGATCGACGATCTGCATGAATCCCGCGTTGACTCGCTTGGGGAAACGCGGGTGGTGCTCGATCAACGGCCCGAGACGCGCCACCGGTGCAGCTTCGGCATCGTCCACCACCTGGACTGCGTGCGGGTTGCCCATCGACACGGCAGTGATCTGCACCGTTTCGCCAGCTACATCTAAAGTCTGGATCAGGGCGTCGTCTGCGCTGATGAAGGGGATGCGCGCCGCTTCAAAGATGGGCGCGCTCATGTTGACCGTGACGCGGCCATCCTCTTCCAATCGCGGAGAGATCAGGCCGCTCTTGGTCTCCACCACGATCTCGCGCTTGTGCGTCAGCCGCTTGTCATGCACGAAACGCACGAAACAGCGCGCGCCGTTGCCGCATTGCTCGACCTCACCGCCGTCGGCGTTGAAGATGCGGTAGCGGAAATCGGCCTCGGGATTGAGCGCGGCTTCGACCAGCAGGATCTGATCGCAACCGACGCCGAAATGCCGGTCAGCCAGCAGGCGCAGTTGCTCCGGCGTGAGCGCGATGCGCTGCCGCACGCCGTCCAGCACGACAAAGTCGTTGCCTGCGCCATGCATCTTGGTAAATTTCAAATTCATCGTGTGCCCGGAGAACGGAATCGGAAGTTCGTCGCCCGCTGTGCCGCAGGTCTGACGGTGCAGCAGCGATTCTATTTGATTCGCCTCCTTGCGGGCAATGAGCATCCGGCGAAAGATGCGCTGGCGGGGTGGCTTTCCCTCCCGCCCGCAAGTCAGGCAGGGCAAAAGACGCTATACTTCGGCCCTGCAATGCGCTCGTAGCTCAGATGGATAGAGTATTGGTTTCCGAAGCCAAGGGTCGTGGGTTCGACTCCCGCCGAGCGCGCCAAACAAATAATGCGAAATCTTCTGCCCCAGTCTCGGCAGGAGGTGCGCGGGGAGTTCACCTTCTGAGCTTCCGAATAAATATTAAGGAAAAGTACATTGAGTGACGCAGCGGTTTCGTTGGAGGATTTGTTGCCCGCCGTATTGGAGATTGCTGTGGCGGCAGGCGATGAGATCATGCGTATCTATAATCGCGCCGGGGCTGCTTCCGTCGAGTACAAGGAGGGCGGCTCGCCCTTGACCGAAGCTGATCGCGCGGCCCATGAGTTGATCGTGCGCAGGCTGGCAGAGTTGCCGGTGGTTTTTCCTGTGCTGTCTGAAGAGTCGGATGAGTTGGATGGGCAGGATCGTTTGTCGTGGGCACGCTATTGGTTGGTCGACCCTCTCGATGGAACCAAGGAGTTTATTCGCAGGAATGGCGAATTTACGGTGAACATCGCCTTGATCGAGCGAGGTGCTCCAGTGTTGGGCGTGGTGTATGCGCCAGCACTGGATAAGGCTTATTGGGCGGCAAGGGGAGTCGGGGCTTATTCCCGCTGCGCGGGACAGGCGGCGGTTGCCATTCATGTGGGCAGTGCCGATGCCGAGCCCCGGCGGGTGGTGGCCAGTCGGTCCCACTCGGATGCGAAAACAGAAGCTTTCCTCAATAAGCTGGGGCGGTATGAGTTGGCCTCGGTGGGGAGTTCGCTCAAGCTTTGTCTGGTGGCGGAGAATGGGGCGGACGTTTACCCTCGTTTCGGCCCGACCATGGAGTGGGATACGGCGGCAGCTCAGTGCGTGGTTGAGTGTGCGGGCGGTGTGGTGTGTGATTTTGAGGGGCGACCGTTGCAATACAATAAAGCTGATTTGTTGAATCCGGGGTTTGCGGTGATGCCGGCGGGAATGAAAGATTGGGTGGTCGGTAAGGTGCGCGAATCGGTTTTGATGTGATTCTGGCGTGAGGGTTGCGCGTTGTGGGCGGTAAGTTCGTTGTGGTATTGAAGCTAGGGGATGGGGAAATGTTGAAAATTGGCTTGGCAAGGTGGGTCATCGGAGCGTGTTTGCTGTTGGGGATGGGGGGGGCGAGTGCGGCTCCGACGGCAGAGCAGATGCAAATGCTTCAGCAGTTGACGCCCGATCAGTTGCAGCAGATCCAGCAGATGAGTCCTGAGCAGCGCTCGGCCTTGATGAAAGGTGCCGGTGGTGTGACTAGTGGCGCAGCGTTGCCTAGTGCCAATGCGCCAGTATCCAATCCTGAAGTCGTCAAACAAACTGCGCCTGTCTCGGGGAGGTTGGAGCAGGATGTGAAGACCGCCTCAGTGGATGGTGGGAAGGCCGATGCCGAGGTGAAGGCATCCGCTCAGTCGTATGTGCCCGTTGATAAGGTGAAGAATCAGCAGGCGGCAGAAAAGGATGAGGTGCGTAAGGCGTTCGCTGACTACCTGAAAGAATCGAAGCCCTTGGTGGTGAATACGGATGGGCTGAAACAGTTCGGCTATGAGTTGTTTTCCGGTGCGCCGACGACTTTTGCGCCGGCGACCGATGTGCCGGTTCCTCCTGAGTATGTGCTGGGGCCTGGAGATGAGATCAAGGTTCAGATGTTTGGCAAGGATAGTCAGGTTTTTACGCTGACCGTCGATCGGGAGGGGGCTGTTGCGTTCCCGCAGATTGGCCCGATTCAAATCGCAGGCATGAGCTTTGCGGATGCCAAGGCGCTTTTGGCCGACGAAATCAAGCAGAAAATGATCGGGGTTTCGGTCAGTATCACGATGGGGCAGTTGCGCTCCATTCGTGTCTTTGCTTTGGGTGACGTTTCCCATCCCGGTTCGTATACAGTGAGTGGACTGGCTACGCTATCCCATGCGCTGTTGGTCTCCGGTGGTGTCAAAACCATGGGGTCTTTGCGCAATATCGAGTTGAAGCGAAGTGGTCGCCGTATCGTGTCGATGGACCTCTATGATTTCTTGCTGCGTGGCGATACCAGTAGAGATGTCAGATTACTGCCTGGTGATGTCGTTTTTTCGCCGCCTATCGGTCAGACGGTTAGCATCGCCGGCGAGGTGGTGCGGCCGGCGATCTATGAAATCAAGAACGAGCGAACAGTCGGTGACATTTTGAAGCTGGCTGGCGGCTTGATGCCGAAAGCCTATGTTGATAAGGGGTTGATCGAACGGATCGATAGTCATGGCGAGACGCAGGTTATCAATATTGGGCTGAATGCGGCGGGCCTGAATACGCCTGTCCGCAATGGCGATGTGATCAAAGTGTTCGCAGGTTCCGAGTTTGAGTCGAATCAAGTGCTGCTCATCGGCAATCTCAAACGTCCGGGAAAGCGTGCATACGAGGCTGGGATGCATGTCTCGTCATTGGTCAGCTCTATGGATGACTTGTTGCCGGAGACTTTTCTTGATTACGGCGTGATCGAGCGGGAGGCCGCAGATACTCGTGAGCCTATGCTGATCCGCTTCCACCTTTCGAAGATCGTTCAGGCCAGCGGCAAAGGGGGCGAGTACGATCTTTCCTTGCAACCACGTGACCGAGTCTATGTGTTTCATCGGGCCAACTTCCGTCAGCAGCCTACCGTTAAGATATCTGGAAGTGTTCAGACTCCAGGGGAGTATGAATTTAAGCGCAATATGCGATTGGCGGACTTGGTTCTGGCTGCCGGAGGGATGATTAGAGACACTGATACGGATGCGGTCGAGGTTTTTCGAGTTCAAGAGAATACGCGTGATGTGCGCCTCATCAAGGTGAGCCTCAAGTTGGCTATGCAGGGCGATTCCACTAGCGATATCGAGTTGCAGGATCAGGATAAGGTCATCGTCCACTCTGTATACGAACGCAAAAACAAAGATACGGTGTCGGTGATCGGTGAAGTGCATCATTCAGGCCAGTTTCAACTGGCCTCAGGGATGAGGGTCGCGGATTTGGTCTACGCAGGCGGTAATGTGACTGATGCTGCATATCTGGCGCGTGCCGAGATCACTCGCCGTCAGGTCGAGGGGGGCGAAGAGCGTGTGCTCAGCCATATCGAGATCGATCTTGCTGCGGCCTTGCGGCGCGATGAAAAATCGAACGTCCTGCTGGAGCCGTACGATGTGCTTACTGTGCGGAAGATAGCCAATTGGCGCGAGACGGAAAGCGTCAAGGTCGAGGGCGAGGTGGCACATCCCGGTGAATACCAGATCGAAGAAGGGGAATTGCTATCCTCGTTCCTGAGACGTGTCGGTGGCTATACCAAGGATGCCTACTTGCCTGCGGCGGTGTTTACTCGCGAGTCGGTGCGGGCTGAGCAACAAGAGCAGCTTAATGCGCTGGTTAAACGATTGGAGTCGGAACTGGCGGTCAAGCAGGATTCAGTTAACTCTTTACGAGACGAGTCGCTGAAGCTGCATCAGACTCAGGCGCTGAGTACCGCTACGCAGATGGTGTCTACGCTCAAGTCGACTAGTGCGCTTGGGCGGCTAGAGCTTGCGTTGGCCGATGCAGATAAGCTGGCTGGGACGCCATCCGATATTCGCCTGAGAGCTGGCGATAAGCTGATCATTCCCAAGCGGCCAGATCAGGTGATGGTGGTGGGCGAGGTTTACTCCCAAACCGCAGCACTTTATAACCCGAGTTACGCTCGTTCCGACTATGTCGCACAGGCAGGGCTGACTCGCATGGCGGATGAGTCGGCCATCTATGTGGTGCGGGCGAATGGCCGAGTCGAAGCAGCCAATGGCTGGATGTCGTCGAGCGGCAAGATCGGGCCGGGCGATACGATCATCGTGCCGACCGACCTCGATCACGTGAACATGTTGGATATCGCCTTGGATTGGTCTAGAGCAATGATGCAGATCGGTACCAGTGTGGCAGCGATGAAGGCGATCGGGGTGTTCAAATGAGCGCCCCTCATCTGAAGGATGGCGACGAATCTGTTCCGCCGGATTATTTGCGTCAGGCGGGGAATGAAGATGATGAGATTGATCTGTTGGAGCTATGGAAGACTACTCTCAAATATCAGCGATTTATTTTGGGAGCGACTTTGGGTTGTGTCGTTGTCGCGGTGGTTGTGTCTTTGCTGATGCCGAATATCTATAAAGCGGAGGTGTTGCTTGCCGCCGCCAAAACAGAGGATGCTAAAAGCGGGGCATTGGCAAGTCTGGGTGGACTAGCTTCAATGGCCGGAATTTCCGTGGGAGGGTCAGGGGGGGGGGTTGAGGAAAATCTCGCCGTTTTGAAGTCCCGAGAGTTCTTATGGAAATTTGCAGAAGAACAAAAAATACTTCCGATTTTATTTGAGGACGCATGGGACGAAGAGAAGAAAGATTGGAAAAAATCTGATCCCCAAGAGCGCCCGGGAGTACTGCATGTGTATCGTGCTTTTAACGAAGGAATGTTAGATGTTGAAAAAGACAAAAAAACGGATTTGGTTACGCTCTCAGTTCAGTGGAAAGACGCAGAACTCGCGGCAGAGTGGGCTAATGCGTTGGTGACTCAACTGAATCAATATCTCGCACAGCAAGCCATTGAGCGTAGCGAGAATAATCTCAGGTACTTAAACGAAGAACTTGCGCGCACACAAGTGGGGGATATGCGGAAGACCTTGTTTGACTTGATCGCGGTTGAGCAAAAAAATGCGATGCTGGCGAATACGCAGAAAGAATTTGCCTTTAAAGTGCTGGATCGGGCGGTTGTCCCGGATAAAAAGATCAAGCCTAAACGGGCTCTCATTGTGTTTCTCTCGGCACTTATAGGAGGCTTCCTCGCAATCATTTATATTCTCGTTCGAGAAAGTATTGCAAAGCGAAAAGTGGTGTTGGGGGGGTAGCGGGGGGCGGGCGCATGAGGTATACCCCCATATAGCCTTAGGACAGTCTGTGTCATAGTTGCATTGACGGGCTGCTGGTCTTTTGAGGCTCATTGAATTTTAATTTTGCCCCGATTCGGGGTTCGGATTTGAATAAGAGTGATGGGAAATAAATGAAAAAAATCGCACTAATCACCGGGATCACCGGCCAGGACGGAGCCTACCTTGCCGAGTTTTTGCTGAAGAAGGGCTATGCAGTACACGGCATCAAACGACGCAGCTCGCTGTTCAACACCGATCGTATCGACCACCTGTACCAAGACCCG
>JACRAT010000008.1 GCA_016234685.1 Nitrosomonadales bacterium
CCGCCTCGACCCCGTCACCTACCTCAACGACATCATCGACGACCTGCACTACGAGCGACGGTCACCTGCTGAACTGACGCCCGTCCAGTATGTTCGGCGCCGGGGAGTGGCTGGCAAACAAGCTCCGTAAACCGGTTACCGACGATGGGTAGCGGTAGACGGATCACCGTCTGCTCGGCGCGATTGCTGGGATGGACGTACAGGGTGGGCGGCGCGGTGTTCACGGACACCTATACGTCGCCGATTTGCCAACCTTACCGGAAATCTTGCGGTCATACACCTCGTCGGCTTAGCGGCCTGGCCAGGATCTGCCGTGAATCCAGCTTTTGGGACGGGCTCTAGCTAACGCGGACCGTTTGCAGGGGTTTCAACTCTCGGTGGCCAGCGCTGTTGAGCAGCAATCTTCCACCACCGCAGACATGGGGAGATCCTTGCACGAGGCTTCTGCTGGAGTGCGGCAAATATCTCAAAACGTGAATGGCTTGGCCGAAGCCATGGTGGACATTACGCGCATGGCTGAGGAGACCAAGTTGTCTGCCGTATCGCTGGGTCATCTCACCGCGCGCTTGGCGGGGAGAGGCTAGGCCGGCAGCACCAGATTCCCCAATCTATGGGGCGAAACCGGCGGCAATGTGCTTGGCTTCCAGAAGAGAGGCCTCGGCGACGGCATTGATGTTCCCCAAGTGATATCGCACGGTGACCAAATCGCCGCCTTGTGATCCCGTTTCAATGGCCATGATAAGATGGGTCAGTCGATGAAATCCCAGGAGGAGCGTGGTTGATTTAAGCGTGTGGGTTATCTCCATGATCTCCTGGATGTTGCCGGCTGCAGCAGCCTGATGAAGACGCGCGTTTGCGCGCGACCACTCGTCCGAAAAAAGGCGTAGGAAGCCGTTCGTATCGCCCGTATCAGCCTGGAGACTGCTGAGCGCGCGTACATCGACCAGAAGATCGCCTTCCTGCTGGCTGAAGGGATGCGGCTCCGGTGTGGTCAGATGTGGCTGCAAAATGGTGATCAAGGATTCTTCTCGCACCGGCTTGACGAGGACTGCATCCATGCCGGAAGCCATTGCCGCATTGCGTTCTTCAGCAGTTGCACCTGCTGTCAGGGCAATGATTGGAATCCGGATTCCATCGCCCTTGGCGGCTTCGCGGCGACGGTGACTGGCGGTGGCTTCCAGACCACTGACGTCAGGCATGCGGCAATCCATTAATATCACATCATAGGTGGTGCGATCAATGGCGGATAGCGCCTCCCGGCCATCGGAAACAAGATCACATGTCAATCCCAAGCGCGTAAGCATGGCACTGGTCACCAAGCGATTGATTTGGTTGTCATCAGCGACAAGCACATGTCCCCGCAGTTTGACCGCCTGCAACCTGCCACGATCCGCGCCTTCCGTGCGCTGTCCTTTGCCAATGGCCCACAGGAGGCGGCGTCGCAGGTGGGTCGTTCTCACTGGCTTGACGAGATGAAGATCGCTTGGCGATCCGAGTGTGGAGCACAAGCACAGGAGTCTCGTGGAAGGGGAGTGGCGATCACGGGCGGTCAGGACAGCCTCCGCATCCACTCCGTCGCCATCGCCAATGACAACGGAATAGGGTTTTCCAAGAGAGGCCTGGGCGCGAATTATATCTGCCGCCTCAGAGGCTGGAACCACGGCGGTGACCACTCCCCAGTAGCCTAATTGCTCCTGGAGAGCTACGCGAAGACCGTTGTTCTCAATGACCACCAGAGCCCGCAATCCCCGCAAACTGTCAAATTCAGGATCAACAATAGCCGATGAGGGGATGCACGGAATGGAAAAACGAAATTGGCTTCCAGCGCCTGGGGAACTGATTACATCAATGGTGCCATTCATGGCGGTCACCAAGCGTTTGCATATAGATAGACCCAGGCCCGTTCCACCAAAACGCCTGGTCGTGGAAGCGTCCCCCTGTGTGAATGGCAAAAAGAGCTGCCTGACTATGGATGGGGGCATTCCGATGCCAGTGTCAACGACCGCGACTTCAATGCTGGTTGTCCCAGTTAAAGAAGATGGGAGCATCCTGGTGCGAATAGAGATTCCTCCGTGTTCGGTAAACTTGGCGGCATTGCTCAGTAAATTGGCCACCACTTGTCGAATCCGTGCAGCGTCACCCTGCAGCAATGCCGGCTGGCCGGGTTCGTGCACAACTGCCAGATATAGGTTCTTGGCTTGTATCTTTTCGGAAACCAAGGCAATTGCGTCATCAATTGCCGACTCCATGCTGAATGTGACGGACTCCAATTCCAGGAGGCCCGCTTCAATCTTGGAAAAGTCAAGGATATCATTGACCTGCACCAATAAGCTATCGCCACATGTCCGCAGGGTTTCGATTAGTTCTCGTTGTTGCGGGTCTAGGCTCGTGCGCAGGAGCATTTCCGTCAGGCCGAGTACCCCGTTTATGGGCGTGCGTATTTCATGGCTCATAACGGCCAGGAAGTCGGACTTGGCCTTTGTAGCGCATTCGGCGGCCGCGGTGGCGGCGCGCAGTGAAGTCTGCAGGCGGGTCCTCTCTGTCACATCAAATGCGGACGACAGGCTCCCCGAGACGCGACCGTGCTCATCCCTCATGAGTACAGTACGAAAACACAGTATGCGCTGCTCCCCCGAGGCGGTCAAGATGGCCCTCTCGTGCTCAGTGTCTAAGCCAAACGGCACTTCTGAGGGATCCGTAGTGCCATCAACCAAACGCTCGAAGAGCTGGTGTGCAGCTCTCCTTTCTTCAGCCGGAAGACAGGTATCAAACCAATTGCGTCCAACCAGTTGATCATGCGGGTGTCCCAAAATGGCACACCCGCGTGGATTTATCAGGGTTATTCTCCCTTCTCGGTCTAGGGCGACGATCAGGGCATCGACCAGGTTCAGATAACGCGCCGCTTGGCGCCGTTCTCGATCCGCGGTTGCGGTAGCGACATTTAATGCGGATTCAGATTGGATGCGTCCAGTAATGTCCTGGACATGGGAAACAAAATATCCTGGCTTACCGGCGGCTTCGCGGATAAGCCCCACGTCGAGTTGAACCCAAACGATGGTGCCGTCTTTCCTGATATACCGCTTGTCCATGCGGTAATTCGTTCGTCGCCCGTCGAGGACCTCGTGGAGCAAGTGGAGATCCGTATGAAGGTCGTCCGGATGGGTGATTGTCTGGAAGTTGATCGCCAGCAATTCAGTCGCCGTATACCCAGTAATGGCCGCCGCTACCGAATTGATCCGCAAGAATCGCCCGTCTAGGCCAACTAGGAAGATGCCAATGGGCGCCTCATCAAACACTTGGCGAAACAAGTTTCCAGTAACTGATTCAAAATCCACCGTTTCTGTCATGGACGTTCTATTCGTGGTTAAGTAGAAGAGACAAAGGCTGGCGCAGGAACAAGATACTCTCTTTTAATTTTAATACAATTGGGCTCGAAATGTCCTGTTAACCGATGATTGGGTTAGTTACCAGGAACGAGCCAGAAGTAACGTTGTTCGCGCCTGAATTTTGGACATGTTTGCCGATCTGTGGGCCGATAAATAGATGAGTATTTCGAGCACATCTGCCCTAGTCATGCACCAACGATTGGCGCAATCATCGACAGTGGCAAGGGACTCCTTTGAAAACCGGATTTGTTGCGCTTTTCGGCGAAATAATCGTTTTTTCTGGTTCGGCGTTTCCCTTGTCGGGGGTGGTAGCACCTTGCCAAATCGCCAAATGCCATCAACTTCAACCCATACCGGCGTGCCGGAAGGCAATCCATCAATGGGAACCGCTCCTCCTGTGGGGCGTGCATGGAATGGTGGGTCTTCCGGCAGCGGAAGACGGCCGTTCGTGGGTTTCCACGGAACAACATGCTCCACTGCGATTTCAGTGCCATTCAGAAGGCGCACTTGATGCATGCGGTTGATCCTGCGTTTAATGTGAATGCGGGATCTGGTGCTCATACGGCTGTGATTGGTAGGCGGATATGCAATTGGAATGATCAATCATTGACCCCGCCTCCGGAATCTCATTTGCTCTGGTTAGCTTGGATGTGGTATGGGGTAATCATCGGCTCACTTCCTGTATCGACAGTATATCTCCTATAGCATCGCTGACTGCGCCGGCAATAGTCGCAACGCCTTCAGCCTCGTGATTGCCCATCGCCTGATCCGCGCGGCGGCGACGCAGGGGCGCCTGATCATCTTCGACAGCGGCGTTCCGCCGCTCGGACGCAGCCTGGCCTACCGTTGATGGTGGTCGTTGAGCCGGGTATTGGTCCCAGCACTTCGCGGCCGCTTTCCCAATCCTCATCGACTAACATGCCGCGAATACGGTCGCAGACGAACTTGGAGCAGTTGGTATGGCCTGCCAAGCGCGGCGAACTTGCCGGACAGTTCTGGACCAATGGAGACGGTGAGGCGTTCGTGGTTGGCCATGTCCGGACGCTAGAGGCAACATCTGGTCTCGCCAGCGGCGTGGCCTGACCTGAATCCATATCTGGTATTATGTTTATTGACAGACCACTACAGGTAGTAGCGTGCGACCTATCGCAGGTGCCTATCGACATGTCGATGGGGTAAACGGGAAGTCTGGTGAGCGGCTTACGCCGTGATTCCAGCGTGGACCCGCCACCGTGACCGGGGATTGGCAGCAATCGCCACTGGGGCAACCCGGGAAGGCCGCTGTCGGGATGATCCGGGAGCCGGGAGACCGGCCTGCGACCGGGAGTGCCGTCCCCGTGGATCAGGGACTGGCGCCATCAGCTCCTCCGCTGTCGAAGCGGTGCGGCGCTCCCGTGTCACCTCCGTGCGACCCAGGACTGCCGCATGACCACATCTGCCCTGCCCGACCCGGGCCCCTCCGTCACCTGCGATCGTTGGTCGGACCTCGACCCGGCGGCGTTCACTCGCTGGCGGGTGCGCACCCGCGACGAGAGCTTCCGCGCCTTCGATCCCGAGCGCATCGCGCGTGCGATTGGCAAGGCGTTGCTCGCCGCCGCTGGCGCGACCGAACTGGGCAGCGAGCAGCGCACCGGGTGCGCCACGCTAGTCCGCCAGGTCTGCACCGCCCTCACCCGTACCCGGCCGGACGGTGGCACGGTCTGGCTGGAGGAGATCCAGGACCAGGCCGAGTTGGCGCTGATGCGCGCAGGCGCACACGACGCGGCCCGGCGCTTCGTGCTCTACCGCGAGTCGCGGCGCACCGCCCGCGAAGCCCGCGACACCCCCGAGGTGCCCGGCCTCGAACGGCTGCTCGCCCGGCTCGCCGACCCCCTGACGGTACAGGACAGCAGCCGCTTCGTGCTGTTCCCCATCCGCCACGATGATCTCTGGCGGGCCTTCAAGGACCACCTCGCGCTGATGTGGACCGCCGAGGAGATCGACCTGTCCAAAGACCAGCAGGACTGGCGCCAGCTCGGCGACGGCGAGCGCGACTTTCTGTCGCATGTGCTGGCGTTCTTCGCCGCCTCCGACGGGATCGTGAACGAGAACCTGGCGGCCCGCTTCTACCATGAGGTCAGCTCCCCCGAGGCGCGGGCCTACTACAGCATGCAGATGCTGATCGAGACCATCCACAGCGAGACCTATTCGCTGCTCATCGACACCTACATCACCGACGGGACCGAGCGCGACTGCCTGCTGCGCGCAGTCGAGACGATCCCCATCGTCGGCGAGAAGGCACGCTGGGCCCTGCGCTGGCTGGAGGCCTCGCGTCCGCTGGCGGAACGCCTGGTCGCCTTCGCCTGCGTCGAGGGCATCTTCTTCTCGTCCTCGTTCTGCTCGATCTACTGGCTCAAGGACATGAAGCGGGGCAAGCTGCCCGGATTGTGTTTCTCCAACGAACTGATCGCCCGTGATGAGGGTCTGCACACCGACTTCGCTGTGCTGCTGCACGGCAAGCTGCAGGAGCGCTGCCCGCGTGAACGCATCGAGGCGATCGTGCGCGAAGCGGTCGAGATCGAATGCCGCTTCGCCGGCGAGGCCCTGCCGGTGTCGCTGATCGGCATGAACGCCGGTGCCATGCAGTCCTACATCCGCTGCGTCGCCGACCGCCTGCTGACCCAGCTCGGCGGAGCCCCGCTGTGGGGCGACGCCTGCCCCTTCGCGTTCATGGAGCGCATCGCGCTGCAGAACAAGACCAACTTCCACGAGAAGAAGGTCGCCGAATACCGCCGTGCCGGGGTCGGGACGAGCGTTGCCGAGCAGCGCATCGCCTTCGACACCGACTTCTGAAGGAACCCCATGTCGACCGCCCCTGCGCCCACCGCCCCCTTCACCACCGTTGCCAAACGCGATGGTCGTTGCGAGCCCTTCGATACTGGCCGCATCACCGCCGCCATCGCCAAGGCCGGTGCCGCCACCGGAGAATTCGGCGCCGAGACCGCCGCTCGTCTGACCCGCACCGTGCTGGCGGTCCTCGCCCAGACCACCCCCTCTGGCTCGGTGGGCGTCGAGGCGATCCAGGACACGGTCGAGGATGTGCTCCTAGCCTCGCCGCACCGCGCCACCGCCAAGGCGTTCATCATCTATCGTGACCAGCACGCGCGTCTGCGCGAGATCGCGCTTCAGTCGCAGGTCGACCTGCTCGACCGCTACCTGGCCAAGGACGACTGGCAGGTGAGCGAGAATGCCAACATGGCGTGGTCGCTGCAGGGCCTCAACAACCATGTCGCCAGCGAGATCACCCGCGCCTACTGGCTGAACCGGGTCTACCCCGCCGAGGTACGTGCCGCCCACGTCGGCGGCGACCTGCACATCCATGATCTCAACGCCCTCTCGGTCTACTGCGTCGGCTGGGATCTCGCCGATCTGCTGGAGAGCGGTTTCACCGGCGCGCCAGGCAAGGCCGAGAGTGCGCCCGCCAAGCACTTCCGCTCGGCCCTGGGCCAGATTGTCAACTTCTTCTACACCCTGCAGGGCGAGGCGGCCGGTGCCCAGGCCTTCGCCAGCCTGGACACCTACCTGGCACCCTTCATCCGCCACGACGGCCTGTCGGAACGCGAGGTGAAGCAGGCACTGCAGGAGTTCGTGTTCAATCTCAACGTCGCCACCCGGGTCGGATTCCAGACTCCGTTCACCAACGTCACCCTCGACCTCGATGTGCCCAAGCCGATGGCCGAGGAGCCAGTGCTGATCGGCGGCCAGCGTATCGATGGCACCCGCTATGGCGATTTCCAGGCGGAGATGGACCTGTTCAACCGCTGCTTCCTGCAGGTATTGGCCGAAGGCGACGCCAAGGGGCGCGTCTTCACCTTCCCGATCCCTACCGTGAACATCACCAAGGACTTCCAGTACGACGATCCGCGCCACCAGCCGCTGTGGGAGGCGACCGCGAAGTACGGCATCCCTTACTTCGCCAACTTCGTCGGTAGCGACCTGTCGCCCGATGATGCGCGCTCGATGTGCTGCCGCCTGCGCCTGGACAC
>JACRAT010000033.1 GCA_016234685.1 Nitrosomonadales bacterium
AAGGACGGAATTTCCTTTGCTGCCCAAAAGTCGAGAGCTGGCCACCAGCAGACCCAGAAGACGCCAAGCAGTAGCGGCCATGTGTTCCCCAACCTGAACATGTCCCAGGAGTAGCTATTGCTACTGTAGAGCGCAGCGCCGGCCAAGACTGCAAAGACCACCAGCCGACCGATCACGCTGAAACCCGTGGCCATGTCGAGGCCAAACGTGTTCGAGAACTGCCAGACGCCATAGGCGCACAACCCCGCCAGGACGAGGATTACGACACCAACCCAACTGTCATCACTTCTATTGCTCATAGAGCCTCCATTCGTTGCAAAAACGTATTGCGTTGATTTTATGTTTCGCAACAGGTTTGTGCAATGTCATTTGCAAGGCATTTAGGGCATCTCCGGCAGTGTTGCATAAACGGTCGTTTTCGCACCGCGCCTGCATGGGCGTTCCCCCGGCCGTCTGGCCGGGGTCGGGCTGTCGTGCTGCGCATCGAGCCGCCTGCCGGCGTCTCGCCCCTTCGGGCTTCCATCCCTAACGTCTCCGCGCCGTTGGCGCTGCGCGCTCCGCTTGCCGAGACTTTCGCGCGCGAAAGTCTAAGACGCCGGCATGCTTGCATGATTTACGATTTTCTGTAAAATTACAAACACGCTAAAGCGGAAAGGATGAAAACATGATCGTCGGAATTTTGAATCAGAAGGGCGGAGTCGGTAAAACCACTCTCAGCGTGAGCCTAGCGGCCAGCCTGGCCCGCACCGGGGCGCGGGTGTTGCTGATCGATGCCGATCCCCAGGGCAGCGCCTTAGATTGGGCGGCCGCCCGAGAAGGGGAACCCCTCTTCTCCGTGGTTGGGTTGCCCAGGGCAACCGTGCATAAAGAAATTGGCCAGATCGGCCAAGGTTACGACCACATCATCATCGACGGCCCCCCGCGAGTCACCGACTTGGCGCGGTCGGCCATCATGGCCGCTGATGTTGTGTTGATTCCAGTGCAGCCATCTCCTTACGACATTTGGGCGGCTGAGGAGGTGGTGAAGTTGATTGATGAGGCGCGAGTCTACAAAGAAAACCTGAAAGCCGCTTTTGTGGTTAATCGTAAAATCGCAAATACAGCTATTGGGCGCGATGTTGGGGAGGCGTTGGCCGCTTATCCGGTGCCTGTGTTGGTGGCCAGTATTACTCAGCGAGTAGTTTTTGCGGAAGCTGCGGCCCGAGGGCTAGCCGTACATGAGATTGACGACCAAGGGCCAGCAGCGGCCGAGATCGAGGCCGTGACGGCCGAACTGATGGAGTTAGCACGATGAGCACAAAGAAGGTTTCGATTGGCACCAAACCGACCAGTAAGCCCGCGCCGGCCGCCGCCGATGCGTGGGTGGAGAGCCGAAGCAATGGCGACGAGCCAGAGGCCATGAAGCGGCTTACCATCGACGTGCCGGCCAGTCTCCACCGCGCCATCAAGGCGCAATGCGCCATGCGCGGCACCAAGATCGCAGATGAAGTGCGGGAATTACTTTTACAGAAATACGGAAACACATAAAAACGTGTAGGCGTTTTTCAGTAAATAAAGAAAGGAGGGCTGGGTGAAGAGTCCGAACACATCGCAAGTTCCGGCCAAACTGGACGAGGACATCCAAAGCCGCATCGACAAGGCGAGGAAGTCAGCCAGGGCGCGCAAACGCGAGGAATTGGCGGATCGTCACGCACAGGGCCAATTGGCCCTGTGGCCAGAGAGTGAGCGTGGTATTCCGAACGAGCTTGTCCGGTGCGCCGTATTCTCAGCAAAGAATCGCAAGGAGCGGCGAGAGGTCTACCGAGCGAATGCACCGCTGATCGTGCCGGTTATCGGCGGTGGTGAGGTCGTCTACATTGGCGAGGAACTGCGCCAGGATGACGAGACAGTTTGGATGCAGCTTGTTCACTTGGCCAAGGAGGCCCGATCAGAGAGCGTGAGCTTCACCCCGTACAGCTTTCTGAAGGCGGTCAAATGGCCAATCAAGGGAACCAGCTATACCCGGCTTCTTACCTCTATCCGTCGCTTGGCCACGAGCGGTCTGGAGGTCTACAGCAGCCGTTTCGACAAAGGGGTAAGTACCAAGCTTATTGCCAAGTATGAGTATTCCAAAGGGGCTGATACCCCTTGGAAGGTGCAGGTGTTCAACAAGGATGACGAGCTACTTTTCCTCTTTGACAAGCTTTACAGTCGATTGGATTGGGAGACGCGCCTCACTCTGCCCGAAGGTGTCTCGACCTGGCTGCATGGTTTTTTCTCATCCCACCGGGAGCCGTTCGACCACAAGATTGAGACACTGGCCGTGGGCGCGGGCTTGACCTTGGAATCTGAAGAGGATGCCCAGCTCGATGAAGCCGCGCGTACAGCCAAACGTAAGGCGCGACTGCGCGAGATAAAGCGGATCATCACGAAAGCACTGGAAGCCCTCCAAGAGTCTGGCTTCCTCAAAAGCTTTGAGGTCACTCGTAGCGGCCTCGTCCGAGTAGTTCGGGCGCATCGGTGATCGAGTCACTATTGACCTTTGACCCACGTTTTCTGCGCTGGGCCTTGGTACGCCGGCATCAAAAGCAAGGACGACCGCCCAATTTTGCAGCTATTGACGGTCAATAGTTTGGCTTCGTTGGCCAGTTTCCTGACTTGACCCATGACCCACGCCCCATTGACCTTTGACCCACGCCACTATTGACCTTTGACCCGCGCACTATTGACCTTTGACCCACAGCCATGTTTCCCAACATGTTGTTCTATATAGTGTTTTGTCATCTTTCCACAGGCCATAACCGTTTTTAACCCTTTCTTTATTAACCGGTTTTTAACCCGCCGCCTGTGGATAACTTTGGACGCGGCTTGGCCCGAAAGAAACTGCGCCGCCTCTTGGGGCTACGCCCCCGCCGGCTCCTACGGGCCGCAAGCGGCCCTCCGCCCGCGCTTCGCGCTCCCGCCCGGCATCCCCCAGGGGTTTCGCTTCGCTGCACCCCTCGCGCTACGCGCTCACCCGCAAATCGCGCCCCCCAAAGGGGGGCAGATGGCCCCCCAGTCGCGCCACCACCGCCCGAGCATCAAACAAGCATCCTAGATGCACCACCCTCTCCCATCCCCCCCGCCCCTTCCCGCTGGGAAGGGGAGCGAGTCGCCCTCTGTCGTCAGGGGTGCAGGCCGCGCGGCGCTTCGCTTGCTTCTCCTGCCCCCTGCCGGTGAGCGTAGGGTCGTTCCAAGGGCATCAAGGGTTCGCTTCGCCTCGATCCTCACCCGTTCGGTGCTCGGGCTTCGCCCTGCGCTCCGCATGCGGCTTCCGGTCGAGCCCTTGACACCCTTTCCACTCCAACAGCCCATCAGACGCACGCAACGGGCTGTGGTGCGATTCTTTGGGCCTCGGTGATGGCTTGGGTGTCCTGCCATGATTTACGGCCTTGACGGGCTTGTTATGCGGTCATGACGGTGATTCGACAGCTTTCGCTGGCCTGAGTGTCCTGCCGGCCTGGCCACGGCGGTAACAGCAGGCGGCTCAAGCTCTGCGAGTGATTGAGCAGGTCGGCCAGCGGGCGACCCATCGCTTCATCGGCCAACCATGCCCACAGCACAGCGCCGGCCTGATTGCGGGCGACCAGGTGGCCACCCTCGAAATTCCAAACTGGGGTTGTAAGCCGGAACCGCCGAAAATTCCGACGGAAAACGTCGCCCACGATGTTTCCGGCCTCTTTGGCTATCCGACACGGTTTCCCGTGCATGTTTTGGAGGTTAAAGCAGACCGTTTTTGGTCTGGCCATGTCTCTGCCGGAAAACAACTGTTTTCCGGCCAGTCAGGCGGCTTTAACCTCGTTGAGCAAGTCGGGGTGGCGGTCTAGCAGCTTGAACAACTTGACCAAGGCCAGCGGCGGCTTGGTCTTGCCGTTCTCGTAGCGCGAGAAGGCATTGATGCCACCGCCGAAGATTTCGGCAGCTTCACGCTGGTCAAGATCAAGCTTCTTGCGCACATCCGTGATGAAGCCCGGATCAACGATGGCCGCGTTCACCTGCTTGGAGAAGGCGCGCATTTCGCGCATGACGCGGTTTGATTCCGCCGCGTCCAAAACCGACTCGGCGCAGGCCGGGCAGAAGTCGCCCGTCACCGCTGCAATGACGGTGGTTTCACCCTTGTAGGTATAAGGTAGGTCGCGGGTGTCATGGATCAGTTCCGCCGCGCCGCAAACAGGACATTTCATGTTCATAGCTCCTTAAAGGACACGATCAGCACATCATCAATGACCGTCAGCTTCAGGTACACGTCACCCGCCTGCGTGCTGGGGTGGTACACGTCCTGCCATACCGTGTGATCGGCATGGGTGGTCATGCTCTTGTAGAAATCCGCTGGCGTCAGTGCCATCACCACGTCCAGCATGTCGGCGAAGGCAAAACCCAACTCATTTGCGCCGGTACGCGCCGCGTGCGTGGTGCGCACGTTGCCAGCCTCTACCAAGGCTTTGACGGCTGACAACTTGCAATGCGGGGTTCGTTTCTCCATAGATTCATTCTAACCTAGTTGGTTATATTTGGCAAGTTGGTTAATGGCGGAATTTTCGGCGGTTCCGGCTTACAACCCCAAACTGCATTCATGTCATGCCCTCGATGCCGGGAAAATTCCCACGGCCAAGGTAGCGTCACGACGCCGGCAGCGGATCAGCTCGACTCTTAAAAAGAACGCACAGGCTGGGCCGACAGCGATAGGCGGATAAATATCGCTTGCATATCGTATCTGTATTATGTATCATATCTGTATTGATACGTTTTACATGGTACGAAATACGAAAGGGGTCTGACATGGCACGAGAAGGCATCACGTTTGAGCAAGTCGCCGCCGCTGCTGATGCGCTGGTCGGTGAAGGGCAGCAGCCGACTATCCGCGCGATCCGCGAACGTTTGGGCACCGGCAGTCCCAACACCGTCCACAAGCACCTGACTGCCTGGCGAGAAGCCCGGCCGGTGGCGGCCGCCGCTGCGCCGGAACTGCCCCAAGCATTGACGGCCGCCATTGCCGCCGAGATCGAGCGCGCAGCCGCCCAGGCCCGCGCCGAGATCGAGAGCCGTTTGGTGCAGGCCCAGGGCGAGGCCGCCGAGCTGGCCGCCGCTGGTGAAGTAATCGAGGTCGAGCGCGATGCCCTGGCCGAGCAGGTAGCTGAACTGACCCGCGAGCGTGACACCCTGGCGGGCAAGGCTGAGCAGCAGGCCGCCGACCTAGCCGACCAGGCGCAGCGCATCGAGCGCGAGCAACAGGCCGCCGAATCGGCACGGGTGGAGCTGGCTACGGCCCGCCTCAAGATCGAGGCCCAGGCCGAGCGGCAGACAGAGCAGGCCGAAGAAATCGGCCGCTTGCGTGCGGCACTGGAGGCCAGCCAGCAGGCCCGCACCGCCGCCGAACAGCAAGCCGCCGTCCTGGCTGCGAAGCTAGAGGGCGTCACTGCGCAACTCACGCACCAGGCAGAGGCCAATGCAGAGGCCCGCAAGCTGGCTGCACAGGAAGCCCATCGCGTAGCCGAGCGCATGACGCAAGCCCAGGCCGAGCGCGACGAGGCGCGGAAGGTTGCCGCCGATGCCCGCGAGGTGGCAGCGCGCCTTGCTGGCCAACTTGAAGTTTTCACCGCTCAGAAGGACAAGGCAGATAGCCAACCGGCAGCAGCGCCGCAGACCACCAAGGCGAAGAAGCCGGAATGAGCGGATGGCGGGTCAAGGGCCGTAGGGGTGGCTGGCGCGGCCCGCAGCCGAAGGCGAGGACACGGGTCACCCCGGAGGGCGAAGCGAACCCTTGACGCGACAGGAGCGACCCAAGCCTATCGGCAAGGGGGAGGAACAAGGGCGAAGCCCGCTGGGCCTGCCCCCGCAGCCAGTCCGGCAAGGTCGGACGCGGGAAGTCCAGAAACCGAAGCGGTTTCTGGTCAAGCCCGAAGGGCGCGAAGAGCGCAGCGGGAGTGCAGAGGGGCGCAGCCCCTCTGCTGGCTCATTTTTTGGCCTGTTTGACAGATTCCGTGGCGCGGAACACAATGTGAACATGATCCATTCGTTCACTTGTCTCGACACTGAGGCGCTTTTCCGTAGCCAGGTCGTGCCCCGGTTCAAGAACATTGAACGTGTGGCACGGCGCAAGCTCTTGCAATTACATGCTGCTACTGAGTTGGCCAACTTGAGGGTTCCACCCGGGAACCAGCTCGAAGCATTGAAGGGCGACCGCCGAGGGCAATACAGCATCCGCATCAATGACCAGTGGCGAATCTGTTTCGTGTGGCATGACGACGGTGCCCACCAGGTCGAAATTGTGGACTACCACTAGGAGGTAAACATGGCTGAACTACTCGACGAAATCCACCCCGGCGAAATCTTGCTGGAGGACTTCATGAAGCCGATGGGCATATCCGCCCGTCAGCTTGCGGCGGACATTGACGTTTCACCCAGCCGGATCAGTGAGCTGGTGCATGGAAATCGCCCGATTACCGCCGATACGGCTTTGCGGCTTGGCTTGTTTTTCAACATGGAGCCGCGTTTCTGGATGAACCTCCAAACCGAGTACGACATGCGCGTTGCGGCCCGTACTGTGCGTGAAAAAATCGCTCCAAGGATTCGTGTTTTCCATCATCACGCTGCTGCCTGATTTTACTCTGACACAACAACGGCTAATCAGAAGGCGGGGTCTCTGAAGATGCACTATTGAAGGGCAAGCCGAAGCAGTAGCCAGGCGCTGTATTTTGAATATTTGAACGGGGGTCTTTCGCACGCGAAAGGCCCCCTTTTTTACTTTCTTGGAAAACTGAGCACAAACTTTCGCGCGCGAAAGTCGCGCGAGTTTTTGCGCACCATCAATCCCTAGGGTTGTTCCGATTGAACCGGTTGGGTGATCGCTTGAGGCGTGCCAAGCAAAGACGCCTTATGCTGCGAAAGGAAAGACCTGAGCTTTGCCGGCTCGACACCGGATAGGCCGAGATCGACCAGGACTTTGAAAAGATCGTCCTTGGCCTTCGCCAGTTTCTTTGCCTCTTTTTCTTTTTCTCTGGCCTCGATGGCACGTAGCTTGGCCTGCATCTTTTGAATTTTGTCCTGGAGCTTCTGCTTCTCAGGGAGCGTCGTTTTTTCAGTCATGTTGAGAACTCCTTGTTCTGTACCACTCAGAATTTTACAGAACAAGTGAGCTGGGCGACAGTGGGGGACTTGGTGAAATCCGTCTTCTTATAGAGGCGGGCGGAGGGCTGTCATCTGGAGAGTTTGAGCTGTCTTCGACAGGAGGCGACTCTAGCGGGTTGTCCACCTACGGCGGACGACCCGGAAAGGGCGATACCCCCTTCGGGGGCCCCAAAAAATTTTCCACACCATACGCAACTAGTCGTTGCATTGCTAAAGCATTGTTAATAAAGCATATTTTGTGTAGACAACGGGTCTATGAGATACTTAACTTGCTTTCATCGTGAAAGCACAATAGCCGTTATAGATCAACAGGTTATTGCGTTTTTAAATGTAGTCACTATTATTGGAAACATTATGAGCCAGTCATCTATCCCATGCCGCTTCGATGAGAACACCGCAGCCTTCCTGAAGGCGGAAGCGGCGCGCGAAGGCGTGTCTCAGTCGGAGTACATCAGGCGCATGGTAAGTAAGGGACTTTTGGCGCAGTCGCTAGAGGATGCAGTCTCGGAAATCCGCTCAATATCTGGTGGGTCAGGCCACGGCATAACCGAGGAAGGTTTCCGTTTTTTGGCCACAAGCATTCTTGAAGTTAGAAATCTACTGCGCATCATTTCGGCAAAAAACTTCCCAACTGCTGTAACCGAAGCGAAGGTGGATGCAGAGGAAGAAGTGAAGCGCCTTCTTGGCAATGGGGATAGCAATGTCGGTTAGAAGATCGACCAACACGGAGAACCTTGTACGTGGTGCGGATACTCTTTTGCACCAAGGAACGATGCTGGCAAAGGCCGCGCTTTGGGCTATCAGCTCAGGGGTTCTTGTAGGCTCTGTGGTGGTTTCAATCGGCGCATCTCTTGTCACCACAAGCACTGAAAGGACGTTCGCTTACAAGCACATTGCCGCAAAGACAAAGGTGTTTTTCTCGCAGGAAAAGCACTCTGTTGATCTCGTCATCAACGGGAAGGAAGTGTCGCTTCCAGCCGACCAGGTAGCGATTGTCACAAGTGGGATTTTTGAGAAGGTGCGTGCGAGAGTTGCAATTGTCGGATTGTTCGGATTGATCGTTGGTGGCGCGACCTCCGGAGCACTCGTTTTGTACTGGAGGCGGCGAGGAAGCAAACAGGCCGAAGATGAATTTATCCGAGGTGCTCGCCTTGTTGATGGGCAGCAACTGGATGGGTTGATCCGGGAGGACAACAAGTCCGGCAATGTGACTATCGCAGGCGTTCATACGGTCAAGGGCGGGGAGATGTTGCACACGATGATTTCGGGTGCGGTAGGCACGGGTAAGTCTGTCTCAATTTTCGAGATTCTGGATAGCGTCAGGGCACAGGGAAAGCGGGCGATTGTTTATGACCCGACCGGAGAGTTCACGGAGTATTACTACCGTGAAGGGCGGGACGTGATTCTTAACCCGTTAGATGGAAGAAGCCCAAACTGGAACCTATGGCGTGAGATCAGAAGCGACTTCGATTACCGCAGTTTTGCGGCTTCGCTGGTTCAGGTGAAAAGCCAGACTGATCCGTTTTTTGAACAGTCTGCCCGGATCATTGCCGAGGAACTTTTTAGGAAGTTGGCACAGACAGGCGGGGCGACAAACCAAGCTGTTTATGATGCGGCGGCCAAGCTGACCCTACAGGAGTTATTCGAGCTATTGAAGGGTACGAGTGGGGCAAACCTAATCGATCCGGCCGGAGAAAGGACGGCGCTTTCCGTGCGCTCTGCTTTCCTGAATGCCATGAACTCGTTTCGCTATCTCCATGATGAGGGAGAAGCGTTTTCGATTCGGGAATGGGTGGCTGATGAATCGTCCGACTCCTGGTTGTTCATTCCATCCCGCCGCGATCAGCACGAAGCCATCAAGCCACTAATTACGCTTTGGCTCGACATTGCTATCCGGGGAGTGATGAATCTGCCGCCGATCCGTGAGCCACGCTTTTGGCTGGTGGTCGATGAGTTGCCCAGCTTGCAGAAGATCGAGGCACTGCAAACGGCAGTGACGGAAACGCGGAAGTATGGCCTGTGTGGTGTCTTTGGGATTCAGTCGGTTTCTCAGATGCGCGAGCTGTATGGGAAAGACGGTGCGCAGACGGTTATGGGGATGTGCCAGACGTGGGTTGTGCTCCGTGTGGCTGATTCTGAAACAGCCAAGTACCTCTCCGAGACGCTAGGCCAAGCCGACATCCAGGAGAAGGACGAGGGCCTGTCCTTCGGTGCGGAGTCAAACCGGGACGGGACGAACCTCGTCTCCAAGCGGACAGAGCGCGCGATTGTGCTGGCCTCGGAGATTCAGCACTTGCCCGACCTGGAGGGTTATATGCGGGTGCCTGGCCCGTATCCCGTGGCGAAGATCAAGCTCCAGTACCGTAACCGGGAAAAGATTGCTGCGCCCTTTGTGCCGCGTCAGCAAGGTGTGTTTGCGGCAGCGCCGACCGAAGCCGTCGATTCCGATCCGTTCGCGTAGGGGAAGAAACGATGCTCTCCGCGAAGGTGATTGAGAACGCGCAACAGGCCGAACACTATTTCAGCCAGGACAACTATTACACGACCGAAGAGGGCTTCGAGCAGTCCGCTTGGGCCGGTAAGGGTGCGGCGGCATTGGGGTTGTCTGGTGGCGTTCATCGTGAGCAGTTCATGGAGCTGCTAGAGGGAAAGGTCGATGGCCAGGAGTTGGGCAAGTGGGTCAGAAACGAAGAGACTGGCCAGAAGGAGCGCGAACACCGCCCAGGAATAGACCTCACCTTTTCGGCCCCGAAAAGTGTTTCCTTGCTGGCCGAAGTCGCCGGCAACGAGGAAGTGAGCAAAGCCCATGATGTCGCGGTCGAGCGGGCGATTGCATACCTCGAACGTGTGGCCGCTCAGGCGCGGACTACTGTTGATGGGGTTACGTCACGTGAAGATACCGGCAACCTGGTTGTTGCCCAATTTCGCCACGATACCAGCCGGGAACTTGATCCACAGACCCATACCCATGCGGTTGTTTTCAACGTTACCAAGCGTGCGGATGGCCAATGGCGCTCTCTTTCCAATGAGGAGTTGCTAGGCCACATCAAGGATGCCGGCGCCTACTACCGCACCGAGCTGGCGGGGCAATTGTCTGCGCTGGGGTATGAGATTGAGCGCACCCATGCTGATGGGCGCTTCGAGGTAAAGGGTTTTACCAAGGAACAGCTTGAGCACTTTAGCCAGCGTAGCGGGCAGATCGAGCAGGCTTTGGCCGAGCGAGGGAAGAACCGCCAGACGGCAACCACCGAGGAAAAGCAGACGGCTGCACTTGACACCCGCCAGGCGAAAAAAGAGGTGGATCGTGGGCCTCTTCGTGAGGAATGGCTTTCGCGTGCGAAAGACGTGGGGATCGAGTGGGACAAAATACCTCGTGACAAGGGCGCAACTTTCGCGCGCGAAAGTTCGGCGGAACTCTACCTCCGGGCGAAAGAGGCGGTTGATTACGCCACGAAGCACCTGAGCGAGCGGCAGGCGGCTTTTTCCGCAAAGGATCTGTATCGCCACGCCGTCGAGTTTGGGACTGGGCGAACCACCATCCAGGCCATTGACAAGGCAATCCGAGAGTCCAAGAAGTCGGGCGACCTGATACCGATCGGAGACAAGCAAGAACGACTGACCACCCGTGATGCTGTGACGGCAGAGCTGCGGATGCTGGATGCGCTCGAACGCTCAAAGGGCGCGGTTTCTTCCGTGGTCGGCGCCAACCGGCTAGATGCAAAGATCGAGGCGGCACAGAGCCGCTTGATCCGGGATGGCGTCATTGATGCCCAGCTCAATGCCGGCCAGTTGGATGCAGCGAAACTGATCCTGGGCACCAATGACCGGTTTGTAGGCGTCCAGGGTTATGCCGGTACTGGCAAAACCACAATGCTGAATGTGGTGAAGGCTGTTGCCGAAGAACAGGGATACGTGGTGCGCGGACTCGCGCAAAGTGCTTCCGCTGCTGCCACGTTGGAGGCTGAAACGGGGATCAAAAGCCAAACGGTGGAGAGCTTCCTCCTGGAGCGCCAGAGAGAGCGGGAAAAGGCCGAGAAAGAGGCGGAGCGCACCACCAAGAGCAGTGACAAGGACAAGCCCACCAGCCGGGATGTGATGGGGAATCGCTACCTTGAGATTCCGGGCGGAATGTTCAAGGAGCGGCAATTGTTGGTTGCTCGCGGAACAGTTACCAATGCGCTGGCCCTGGAAGCCGTGGACAGACTCCGCGAAATGAGGCCCAAAAACGCCTTGGCCAAAGAGGTGCGTGCCCATGCCCTTGCTACAGCCCGTGGCATGGTGAAGTGGGAGCGGGCAAGCACGACTGACCAAGTTCTTTTCAGAGCGGCCGAGATGGCCTCCAAGGTGAAATCGCTTTTCCAAGGGGAGAAGCCACAGGAAGCAGCGAAGCCCAAGGGCGAAATCTGGACTGTTGATGAGGCCAGTTTGTTGGGGCAACGGGACATCAACCGCCTGCTGGCAGAGGCCGAGCGAGTCGGGGCCAGGGTTCAGTTCACGGGGGATGTTCGCCAGTTATCGGCGGTCAGTGCCGGCAAGCCGTTCGAGGTCATGCAAACGGCAGGGGGCATGCAGACGGCCAAGATGACGGAGATTCACCGCCAGAAGAACGACCTACTCAAAGACACTGTTGCCGACATTATCGAGAAGCGCGAGCAGGACGCTTTCAAGAAGCTGGCCGGGAATACTGTCGAGCTGAAAGACAACGAGAAATTGATAGCCCGCATCGTTGCGGATGTCCGCCAGGATGTCGGTCGGGAGATTCGGCACGAGCTGTCTGGAGCGGGTGAAAAGTCCCACAAAGACACTTTGGTCATCACCGCCTTGAATGAAGACCGCCGGGCGATCAATAACGGCGTTCGGCAGGCGCTCAAGGAAGATGGCGTTATCTCTGGCCAGGCCCGTGATACCGAGGTGTTGGTTAATCGAGGCATGACCAAGGCGCAGGCATCTCACGCGCAGAACTACCACGAAGGCGATGTAGTGCGGTTTGGGCGTGACTATGAACGCCTCGGGGTAAAGGGTGGCGAGTATGCCCGCGTGGTTGGCGTGAGCGACCTTGGCACCGTAAAGCTGCAAAAAGCGGACGGGCAAACCCTGGACTGGCGACCCGCGCAGACTTCAAAAGTTGAGGTGTTTCATGCCGAGCGCCGGGAGCTGCAAGCCGGCGACAAGATCAGATTCACGCGCAATGACAAGGATCGTGGCTTGAACAACGGCGATGTTGCCTATGTGAAGGCGATCAACGGCGACAAGGCCACGGTGCAGTTAAAGGGCAAGACCATTGCGATTGATCTGCGCGAAGTCAAACACCTGGACTACGCCTACGCATCCACGATCCATTCCAGCCAGGGGAAAACGGTGGACGCTACCGCCTTCCACATCCGGGGGAAGTCCGGCCAGGTCTTTGGCGACCGGGCCTTCTACGTTGGCGCAACCCGCTCTAGGCATGAGCTGCGCATCTACACAGACGACAAAGACGCCGCATTGCGCGCCGTTTCCCGAGATCAACACAAGGCGAGCGCATTGGAAGAGTTGAAGCACGGCCAAAGCGCCGGCCGCCAGCGATCCGGGTATTCACGTTAAGGAGGAAGAATGGAAAAACGATTCAAATTGACTTTGTTGGCCGGGACGATGCTTGCCCTGTCGATGGGGGCCTACGGCCAGAAGATGACCGATCAGGTTATTCAGCAGCAGCGTGCGGAGGCCATGAAAACCCCCTTTCAGGTCCGCCAAGAGAAGAACGAGGCCGATTACAAGAAGGCCAGGAGCTTCCTGGAAGCCGGGAATTACAAGGCGGCGATCCCCTATCTTCAGGCGGCGGCCGAACGCGACCACTTGGATTCAATGCTTGAGCTGGCCATGATCTATGAGGATGGGAAAGGGGTTCCCGTCAACATGGCCACGGCACAGGCGTATTACGTTCGTGTGGCCGAGCGGAACCCGGACATCACGCTAAAAATCAGGGCCGCGCAGCTCTTTTGTGGTGGCGAAGGGCTGTATGCCAATGATGGTGTGATTCGTGATCCTGAGCGCGGCTTGGCGATTCTGGCCAAAGAGTACAGCCGGGAATGGAAGGTCGAAATGGACTGGTGGAAGTACGTGTGCTACACGCGGACGGCCAGCCCTGACCCCAAAAAAGCCGGGCAAATGCTCAATGAAGCAGCGAGTTATCTGACCGGCGGTAATCGGGATAACACCATCAACGACAAGGCGGTGAAGAAGGTCAATGACGAGATTTTCAATCGGGTCTATGCCTTTCGTTTGTATGACCGCGATGGAGCCTTGAAGCAGTACGGTGCTGCTGCCGAGGCTGGCGACAGCATGGCCCAGCGCGCACTGTACGAGGCATATAGCGATGGCCGCGGCGCACCGCAGAGCAGACAGCTTGCCTTTGAGTGGATCATGAAAGCTGCATCGACTGGCGATGGCTTTGCCGAAACCGTTGTCGGTGAAGCCTACCTGAATGGATACGCCCCCGTTGACCGCGATTACCAAGTGGCGATCCAGTGGCTCACGAAAGGGGCAGAGCATGGCCAGTGGCTTGCAGCCTGGATGTTGAGCGACCTCTACAAAAAAGGTCTTGGCGGCAAACCTGACAGTCGCCGCGCGCAATTTTGGGCGAACCGTTGCAACGAACTGGGCGGGAAGTGCGGCGGACAGCGCCAGACGGTTGCACCAGGTGCGCAAGGGTCGGCCATCCAGAGGGCTTTTCAGCAATGAGGCGGGCTATCGTTTTTTCAGCCTTGATGTGCATTGCGGTCGGTGCGAACGCTGCGAGCGTTGGGACGGAAACGCGGGAAGGCACCGACACGAAGCAGGGGCAGACGATTGAGAACAGCCAAAACATCCAGCTCCGCAAGGGCAACAGCAAGCGGAATGTAACGGGTTCTGATCGCCGGGCCGCTGAGGAACGGGCACGCGAGAAACGCCAGACAGATGACATTTCGGCCGAGCTGCAAGGAGCCGTGCTTTTCATCCCCATGCTTCAGCAGATCGAGCAGGGACAAGTCGATACAGGGAGCAATCCTGTAGCCGAGTTGTTCCAGAGCTGCCGCTTCTTCACCAGCGCCCAGCCGGTTCCCGTGGCCCTTGGGGCTTCTCCGTCCCCAATGGAGGTGAACTACCTGGCGGGTGGCAATGTGTCGATGATTTGGGGTGCCCAAAACTCGGAAGTCAGCATTTCCGCGAACGACAAGATTACTGTTCGCAGCTCTGATCCGGCCGTGCCGCGCGTGCGGGTATCGGGCGCATCGATCTGGGAGCGGTACTACTGGCATGAGACAGCCAGTCTTTTCCGAGTAGGAGCAGCGCGGGACATTGCCCGCTGCTATTTCGCCTATGGGCTGACGATAGCCGGGGCCATGAAGAATCTTGCCCAAGGGGGCCGCTTCCAGGAAACCAATCTCAGTGAAAAGGTTGTGCTGGTTCGTGGCGACCTTCAAGAAAGGGCTGCCGGCGCGCTTGTCGCCGCCATGCGGGCACCGACGCTACGCAAGGAGATCGAGGCCAACACCCTGCGCGTGACAAGTGCCGATTGCATTCTCCCCACCTTGGCCGGCTTGAACCAAGGCAGCACGGAATGGCAATGCGGGAGCTTGAAGGTTGATCCCAGCCGAGTCATGGCCACTCTTGGGGGAATGACCGTGCTTGGCGAAAACCAATTCATGGGCCAGCGCCTGGCATTTGCCCAAGTGACCGGGCAGAGCGTAACGGCACGCTCCAGCAACAGCCGTTCTACCTATGCCTCCCAGGATGCCACCAGCGAGACCGGCCAGGATGTTTCGATGGCCAAGCGCAAGAGCACCACGGTTGACCGTTCGACTACGACCGGCGCGTCTGGCAAGGCTGATACCAACGCAACCCCGAAATAAGGAAATCCAATGAAAGCCCTTACTGGAGCACTCATCGGCACAGGCGCAGGCGCGATTGTGCTACTGGCGTACCTCTCTCTTGGCCAGCAGGCAGAAACGAAGAAAGAGATCCAAGTCGACAAAGCCAAGATCGAGCTGGAACAGGCACGATTCGACAAGCAGTTTGACGAGAAGTGGGCCGAGTTCGACGGGAAGAAGCCATCGAAAGAGGTGAAGGACGCCCATGAGGAACGCATCCGGGAGGCCGGCAGGGACTTGGCCCAGGCGCGGGATGCTCTCGGGGTCACCTCGGCCAAGAACGCCAGCGACCTGGCCGAGATGAAAGCGGCCATCGATGCGATGGACAAAGAGTCCGCACCGCGCAAGTGAAGGGGGAAAGCATGAAACACACTATCACCGCCGCTTTGCTTTTCTCATTGGGCCTCGTCGCTCATGCGACGGATGCCCCATCGTCCGAGCCGATCCCGGCCACGGAGGCCACCAGCGCCGGCATCAAGTTCGACCAGGTAGAGAGTCGCGGGGCCATGTCTCTGCCGGACGGCACCAAGTCTGTGCCCCTGTACGTGGATTTTCAGGGTAGCCCGAAGCTGACGCGCCAACTCTCCGAGCAACTGGAGGCGATGGGCTGGCAGGTGACGGATGACCGCAATGCCACCCACTCCCTGACGGCGAAGGGCGAACTTCACGTGTGGGGCAAGGGATACGGGCTTGGCAGTAGTTCCCGTGTTACGGCCACGCTGGCCAGCTTTGTCGAGGAAAACAAAGTACCCACCAGGCCGAAGCCTAGCGGCCTGTTTGGTGCCTTTGGCTCCATGCGGGAGAGCTTCAATTCCGCTGTCTCCGGTTCGCCTGATGGTTGGTGTCTTTCCGACCAATGCCGCCTTGTCTGGCAGACCGCTGTTATCACGATGACCTATCGCAGTGCCAATAAAGACCAGCGCCTTGACGTGTCCGTGCGCGCCTCCGGCGATGCCTTGAACCTTGATGCCGTGGTGGCCGAGGCCGTCCGCAATTCGTTCTCTGCCATCAAGGCAAGTCCTGATCCTGTTGCTTCTACTCAAACCATGTGAAAGGAAAACCAGCCATGAAGATCAAGAACCTTCTCCCCATCATCGCCGTTGCCGCAATCACACAAGGCGCATTTGCGGCCGAGATCGACGCCGTAACCCTATCCCACGATGGCCGCATCCTTCGCGCTCAGGGAGCGCCGGCAGCCGTCCAGGTTGCGGCTTTCAGCAGTACGGCCCCGGACTCGGTGCCGGCGACGTGCAAGGCGTTCGACATGGCCGGCTTTCTGAACCGCGACGATGCCAAGCCTGCGCTTCCTGTGGTCGAGGGGGTTCCCTATGGCTCCCGCCTCGTTTCTGCCTGGCACGAAGCGGCCGGCATTGTCGGCCGCGCGCCGGACTCCATGTTTTTCTGCATGACCAAGGATGGTGAACGGATGTTCGGAGAGGGTACGAGCTTCAACCCGTCCTATGAGTACCGGAAGGCGGCCGGTGCAGCGCCAGAGCGTGGCCAGATCGTCAGTGTGATTGGCGGCAGCGTGGTGATCGGTGTTGTGTTCTGGAACCCGGTGACGCCGGTTGCCGAATCCAAGTACGTCTCTATGAACTTCGGCCGCTGACTTTCGCGCGCGAAAGTGGGGGGCCGGCGACTTTCGCATGCGAAAGTCTGCTGGCCAGCCTATCGACTATCCAAGGATTTAAAATGAGTTCTGGCTTTGCTCTCGGTAACAACCGGCCTCAGTGGGCCGACTGGCATTTCGCTCTGCCGCTTCTTTTTGTGGTGCTCTATGGCTCCGGTTTCGTTGGGGCCAAGCTCGGGCTTCCCGATGCCGGCCCCTTTACCTTCCTCGCGCTGCGGTTTGCGCTGGCCTCGATCATCATGGTTGTGATCGCCCTGGCCATCAAAGCACCGTGGCCGAGCACCCCGAAAGAGTGGCTGCACATTGCCGGCGCCGGCTTCTTCGGGGTGGGGGTTTTTTCGGCGGCGGCTTTCTCCAGTATCGCGCTGGGTGTGCCGCCCGCCGTTTCTGCTCTGATCGTGGCGCTTAACCCCATCGTGGTGGCTTTGGCAGCGGGGCCGCTCCTGGGCGAGCGTACCAACTACCGCCAGCTCCTGGGGCTGCTGCTGGGCTTCTGCGGCGTTTATCTGGTCTTGCGGGATCGGCTTGGGATCGATGCCGGCTATACCACGGCGGTACTGTTGTCCGTGCTGGCCTTGCTGGGCCTGGCTGTCGGCAATCTGTACCAAAAAAAGCACTGCACCAGCATGAACCTTTTTACCGGGGGGGCCTTGCAGTGCTGCGTGTGCGCCCTGGCCATGAGCGCGGGCATGACGATCTTTGACGAAGGCCCGGTTCACTGGACGACTGAATTCATGGTGGCTTGGTTCTGGATGGCCATTGCTGTTTCGATTGGGGCCGTCAGCATTCTCTACATCATGATCCGCCGCGCCGAGGTTAGCCGGGTGGCCAGCGTGTTTTTCCTGATGCCGGTTAGCGCCGCCGTGATTGCCTATGCGCTCTTTGGCCAAGCACTGACGGCCAGCGCGTTCCTGGGCATGGGCGTTACTGTTGCCGGCGTGATGCTGGCCCAGCGCCGGTAAGCCTAATTCGTCTATCGCCGTACATTGGGAGAGAAGCATGGAAAACCAACTTTTGGCCCTGGAGGCTGGGCAGGCAGAGCCGAAAGCGAAGCCCGGCAAGCGCCGGCGTGGCTCCATCTACAAGGATAGGCAGGTAGTGAGTTTGCGGCTTCCAGAGGGCTTGCACGCTGATTTGCTGGCCTTTGCCGACGAGCAGCAGGTAGTTTTGAACACCTACATCATCGGACTGGTGGAGGCCGACTTGGCCGAGCGCCGGAAACTTTCGCGTGCGAAAGTCGGGAAAAAGTGATGTACGGCGATAGACGAGTCCGGCCGACTTTCGCGCGCGAAAGTTCGTCCGTGTCGGTGACACTGAAGCGAGGCGGGACATGAAAGACCGATGCCACGATGAAGCAATGGCCGAGATGTTCAAGGAAGACCCAGCCTTTGCGGTCGAGCTGGTGAACAGCATCCTTGACGATGGCGACCAGGATGATTTGCAGATTGCCTTTCGGCAGATGGACAAGGCCGGGCTTTTCGACCGTGCCGGCGTGCTGTACGAAGTGGCTTGTGATGTCATTGGGGCGATCATCGCCCACTACTCCGAAGCACTCGCCCAGGAGCGCGGGAAGCCGATGCCCGATGCTGAGACCGTGGAGGAGATAGAGGCCACTAAGCGCGCTTTGAGGCTGGAGCGCGACGAGCTGGACACCTCGAATGCAGAGGCAATCAAGGCAGTGATTCGGAAGTATGGCCCCCAGGCGCGGGCACTCTACCAAGCAGGTAATGGGAGGCCGGTGTGAAGTGTCCTTGCTGCGGCGGAGCCGAGCTTGTCCGTGATACCCGCGACGTGCCCTATGCCTACAAAGGCGAAACGACCACTGTTCTGGCTGTAACAGGAGACTTCTGCCCCGCCTGCGGAGAAGTCATCTTGGATCGGGAGAATGGTGACCGTTACATGCGCGAAATATCGTTCTTCTCGATGGCTGTGGACGCCAGGCGCTGACTTTCGCGTACGAAAGTCAGGCTGGCTTATCTAGCAGCCGGGAAATGGTGGATGGGTGGACGTTAAACAACCTGGCCACGTCAGCAGCCGACTTCTCCCCGCTGGCCACCATCCGGCGCGCTTCCTCTTTTTGCTCTTGGTTGAGCTTGCTACGTCGGCCGCCGAGCCGGCCTTTCTGCCTGGCGGCATCGAGGCCGGCTCGTGTCCGCTCTCGGATCATCGCGCGCTCGAACTCCGCGAAGGCTCCCACCATCTGCATCATCATGCGGCCGGCCGGTGTCGTGGTGTCCACGGCTTCGGTAAGGCTGCGAAAGCCGGCCTGCACGGCGTCGATGCGCTCAATGATGGTGAGCAGGTCTTTCAGCGACCGCGATAGGCGATCCAGCTTCCAGACCACAAGCACATCACCAGCCCGGAGCTGTTCGAGGGCCTTGGCCAGCTCGGGCCGATCCCAGCGGCCGCCCGATGCCTTCTCGGTGAAGACTCGCTCGCACCCAGCTTTCCGTAGGCTCGCAGTTTGCGCGGCCGTGTCCTGGTCATCAGTGGAGACACGGGCGTAACCGATGAGCATGGTCAATCGTCCAGCATCTTTTTCACCAAGTAGCCGATGCCGACGATGCCGACAAGGCCGCCCCACTTGGTGTACCACGCATCCCACCAAACAGAGGCTGACTCTGGATTCATGAAGGACGGAATTTCCTTTGCTGCCCAAAAGTCGAGAGCTGGCCACCAGCAGACCCAGAAGACGCCAAGCAGTAGCGGCCATGTGTTCCCCAACCTGAACATGTCCCAGGAGTAGCTATTGCTACTGTAGAGCGCAGCGCCG
>JACRAT010000034.1 GCA_016234685.1 Nitrosomonadales bacterium
CACCGTGGAGGTCAGTTGTTCCATGCTCGAGGCCGTTTCCTCTAGGCTGGAGGCCTGTTCTTCGGTGCGCTGCGACAGGTCGGTATTGCCCGAGGCGATCTCTTTCGAGGCGGTGTTGATGGTCTCCGCCGCTTCTTTGATGCGGCTGATGATCTCGGTCAACTGGGCGACCGTGGCGTTGGAGTCGTCCTTGAGTTGCCCGAAGATGCCCTGGTAATCACTGGTGATGGTCTCGGTCAGATCACCCTTGGCCAAGGCGGAAAGAACGCGCACGACTTCGTTAAGCCCTACCAGACTCGTCTCCATCAAGGAATTCATCGATTGCGCCAGCTGCAAGAAGAAACCCTCCTTGCCTTCGACCGAGATGCGTCCGGTAAAGTCGCCCTGTGAAGCCGCCAGAACAATGGCGGAGACCTCAGCTTCCGCTTCGATCTGATCCGTTTTATCCGCCCACTGCCCGACCGTTCCCAGCCGCTCTCCGTCAGTCGAAATGACAGGTGTCGTCACCACGTCATACTGCCGCCCACCCAGTTTCAACTGGGTGCGCGTGGTCGCGCTCAGGCCGCGCAAGCGCTCGATAGCCGCTTGTGGATCGGCATAGAACATGCCAATACTGCCGCCCACCACCTTGTCGGCGACAAAACCGGGGATCTCTTTCTGGAAAGCGGGTTCGTACTTGCGCAAAGTTTCGCGCAAGGCGTTGTTCACATAGATCACCGTACCATCGTTATCCGCCACTCGCACGCACAGACTGACATTATCCAAGGCGCTCTTGAGTCGCAGCATCTCGCGTGCCGAACGCTGATCGGTCTCCTGACGCTCCAGCAACTTGCTCTGCATCTCATCCAGCGAATGCATCAGATCAGCGATCTCGTCCCGGCCTGCAATCGTGATTCTATTGTCGTAGCGACCATGTGCAACCGCATTGGCAACGCCCGCCGCAGCCGAAACGCGGCGTGAAATATTACGCGCCATGGTGCTAGAAACCACCGTCATCAGCCCTCCGATCAACAATACCAGCAACAGCATTTCCCAAGCATGACTGACAACCGCCTCATCAACATCGTCGACATACACACCCGAGCCGATCACCCAACCCCACGGCTGATAACCCTTGACGTAAGAAACCTTGGGAACCGGTTTTTCGCTATCGGGACGTGGCCATTCATAAGCAACGAAGCCCGCTCCCTCGGCACGAACTAGGCTGACCATCTCGACGAACAGCGCTTTGCCATTGGGATCTTGGGAGCCGCTAATATCCTTGCCATCCAACTCCGGCTTGGTCGGATGCATCACCATATTCGGGTGCATGTCATTCACCCAGAAATACTCCTTGCCGTCGTAGCGCATCACCTTCAATTGCGCAATGGCTCGTTTCTGTGCTTCAGCCACTGTGATTTCGCCAGCCGCAGCAGCCTTGCCCAAATTGTCGACCGTGCCCCAAGCGGTTTCGACAGCAAAACGCGTAGCGCGCTGTCGGTCTTCCATCAGGGAGTTACGCTCAGAGATCAGCGTCACCAACGACAGCAAGAGCAAAGCCAGAATGGCCAGACCATTCATCAACCAGAGTTTTTTACCGACCTTCATCTGCACTCCCTACTCTGCTTGCGCGTCCGTCAAGGCCATTTCCTGACTGCCCATCAGCTTCTCGATGTCCACCAGAATCAACATCCGTTCAGCCAATGTTCCCAAGCCGAGGATGTAGCTGGTATCCAGCGTGCTCGACAGGGGCGGCGCTTCTTTGATCTGGTCTGCATTCAGCGTCAACACGTCTGAGACGCCATCGACCACCACGCCCACCACGCGCGCGCCTATGTTCAGGATGATGACTACGGTGAATTGGTCGTATTCGATCTTGCCGAGATTGAATTTGATGCGCAGATCGACGATGGGTACGATGGTCCCGCGCAGATTGATGACGCCCTTGATGAAGGCGGGCGTATTAGCGATCGGCGTCACGGCGTCGTAACCACGTATTTCCTGCACGCGCAGGATGTCGATGCCGTATTCCTCACTCCCCAAGGTGAAGGTCAGGAACTCTCTGCCGACCGCATTGTTGTTAAGACTGTTTTCCTGAAGCGCTGCCATGTTAGCCTCCTAATACTGCTTAAACCTGATGTTGCGCCACTCTGGTACCTAGTTCTGCCAGATCCAAGATCAATGCCACGCGCCCATCGCCCATGATGGTGGCCCCGGAGATACCCTGCACGCGGCGGAAGTTCGACTCCAGACTCTTGATGACGACTTGCTGCTGCCCCAGCAGCTCATCGACGAACAAGGCAGTCTTTTTACCCGCCGTTTCGACAATGACGACGATGCCCTGATCCAGCGCCTCTGCCTTGGGTTTGACGTTGAAAACCTCATGCAATGGCAACAGAGGTAGATATTCGCCACGCACGCGCAACAGGCGACCGTCCCGTCCCACCGTTTTGAGGTCGGCTTCGGTCACTTGCAGCGACTCGATGATGGAATTGAGCGGTGCGATATAGACCTCGCCGCCGATGGAAAGCGACAAACCGTCCAGTATCGCCAAGGTCAGCGGCAGACGGATCGTAGTGCGCGTGCCGTGCCCTTCCGAAGAATCCAGTTCGATGCGTCCGCCCAACTCTCCGATGTTGCGTTTGACCACGTCCATGCCGACACCACGCCCGGAAACATCGGTCACCACCTCCGCCGTGGAAAAACCTGCTTCGAAGATCAGCATCCAGACTTCAGAATCCGGCATGTCATCGCTGACCGGGAGACCGCGCTCCTTGGCCTTGTTCAGAATGCGACTGCGATTCAGTCCGGCACCGTCGTCCGACACTTCGAGGACGATGCTGCTACCCTGATGAAATGCGTTGAGCGTGATCGTGCCTTTGGCGGGTTTGCCTGCGGCGAGGCGTTTTTCCGGGATCTCGATACCGTGATCCAAACTGTTGCGGATCAGATGAGTGAGCGGGTCGGCGATCTTCTCTATCAAGCCTTTGTCGAGCTCGGTACCCTCACCCAAGGTCTTGAGTTCGACCTGCTTGCTGAGTTTGCCCGCCAAGTCGCGCACCACGCGCGGGAAGCGGCTGAACACAAAGGAGATCGGCAACATGCGGATGGACATCACCGCTTCTTGCAAGTCGCGAGTATTGCGTTCGAGCTGGCGCATCCCCTGTTCTAGCCGTTCGTGAACCAGACCATCCACCTGCGAAGCCGCTTGCGCCAGCATGGCTTGCGTAATCACCAACTCGCCCATCAGATTCATCAGTTGATCGACTTTTTCCACACTGACACGGATGGAAGATTCGGCCTGCGGCGATACCACGACCTTGTCCGTAGCGCGCTTGCCCGCCCGTACATTTTCGACTCCGGGCACATCGGTCTCACGGCGCCCCACATGCGCATCCGCCGCTGTCGCTGCCGCCGCCGAAGCGGTGCCATTCGGGCGCTCGTACTCCTCGTACACGCCATAACCTTGCTTATTTTCGCGCTCGGAACGCTGTGCCGGGGTTTCGCGGAAAAAACCATAGCCCTGTTTATTCTCGACCTCGGCAACTACGCCCGGTGCATTCTCGAAGAAACCGTAACCCGCATTCCCCGGCGCATCCTCGAAGAAGCCATAGCCTTGATCGGGAGCCGTCTGAGCGGGCGCGGCCTCGGAAGAGGAGGTTGGCAGATCATCAAAGAAACCATAGCCGGGATCAGACGGAACGGATTCAGTCTTCGGCTCCGCATCGAAGAAGCCGTATCCGGCATCTTCGCTGGCGGCTGACGCAGGAAGATCGTCAAAGAAACCAAAGCCTTCATCCGCAACGGGCTGACTGACAGGAGGGGGGGCTGGTGGCGATGCCACCGATTTGGCCGACGACAAGGCTTCCAGCGTGGCGCACACGGACTTGATCGCATCCTCGTCCACCTCGCCATCGCCGCGATGCGCCGCGAGCTGCATACCGATGACATCGCCCGCTTCGAGGAATGCGTTGACCATTTCATCCGTAAGTTGCATCTCCTGTTTACGCAGCTTGTCGAGCAGCGTCTCCAGGATATGCGTCACGGCGATCATGTCATTGAAACCGAAAGTCCCGCTCCCCCCCTTGATGGAGTGAGCAGCGCGAAATATCGCATTGAGATCATCCATCGAGGGGTTGGACACATCCAGCGCGAGCAACAATGACTCCATCGTCGCAAGATGCTCGGCGGTTTCCTCGAAGAATACTTGGTAGAACTGGCTAAGATCGAAGCTCATGGGACGCCTTGACTGGTTAGTGGATCAGGCTGACGCTTCCTTTTTCATCTTCATGATTGCCGATTTGACTAATCAGCCTATGACTTTCTTGACGACCTCCAACAACTTTTGCGGGTCGAACGGCTTCACCAACCAGCCGGTCGCACCAGCCGCTTTGCCTTGCATCTTCATCGCGTCACTGGATTCTGTCGTCAACATCAGAATGGGAACTACTCGGTAGGCTGGCATGGAACGCAACGTCTTTATCAACGTCAGTCCATCCATCTTGGGCATGTTCTGGTCGGTCAGCACCAGATCCACTGTTTTCATCTTGGCCTTGTTCAGACCCTCTTGTCCATCCGCTGCTTCGATTACTTCATAACCAGCGCTTTTCAGGGTGAACGCCACCATCTGCCGAATGGAGCTGGAATCGTCAACGCTGAGTACCGTTTTTGCCATGGCTATCCCCCATAAATCAAATGATCAAAACAACTCTATGTCGCCGGTCTGCATTTGTTCCTGACTGACCGGTTTGCGGATACTGGTTTCTCCGGCCTGAGCAAGGATACTATCTATTTCGAGTCTCATCTGCTCGATTTTTTCGCGGGGAATACTCCCATCCCGGCCTGATTCACGCGCCCAGTCGCCAATTTTGTGCCAAGCCGTTTCCATGCTATCCAGACGAAGACGGGCGTGTCCCAGCAGCTGATTAACCAAGTCCTGGAATTGCAGCGAGGTGATGGCGCGCCCCACCACCATGTCGACTTCGTGAGAGATGCTGGTCTGCTGCTGAATCACCGCCGTCATATTCTCGTTCATCGACTGCACTTGTGTCAGAGTCACTTCCAGTTGTTTTTTCGAACGCAGCGCAAAATCCATATCCAGCGTAGCCATGCGCGTGATGGACTGCTCGGCGTCTTCGATCGCATCGTGAACCTGATTCACATTGGCGCGAATCTGCTGACTGAAATGCTCAGCACGGGCAGATAGCTTGCGCACCTCGTCGGCCACCACGGCGAAACCTCGCCCGGCCTCGCCAGCACGTGCGGCCTCGATGGCTGCATTCAGCGCCAGCAGATTGGTCTGCTTGGAAATGCCATCGATCTCACCCAGCACCTTCAGAATTCCGCGCACCTGCTGGCTGACGGAATCCATCTTTTCCACCAGCTCCATGCCGACCTTACTGTTGTTGACGATGCTACCAACCAGTTGCTTGAGCGTATCCGAGGTCTCATCCAGAAAACTTTCCAGCGAAGCCTGCCCATCCTGCCCAGAATGGCTCACCATGACCGAGGAGGCTGACTGGCGCTGGCTGTCGATCAGGCGATGCATCCCATCGAAGCTCGACATCAGCTTCTCAATTGCATCGGCCAGCAATACCTGCACTTGACTCATATCGCTGTTCGCACCGGAAAACTGATTGGAGAACTGCGGATAGGTCTGCATCAGTACATTTTCCACCGCACTTTCGCGGGCGCCATCCTGCAAGATCTGCTCGGTGCTTCCAGTTGAAGAGCCCATCATGGTCCAAGCAAAGAACACCAGCGCAACCGTCACCAAACCGTGCAGGAGAATGGCCGCATTCCCCATCCCTGCCACCGAGATCAGCCCGTGCAACAATAGCGCGACTACCGCAGCACCAGCCAGCACGCCCCCCAAGTTACTCCCTCGCGATTTTCCCATTTTCACCACCTTATGCGTTAATGTCGCCGAGCAATTCTTTCACATCCAGAATCAGCACAATCTCGCCCTCGCTGGACATAGTCACCCCTGCCACTCCCTTCGGGCGGAAGGTATCCAGCGATTTGATGACTACATCGTCATGGCCTGCAAAACCATCGGCGGACAGGATGAAGCTGCTCCCCCCCACTTGCATCAGCACGCCGACTTCGGTCGCCCCGGTCTCTTCCCAGCCGACCAGCTTCGCCAGCGACATCACCGGCAACACCTCGCCGCGCACCACGATGGTCGCCTTACCCGCCACCTGCTGGATCTGCTCCGGCATGATGGACAAAATCTCGCGCACCAGCGTGAGCGGAACGGCAAATGGCTGATTGTTCAGGCGCAACAACAACACCGGCAAGATCGCCAAAGTCAGCGGCAGAGCGATGGTGAAGACCGAGCCTTTGCCTGGCTCAGAAGTGATGCTGATCGAACCGTTCAATTTATGGATATTGGTCTTCACCACATCCATGCCGACGCCGCGCCCAGACACACTGGAAATCTGATCTTTCGTCGAGAAACCCGGCAAGAAGATCAACTCCAGACTCTGGGTATCGTCCAGTCCATTCGCCATCTCGGTGCTGATCAGCCCCTTCTCGATCGCCTTGTTACGGATGATGTCCGCCCGCATCCCCTTGCCATCGTCCTGAATGGTGATGAGGATGTGATCTCCTTCCTGACGCGCACTCAGATGCACCAAACTCTTGCTCGACTTGCCCGAGGCCGCACGCTGATCCGGCCCTTCCACCCCATGATCCACCGCATTGCGGATCAGATGTACCAACGGATCGTTCAAATCCTCGATCATGGTCTTGTCTATCTCGGTCTCTTCACCGGACAGCATCAACTCCACATCCTTGCCCAGTTGCCGCGCCAGATCGCGCGCCAAACGGGGATACTTCTTGAACAGGCGACCGATGGGCTGCATCCGCGTCTTCATCACCGCGTTCTGGAGATTAACCACCAGCATGTCGAGTTGACTCACCGCCTCGTCCAGCGCACGCAGCGTGCCCGCATCCGAACGCCCTTGCAAAATGTCACTGCGCAGATGCGTCAACCGGTTCTTGGTCAGTCCGATCTCACCGGACAGGTTGAGCACCTGATCCAGACGGTCGGTATCGACTCGGATGGTGTTTTCCTTGCCGCCATCGCCTTCGCGACGAACCGGCCCGGCTGCTGGAGGTGCTCCCGGTACATCGCCAGTACGGCGACCGAACGCGCTGCTCTTAAGCCTAATCTCATCGACGTTTGCCGCAGGAATTTCTGGCTCTGCGTTGATCTCGGGAGTTGTGGCTACAGGCGCTGGCGTGGATGCCGGCCCTCCCCCCACCAAAGAGTGGAACATCTCATCCCAGTCGAGTCCAGCAGGCGCAGCCGCTTTGGAGGCAACAGACTTGCCGGCTGGCGCAGCCGCCTTGGCGGCGACTTGAGCGACGCTCTCGCCCTTGAGTGCCGCCTGAAGCGCATCCAGCAATTCGTCAGGCGCAGCTGCTGGCTGGATACTCTGCCCGAGCGCACCGAACATGGTACGTACCTCGCCGGTGGCCGCCATAATCACGTCCATCAACTCGGCATTCATCGAAAGCTCCGCATTACGCAGCTTGTCGAACAGATTTTCGGTCAAGTGACAAAGCGTCACCAACTCGCTCGCATTCAGAAAACCCGCACCGCCTTTGATGGTGTGGAATCCGCGAAAGATGTCATTCAGCAGGCCACGGTCAGCGGGAGCACGCTCCAGTTCGATCAGCTTGCTATCTACATCTGACAGCAACTCAGAGGATTCCGTTAGGAAATCCTGCAACAACTCTTCCATGCCTGCGAAATCGTTCATTTTTAGAACCCCAGACTATCCAGTAGATCATCAACCTGATCTTGGCTGGTAACGACATCGGTGCGCCCGACCGAGTTGATGACGGGGCCGTTCAGCAGCCCGGTATCGGCTTTGGCCGCAGTCGGCGAATTTTCGACCAGCAAGGCCACCAACTGCTGTTCGAGCTGTTGCGTCACCTCCATGATCTTTTTGATGACCTGCCCGGTCAGGTCTTGAAAGTCCTGAGCCATCATGATCTCGCGCAGATAGGCATTGGTCACTTTGGTCTGTTTGGGCACTTCCACGAGATAGGCGTGAGTCTGTGTCACCAGATTCTTGAATTGCTCTGGGTCAAGTTGCTTATCGAACAGCTTCTGCCACTCGCCCGACAAGTGACGAGCCTCGCTCTCGATCCTGCTCACCACCGGCTGAGCGGCCTCGGTCGCATTCAACACACGCTCGGCGGCCTGCTCGGTCATCGCCGCGACGTAGTTCAAACGATCCCGCGCATCGGGGATGGCTGCAGCGGCACGCTCCAGATTCTTGTCGTAGCCCAGTTCGCGCAAGCTATCGTGCAAGGAGCGCGCCATCTGGCCAATCTGGTTGATGACCTTATCCGCAGGACAATTCTCCGCATCATGTCCGGCACTCTCTGCCCCGCCATCCGCCGCATCGTGGCTAGAGGCAACTATGCTGTCGAACAGAGCTTCGAGGTCTTCGGTATCGTTACTATCATTCGCTTTAGTGCTCATGGCTGGGCTCACTTCTGCATCGTTTGGAAAATTTTCTTCAGCTTTTCGTCCAGCGTAGCCGCAGTGAAGGGCTTGACGATGTAGCCAGAAGCGCCCGCTTGCGCTGCCTCGATGATGTTCTCGCGCTTGGCTTCAGCCGTCACCATCAACACAGGCAGATGTTTGAGTGTCGGGTCGGCGCGCACTCGTCGCAGCAATTCGATACCCGTCATGTTAGGCATGTTCCAGTCCGACACGATGAACTCAAAACCGCCGCCTTGCAGCTTCTTCAAGGCATCGACCCCATCTTCTGCCTCATGCACATTGGCAAACCCCAGCTCCTTGAGCAAATTCCGCACGATGCGCCGCATCGTCGAAAAATCGTCCACCACTAGGATCTTCATATTCGCGTCAACCACAATCAACCTCCAATCACGTCTTATTTATTACGTCAGCAATGGCCGCAAAGTTTCAGCCAAAGCAACTGCATCAAATTTCGGCACGTAGTAATCGACCCCCACGCGCTTGCCCATCGCCCGATTCGCATCCGAAGAAAGCGACGAGTGCATCACGACCGGAATCCCTTCAAATCGACGATCCGCCTTGATGTTCTGGGTCAGCACATAACCATCCATTTCCGGCATTTCAGCATCGACCAGCACCACTTGTATCTGGTCATGCAAGCGACCACCCGCGTTCTGCACACCGTCCGCCAGCGTCTTGAGACGCTCCCAACCTTCCAGCCCGTTATGAGCCTGAATACTCTTGACGCCCAACTTATCCAGCACTTCACCGATTTTCTTCCTAGCCACAGCGGAGTCATCCACGAAAAAGACACACAATTCATGCCCATTTTCGACGGCCTGCACGCTGCCCACGACGCCCTCGCCAAAAGCGGAGGCCAAAATCTGCTCGACATCCAGAATGGAGACCAGCTTGCCATCCGGCAATTCAGTAATGGCAGTGATGAGATCGGCGTTATTCGACAGCATCCCTTCGGTCGCGCGCACCTTGTTCCAATCCACGCGGATGATGTGTTCGACGTGATGCACCAAAAATCCCAGAATGTGGCGACTGTACTCGGCCACCATCATGGTGCGCTGTTCGACGCCCTCTGTACCGTTGAAACCGAGAAAGCGCCCAAGGTTGAGCACCGGCATGATGTGCCCGCGCAACGAGACGATGCCGTCCACTCCGTGTGGCATATTCGGGGTGCGGGTGATTTGCATCGCACGGCAGACCTCCTTCACCTTGAACACATTGATGCCGAACATCTCTTGCGACCCCAGCGTGAACAGCAGGATCTCCATCTTGTTGGAGCCAGCCAAACCCGTGCGCGCATCCACGCTATCCAGCAAGCCTCCAGCAGCGCCATGTTCAGCCAGCATGGTCCCTTGCAGCAGGGAGGTACTCGTTTCGAAGCTCATAATCTTCTCCCTTTAAGTCAACAAACGGGTGAGCGTCTGCGACAGTTTGTTTGGTTCGAATTTGGGAACGTACTCGTCCACGCCCACGGCACGTCCCAACTGCTGATTGGCCATGCTGGACAGTGATGAGTGCATCAGCACGGGAATATTGGCAAAGCGTTTGTCCTCTTTGATTTTGCGCGTCAGCATGTAGCCATCCATCTCCGGCATCTCCACATCGGTCAAAATCACCTGGATCAGATTGCTGACCGGGATGCGTGCCGCATCGGCGTAATCGGCCAGCCGCTGCAACTCCTGCCAAGCCTTGCGACCATTCACAGCGGAAATGAAACGCACCTGCATCGCTTCCAAGGTTCGCTCGATCTGCTTGCGCGCCACGGAAGAATCATCAGCAAAAAATACCGTACGGCCCGCCACAGGCAAAGGCTGCACGTTGTTGAACATATATTCGTTGTCGAAGTGCCCGGTTTCAGAGAGCACCTTCTCCACATCCATCATCATCACCAGCCGCCCATCGGCCAATTCGGTCACAGCAGTGACCAATCCCCCCATCTGCGAATTCAACATTTCCGGAGGAACCCGCATCGACGACCAATCCAGACGCAAAATGGTATCGACCGACTCGACGAGGAAGCCTTGGGTATGGCCGTTGTACTCAGTGATAATCATGATCTCAGGCCGATTCTCGGTCTGGATGCCAGCATATTTTGCCAAGTCAATCACCGGAACCAGCACGCCACGCAAGCTCACCATACCCTCGACCGCAGCAGGCATCTCCGGCGCACGGGTGATCGCCGGGATACGCATCACTTCCCGCACCTTGAATACGTTGATGCCAAAGATCTCGCGGCGTCCGGTCATGATGTTCTTGCCCAGCGAGAACATCAGGATCTCCAGTTTGTTCGTGCCGGCCAGTTTGGTTCTGGCATCTACACTTTTCAGTAACTCTGACATAACACCCCCGCTAATCCCCGAATCGGCCGCGCACTTCAAAGCTTCCGTACCCATGTTCATGGCACTCGGCTCCCGCTTGGTCGCACATCACTCGCCAGAAAACCGGCTCACCAATCAATCAACCGTGAGCCGCCCCTGTGCCTTTACAGTTTGAATCGTCCAACAGACTCCTTGAGATCAATGGCCAACTGCTCCATCCCCTTCACCGCCTGCACGGTGCGCATGATTGCGCCATTGTTGCCATCGGTCATCGCAGCGATATGCTCGACATTCCGCGCGATGTCCTGACTGGATTGCTTTTGCTGATTGACTTGCGCCGTGATCTCATCCACGCCCTGATTCACACTGTTCACCGATTGATTCGCTTCGGACAGTACCGTCGCCACCGACTGCATGTGATTCTGGCTGCTTTGCAGTGCTTGCAGACCGTTGCGGATGCTGGCTTCGACCTGCACGCTTTGCTCGTTCAGCGTACTGGTCACCACGTCGATCTGGCTGGCCGACTGGGCGGATTTCTCCGCAAGTTTGCGCACTTCGTCCGCCACCACAGCGAATCCCCGCCCTTGCTCGCCCGCTCTCGCTGCCTCGATCGCCGCATTCAGTGCCAACAAGTTGGTCTGCTCGGCGATGTCTCGCACTTCCTGCGTCATACTGGTGATGGCCTGCGTGCTTTTTACGAACGCATCGACCGACCCGGCCATCTGTTTGACCGCATATTCGACTTGGCTGATTTCGCTCATCATCTCGTGCAGACTTACCTGCCCGGTCTGAGCACGCTGCAAACTTTCCTGCGACAGTTTGTAAACCCGATTCGCCGTATCCGCCACCGAGGCGATGCTGACGCTCATATCCTCCACCGCACGGGAGGTCTGCGAAGCAGTATCACTTTGCCGTTGCGAACTCTGAGCGATCTGCTCCGAGTTGACGGACAGCGCTGAGGCAGAACTGGATACCTGCCCTGCATAGCCATGAACCTGACTGACGATGCTCTGAAAATTCTTGACCAACCCATTGAAAGCCTGAGCAGTCTGACCGATCTCGTCCACGCTGCGCACCGGAACGCGCCGCGAGAGATCGCCATTGGCTTGCATATCCTGCATAGCGCGCTGCAACTCGCGGGAGGGGCGGATCACCAGTTCGATCAACCAGCCGATGACCACGAACAGTATCACCTGCAGCACAGCTTGCCCGCCCCAAAACAACCATTCCAGACGATGCAGCTTGGTGTACTCCTCGGTCAAATCGAAACTGGCGCTGACAGCGCCATTGATCGTGCCCTCAGCCCCTTCGTGACACTGCACACAGTTGACGCCGTGATAATCCCGGCTGGTTTTGAACGGCACGACCACCCGCAACATCGGAGCATCGCCCTTGATCTGTACGACCTGCTCATTACCGCTTGCGAGAACCGCACGATCAACTTCGTCGCGCGCCTGCTCTTCCGGCAACCCCGGCCCATACTGATCGATCACGGGCTTGTTACGGAAAATACGCAACTCCGAAATGCCCTGCGTTGCCGCCATGCGCTTGACCAGCAAACCTCGTTGCTCTTTATCGCTGATCAGTCCGCTGATCATCATCGTGTTGACGCTATTGAACAGCGCACTTGCAGCAAGATCGGCCTTGCCTTTGGCTTCGTTGTTGATGTTTTCTTCGAACATGCCCAGCGTCCAGCTCTGGGCAAGAACCAGAATCACCATCAGGATAGCTTGGATGGGGATCTGCAACTTGCTTTTAAGGGATAACGAACTCCACCAGTTATTCATTTTGACTCCATCCCTTCCCCAGCTTTTCTTATTTAGATGATGCATCTCCTGTGGGTCATAACGGCAACACAGGGTAATTCTTTAGCGGTCCGGCGACGCAGGAACCAGATTGATACCGTTCTTGATCGCGTCTTCTACGTCTTCATCCTCCGCATCGACCTGCATCGTCCCTCCATCATTCCGCGCAGTTTCCTCGGCTTTTTTGTTCATCACGATGATGCTGATACGACGGTTGATGGGGTTGAGTGTATCCGTCTTATCGAAAGGCACCGCAGAGGCCAAGCCCACTACGCGCACGACTTTTTCTTCGCCCATGCCACCCACGATCAGCTCACGCCGCGAGGCATTGGCGCGATCAGCAGAAAGCTCCCAATTGCTGTAGCCTCGATCACCCGAGGGATACGGGAGTGAGTCGGTATGCCCCGACAAACTCACCTTATTGGGCACCTCGTTCAGCGTTTTCCCGATCTCACGCAAAATATCCTTGGTGTAGGACTCCAACTCCGCCCGCCCACTGCGGAACATGGGCCGATTCTTCTCATCAACGATCTGCACCCTCAATCCTTCGCTGGTGATGTCGAGCAGAATCTGGTTCTTGAACTGTTTGAGCTTGGCGTTGGCCTCAATCGACTTCTCGATATTGGATTTCAACTCCTTGAGTTTCTCCAGTTCCTTCTGCTTCTCGAGCTGCTTCTGGATCCGCAAAAACTCCTGATTGGTCGCTTTCAGGTTGACGATTTTCTTTTGACTCTCAACCTCGCCCTCCTTGACCTGACCTTCGGAGCGTGTCAAATCTTTACCGCCACCCTTGATCACGCTAGAACTATCACCGCTCCCCGAGCCCCCGGCCAACGCCACTTTAAGTGGCGTCTTGAAGTACTCCGAGATTCCCAGAAGATCTCCCTTGGTGGTCGAGCCCAGCAACCACATCAACAGGAAGAAGGCCATCATCGCCGTCACAAAGTCGGCATATGCGATCTTCCAAGCTCCGCCGTGATGCCCCCCGGCGACCTTCTTGATGCGTTTGACCACTATCGGTCGTTTATCATCCTTCGCCATATCACTACTCCGTTATTCCGTTTCGTCGATCAGCGTTTTTGTTTGACGTGCTCTTCAAGCTCGGCAAATGCTGGGCGTTCAGTAGACACCAGCACTTTGCGCCCGAACTCGACCGCCATCGCTGGCGCATAACCATTCAGATTGGCCAGCAGCGTCACCTTGATGGTCTGGAACATCTTGGTGGATTCATCCGCCTTCTGCTCCAGCACCGAGGCCAACGGCCCCACGAAACCGTAAGCCAGCAAGATACCCAAGAACGTCCCCACCAGCGCGTGCGCGATCAGCATCCCCAATTCCGCCGGCGGCGCACCCACCGACTCCATGGTATGCACCACCCCCATCACCGCAGCCACGATACCGAACGCTGGCATACCGTCCCCCAGCTTGGCGATCACATGCGAGGGCAGCAATCCCTCGTGATGGTGGGTTTCGATTTCCACGTCCATCAGATTCTCGATCTCCATCGCATTCAAATTGCCGCTGACCATGATGCGCAAATAGTCGGTGAGGAATTCGACGATGTGATGATCGGCAGTGACTTGCGGATATTTGGAAAAGATCGGACTCTCCTCCGGCCTTTCCACATCACCTTCGATCGACATCAAGCCCTCCTTGCGAACCTTGCTCAGCAACTCATACAGCAGGGCCATCAGCTCCATATACGTATCTTTGCTGTACGCCGAACCCTTAAAGACCGTAGGCAGCGCCTTCATGGTTGCCTTGACCGCCTTGGCTGAGTTCCCCACAAAGAATGCACCTAGCGCACCACCACCGATCATCAGCAGCTCAAGTGGCTGGAACAAGGCAGCTAAGTGACCGCCAGCCAAGGCGAATCCCCCAAACACACTACCCAACACCACCACGTACCCGACTATTACAAACATGCCCGCCCCCTGATTTAGTCTGTGAGCTACCTTGAGTGAAAAGATAACATCACTTGTTTTACCTTCATTGCGCTAATTGCTGGGGATTATTCTATCTATTCTCAGGTTACTCGTGGCAGCTATGGACAAATAAAAACGCCGTCGCTACTGGAGATGCTCACAGAGACAACGGCGCTATGCTTAAAAACAATGGGAACTAGCAGAGAAACCTCTCAAACCGCACTTACTGCCGCCTCAGAAGCCTTTTTGGTCTTTCCCGCACGAGAGGGGGGATTGCATATTCCGCATTTATAATCACGGCAAAGTTCGTTGGAATGAACCACGAATCGACCACCACACTCCACGCAACTTGCCAATTGCAGCATGTCTGCATCAAAGAAGCGAACCAGGAACCAAGCGCGGGTGATACTCAGCGCAGGCTCGCCACCACTGACACCGACCTGTTCAAGGTATAAACGATAGCTTTTAATCAGGGCATCAACGCCCGAGACGGAGGCATTCAACATAAGGAAGCGGTGAATCCCCATAAACAGGGATGAATGAATATTTGGCAACCAACTCATAAACCAGTCAGTTGAATACGGCAGCATCCCCTTGGATGGAGACACCCCCTTGACTTCCTTGTACAACTTTAGCAGGCGCTCACGACTGAGGGCTGTTTCTTCTTGCAGAAGCTGAAGGCGCGCACCCAGCTCTATCAAATCAACCGCGATCTGAATCTCTCGCGCCTCGTTAACCACACTCTTGTTGCGCATGACGATCTCCTAGATTCTAGTGCGGCAACGGCAGCCGGATCAGGCTGCCAAAACCTCAACGGGACGATCAGCCATCAGAATGGCGGCGTGCGCCTGAGACATCATCCGATCTTTGCTGTAGTCGGTGACCATACTGAAGAGAACTTGCTCATCCAAGCGGAAGCGGCAGAGCAACATATTCGACGCAGCCATTTTGAGCAACTGAGCGGGCGACAAACCTGCGATAAGATCAGCCATCTCTTCGCTGATGCCCAGCCGAAAAATGGCGGACACCTTGTCATCACTAATCATCTGCCGTGCAAGCAGCATGTAGGAAAGATTGGCTTCTTTGATCTCTTCGTGCAATTGAGTAGCGTTCATGCTCATCTCCTCGAGAATTTGAACTTCGTCTTATTCGACGACTGCATTCTGCCGGACGAGCGCGGTCAGAAAAATCAGAGATTGTCCAATTCTTCTGTAGGAAAAATTCTTACAAAGGAGACTTGAGGAAGCGACGATTGGCCGATCAAGCCCAACCGCTCCTCATTCGCACACACCGCAAAACCACCAAAGCGCTGCTTACGTTTAGGGTATCGGCAGGCCAGAGAGGAACTTTAGGAAAATTTAGAGATTTTTTTAACTTTTTTTACATAATTTTAAAAATTATGTAAAAACATTATGTTACTCAAATGCAATGCGATTCCTGCCCGCCGATTTGGCCGCATAAAGATGCCTATCGGAGAGCTGCAACAACATATCGGCACTCAGTAACTCGGGGGAGTTATTGCTTGCCACCCCGATGCTAACCGTCAAATGGAAGACATGACGGCCACTTTGCACCTTAAGCGCGGCGACGTTGAGACGCAAACGCTCGGCATGTTGCCGCGCTTGATCGAGCGTCGTATCTGGGCAAATGACCATAAACTCCTCGCCACCCAAGCGACTCACGACATCTTGTTTGCGAGCCGATGTGCGTAAAACCTGAACCATCTGCTTCAGCGCATCATCCCCCACCTTGTGACCATAGGTATCATTGATGCTCTTGAAGTAATCTATATCAATCATCATGCAAGACAACGGACGATGGACGCGCTGCGACAAAGCCCACTCCTGCTCCAGTCTGTCAGTCGCATAGCGACGGTTGGGTAGACCAGTCAGCGGATCGGTCAACGCCAACTGCTGCAATCGACTATTGGAGGTCGCCAACTCTGCCGCAAATTTCCGCAGCTGCTCACGATCCTGCTCCAACTCTTCCTGCAATTGCACCACACGCTGTCCAGCGCGCAAACGAGCACCCAGCACCTTGCTATTGATCGGCTTGACCAGATAATCATCCACCCCCGCCTCGAATGCCTCAACCAATCGCTCCGTGCTTTCCTGTGCCGTGACGATGAACACATAGATGTTGCGCCAAGCCGGATTGAGTCGCAGCGCCTTGCAAAAAGCAATGCCATCCATCTCGGGCATGATCCAGTCACTAATGATCAACTGCGGTGAGCACTCTGCCACCATACGCAACGCCTCGTTGCCATTGCGCGCAGTAAACACCGTGTGGCCCGCACTGGTCAGCATCGTCTTCAGCAACAGTAAAACTGAACGATCATCATCCACCAGCAAGATGCGCAAACGATAAAATTGCCCTACCCCACTCACCAACGCAGGCATCTCGACCATATCTGAAGCCAAGGGAGCTGTTTTAAGCAACTCGGCAAACGCCGGCAACTCGATCATTCGCAGCTCCAGCAACCTACCCCAATCCTTCCACTCCCGGATCACATTGTCGCCCAACTCGATCAACATATCGCTTTCGACACCCCAGCGCGCGGCCAGCAGCATCAAACGAGGAACCAGCTTGCGACGAACCGGCTCAGAAGCCAAACAAATATCGGCAAAATTCCCGGCGATATGCATCGCATTCAGCAGCTTCCAGTCGCGGCCCCCCTCCTCGACATCAGCCTGCTCGGGATTCTCATGATAGCCCGCGATCTGCTGAAATGGACGCGGCATCCCCCAATCAGCCAGCATCGCCTGACTCAGCTCGTTATGATCGAAATCGAATGCCGCACGCTCCAATTCGACCAACTCGGCCGAACTACGATGCCCCGCCTTTTCAAGAATAACTGCGTATTCCAGCGGATAGATGGTGGCCAGCGCCAAACGCCCCACCTGCGACAGCAGCCCCAGAATGAATATCTCTTCGGGCGCAGCCACGCCCTTATGACGAATCAGATGCTGAGCCGCGATAGCCATCAGTAAAGAGTGCGACCAGAAGCCCTCATAATCGAAGCCTTTGCAGATCCCTGCTCGATTATCTGCCACCAAGGAGAAGCCCAGCGCCAACTGACGCACCGCATTCATCCCGAGGACGATGAGCGAATCCATTACGGATACGATAGGACGAGTTTGATGACCAACCAGTGCGTTGGCTGCCTTGATGAGCCGTCCGGTCAGCGCCGGATCGGCCTTGATGACCTGAGCGAACTGATGATTGCTGACATCATCCCGCTGAGTGAGGCGCACCACTTGCAGCACCACCCCTTTAGGTGATGGCAAATGACCACTCGCCTTGAATTCCTCGAACTTGGAGTCGCCTGTCAAACCCATGATTTTTTCTTATTCGTTCATTTATCTGGGAGAGGAGTGCTACCACACCGCCGCAATGGCCGCATTGTGCCATATTTCTTGAGTACGAAACTCAGCGTGCTACGTACTGGAAAACAAAAACGGGAGGCTAAGCCTCCCGTTTCTTATGCTGCGTGCGAAAGCTTACGCCTCCACTTTTACTTTGCGAGCTGGCAGCTTTTCCTTGATACGTGCCGACTTGCCGGAACGATCGCGCAGGTAGTACAGCTTGGCGCGACGCACGTCGCCACGGCGCTTCACTTCGATGCCGGCGATGCTGGGCGAGTAAGTCTGGAAGGTACGTTCAACGCCTTCACCAGCGGAGATCTTACGCACGATGAAGCTGGAGTTCAGCCCCTTGTTGCGCTTGGCGATCACCACGCCTTCGAAAGCCTGGGTACGCTTGCGCTCACCTTCGACCACGTTCACGCTAACGATCACGGTGTCGCCAGGTGCAAAATTAGGGATTGTCTTACCCAGACGGGCAATTTCTTCTTGCTCAAGTATTGCGATCAGATTCATTTTGTTTCCTCTTGTTGTACGGATGCTTGTTCCTGCTGGTACTCTGCCAGTAGCCGAGCTTCCTGTTTAGTTAACTGGCGCAATGCCAGCAAATCCGGGCGACGTTCGGCTGTCCTGCCTAAAGATTGCTTCAATCGCCACTTCTCTATCTCGGCGTGGTGCCCGGACATCAAGACATCCGGGACTTCCTCACCGTTATAAACCTCCGGCCGCGTGTAGTGCGGGCAATCCAGCAGGCCTTGCACAAAGGAATCCTGCTGCGCCGATGCGGCGTCGCCCAATACACCGGGGATCTGCCGCACTAGGCTATCTACCAACACCATCGCTGCCAACTCGCCACCGGACAACACATAGTCACCGATGGAAAGCTCTTCATCCACTTGTTGGCGCAACAAGCGCTCATCCACACCTTCATAGCGACTCGCCAGCAGGATCAACCCTTCGTCACGCGCCAGCAATTCCATCACCACCGCATGGGTGAGCGGCCTGCCTTGTGGCGAAAGATGGATCACCCGACTCTTTGCCAGCCCGCTCGCGGCTTGCGCCACCTTCGCGGCATTGATGGACTTCTCCAGCGGCTCAGCCAGCATCACCATACCGGGGCCGCCGCCGTAAGGCCGATCATCCACCGTGCGATGATTGTCCGTCGTAAAATCACGCGGATTCCACGCCTGCAACACGAACTTGCCCTGCTCCGCCGCTCTCCGCGTCACGCCATAACGGGTGATCGCATCAAACATCTCCGGGAACAGCGTAATGACGTCAAAGCGCATCGCCACTACTCAATAGTCCGCCTGCCAATCCACACGAATCACTTTTTCTGCCAGATCAACTTTATCGACCACCTGCTTGATGAACGGAATGAGCAATTCGCCGCTGCCACTTTTCAGCACCAGCACGTCGTTCGCCCCAGTTTCCAGCAAGCTATCGACCACACCCAACTCATCGCCAGCCAGATTCAGCACACGCAAGCCAATCAGATCAGACCAGTAATACTCACCCTCGTCCGCTTCCGGCAAGTCCTTGCGCGGCACAGCCACCAGCAAGCCTTTGAGCTTTTCAGATGCATTGCGATCATCGCAGCCAGCCAGCCGAGCCACCAGCACCTTGCCATGCACGGCACAATCCAGCAGCTCAAACTCTCGCCAAGGCGACTTTTCAGCGCCCAGCCACCAGTGATCGTAATCGTTGAGACTATCGAGATACTCGGTGAAAGGCTGGATCTTCACCCAGCCTTGTATGCCGTGAGCCGCAACGATCTTCCCCATGACGACCATGGAGGGATCCGACTCAAGCAGCTGCGGCACCTGCATTCTTGACCAGCTTAGCGACTGCGTCAGAGAGCTGAGCTCCCTTGTCCTGCCAGAAAGTCACGCGATCCAATTGCAGACGCACGCCTTCTTGACCTTCAGTCGCAACCGGATTGTAGAAACCGACGCGCTCGATAAAGCGACCGTCACGGCGATTGCGGGAATCCGCGACCACCACATTGAAGAACGGACGGTTCTTAGAACCACCACGTGCAAGACGAATGACAACCATAATCAATCCCACCAAAAATTATTTTTAGCCCAATGCCAAAGGGCGCGAATTCTACGCTACTTCCACCAACTGTGGCAAGACAACTGACACAGTCTACCCGCCCTCCTCTCGATGTGCCTTCAGCGCCTTCAGCGCCTCCTGCAACACATGCAACTCTCGCTCCAACACAGCGACCGCTTCGACACAAAGCGCCTGCCCGGCCAGCTTTTCAACCTGCTCTGCCGCCTGCTGCGCACGCTGCGCGGCGAATACCGCCACCATACCCTTCAGCGTATGCGCACTGTGTTTCAACTGTTTCTCATCTTGCTGCACTAGGGCACCGCGAATCTTCTCCAGATGTTCGGGGTAATCCTCCAAGAACATGCCCACGATCTCAGCGAACAACTCCCGGTTGTCATCCATATTGGAATACGCCCGAGCAAAGTCCACCACCACACTCTCAGCACTGATCTCTTTCACCACCGGCTGCACTGTCGCACCGCCCCCTCCGATCCGCTCCAATTCGACCCACAACGCCTCGGTATCAATCGGCTTGGAAAGATAACTATCCATACCCGCCGCCAGACAACGCTCCCGACTGCCCTCAATGGCATGCGCCGTCATCGCCACGATAGGTACATGCCGCCCGGTTCCTTGCTCGGCAGTGCGTATCGCAGCCGTTGCCGCGTAGCCGTTCATCACCGGCATATCCACATCCATCAAAATGGCATCAAAATCCTCGCTCTGCCAACGCTCGACCGCCTCTTGCCCGTTGTTCGCCAACACCACAACGTGCCCAAGCTTCTCCAGCAAACGCAAGCCCAGCGTCTGGTTCACCGGATTGTCTTCGGCCAGCAACAGCCTCAACTGACGGCGCGTCTCACGCAAGGAATGGGCGGTAATCAGCGGCGCATCCGGCGCGGGCGCACCCATGGTCGTCATCATCGCATCGAACAGGTCGGATTGCGTGATCGGCTTCAGCAGATACGTCGACACGCCCAGATCTCGGCAGCGGGCCGCATCGCCACGCTGGCCCTCCGAAGTAAGCATCATGATGGTCGAGAACGTGTAGTCGGGATGTTGCCGGATGTGTTCCGCCACCGTAAAACCGTCCATCCCCGGCATCCGCATATCCAGCAACACCCAGGCATACGGCGTTCCGTCTTGCGCGGCGCGTTCCAGTTCGGCCAGCGCCTGCGGGCCATCTTCCACCGCGAACGGACACATCTTCCAGCTCGACAGCATCTCCAGCAACAAGGTTCGGTTGGTCGGATTGTCATCCACCACCAATACCGGCATTCCCTTGAGTTGTCCGGTGGCATGGGCGGGACGGGCTGTATGTTCGCTGGCGATGCCGAAGCGCGCCGTCACATGGAAGACACTTCCCTGCCCCGGCTCACTCTCCACCCAGATATGCCCACCCATCAACTCAGCCAGACGCTTGCAGATGCTCAAGCCCAGCCCGGTTCCGCCGTATTTGCGGGTAGTGGAAGAATCCGCCTGCGAGAACGAATCGAAGATCAGATCCAGTTTGTCGTACGGGATACCGATGCCGGTGTCGCGCACACTGAATTGCAGCGTGATGCCCTCGTCCTCCACCACCTGCGCATAGCGCACCGATACCTCGATCTCGCCGGCCTCAGTGAATTTGATCGCATTACCGACCAGATTGACCATCACCTGACGCAAGCGCCCCGGATCGCCCAGCAGCCAATCCGGCACATCGGAGGCGACATGGAGCAGCAACTCCAGCCCCTTCTCGTGCGCCCGCAGCGCCAGCGTCTTCATGGTTTGCGAAAGCGCATGCTCCAGCGAGAACTCGATATGCTCCAACTTCATGTGACCAGCCTCGATCTTGGAAAAGTCGAGCACGTCATTGATGATACCCAGCAGCGAGGCTGCCGAGGTTTTGACCAGCCCGAGATACTCACGCTGCTCGGTGGTCAGATCGGTATCCAGCGCCAACTCGGTCATCCCGATGATGCCGTTCATCGGCGTGCGGATCTCGTGGCTCATATTCGCCAGAAAGTCGCTCTTCACCACGCTAGCCGATTCCGCCGCCTCCTTGGCGCGCACCAACTCATCCTCCGCCTCTCGACGCTCAGTCACATCGGCATTGGTTCCGGCCACGCGCAAGGCTCGCCCGTCGGCATCGCGCTCCACCACCTTGCCGTGGCTTTGCACCCAGATCCAGCGATCATCCCTGGTTCTCACCCTGTGCTCGACCTCATAGAAGCTGCTCTCTCCCTTGAGCAGCGCAACCACATTCTGATGCAACATCACCCGGTCTTGCGGATGCGTCAGCTCCGCCAGCGCCTCGATAGTGGTGGTGGTCGGCTTGGGCGTATCACCCAGCAACACCGCCCAGCGCTCACTGAGATAGACCTCGCCGCTGATCGGATTCCAGTCCCACAGCGCCAGATTCGAGCCATCCAACGCCAGATTCAGGCGCTCTGTCGTCTGCCGAACCAGCAATTCGTTGACTTTACGCTTGGTGATGTCGGTGCGGATCGAAACATAGCGCAGTGGCTTACCGTCTGTATCCATAAAAGGAACGATGGTCGAGTCCACCCAGTAGAAACCACCATCCTTGCTGCGATTGCGCACTTCGCCACGCCAGACATTGCCGCGCGCGATGCTCTGCCACATGTCGCGAAAGAACTCAGGCGGATGAAAGCCGGAATTCAAAACCCGGTGATCCTGCCCCAGCAACTCATCGCGCGCAAATTGGCTGATCTCACACAGCCTGTCATTGACGTAAGTGATGCGCCCTTTTTGGTCAGCGACGCTGACGATGGAATGCTGATCGAGCGCGAACTTCTGGAACTCCAGCTCATTCACTGTCTCCCTCAGCTCATCCCGGATCCGACCGAGGCGCAGCAAGGTGTGTCCGGCGTAAGACACACCAACGGCGGCCAGCAACAACAACAATATCCGATACAACTCGGCACTACCCTGCGCCTGCTCGAACTGCTCGTTATACAGCGTGAAGACCGCGTCGCCCCGCGTTACCGTCGGCGCAGACAATATCTGAGTGATGGTGTCGTCCATCTCATCCTTCACACTCAGCACCACGCTGGCATGAACGATCAGCGCATCCATCCCCTCCTGTTGCGCGCGTGAGTAGTGTTCGCGCAACTGGGCGACTCGACTCAACACTCGCATGGCTGAATTTTTGACCTCGGGATCCGGCTCGAAGTTGTAAAGCAACAAGTCGCGCTGCAACTCTTTGACTTCATTCTCCAGCTGCCCGCCGTCGCGTAACACCCCATCCTTCAGCAGCCTGTCCACCGCGATAGGCAGAAAATGCAGCGAGTTCTTCAGCACCGCGTTATGCGATTTGAAACGCTCGACCAGTTCATCCTTACTTTGTCTCGCGGCAAGATAGTCCGCAAAGCTCAACTGCAAAGCACCATCGCCCTGCCCGAAGAAAGCCGGGTGCTGCTCCCTCAACTCCTTTGCCAGTTCGGAGATCGTCCCCTGCGTCACGACGATGGGATCGTAATTGTTCAGCAACCCTAGACGCGCCTGTAGCACATACTGCCCCAGCGTCGCATCCAGCTGTCGCAACAAACGCAACTCGCTGGTGACCTTGACGTGAACATCGGCATCGACAGCCGTGGATTTGACAAAAAGGAACACCAGCAAACCGAGCGCCGTCAAGCCGATCAACCATTTTTTCAGCATCTCAGTCATGGGCGGCTTTCGGCGACTCTCCGGTCAGCGAGTAGAGAAACTCGACCATGTCGCTCATATCCGCCTCCGGCACAGAACGCCCCAATTGATATTGAGCCATCACCCGCACCGCATCCGGCAAGGTGCTGGCGCTGCCGTCATGGAAATAGGGGGGCGTCAACGCCACATTGCGCAAACCCGGCACCTTGAAAGCGTAGCGATCATCTTCCTGATGAGTCACGTTGTAGCGCCCCAGATCAGACTCAGCCAGATGGCCGCGCGCCTGAAAGTAGTCGCCCATGATGCCCATCTTTTGATACATATTGCCGCCCAGATTGACCCCTTGATGGCAAGAGATACAGCCGTAGGATTTGAACAGCTCATAGCCGTGGCGTGCCCTAGCCGTTATCGCCGCCGAATTGCCGCGCAGAAATTTATCGAAAGGAGCATTCGGCGTGATGAGTGAACGCTCGAAAGTCGCGATCGCATCCTTGACGTTCTCCGGCGTCAGCTTGTTGTGGTAAAGGCGGGCGAAGTCGGCCCGGTAATCCACATTCGCGCGCAATTTGTCCGTCACCTGTTTCCAGTTCGAGCCCATCTCCTTGGGGTGGTTGAGCGGCCCATCCACTTGGTCTTCCAACGTGGCGGCGCGACCATCCCAGAACTGCACGAAGTTGAACCCACTATTGAACACAGTCGGTGTATTGATACTGCCCTCCGCTCCGTTGATGCCTATGGAATGCACGCGACTGTCAGCGCCGCCCTTGCTCAGGGAGTGACAGCTGGAACACGCGATCGTATTGTCTGCCGACAGAATGGCATCGAAGAACAGCTTCCGTCCCAGCGCGACCTTGCCTGCATCCAGCGCCAGACTTTGCGGAATGGGCTGAACATAATCAAAACTGCTGCCCACGGCAGACTGATCGGTCGCAGCCGAATCACTCACCGCCTCCGTTGTTTCTTGCCCAGATCGTCCCCACGATGCCGCCAGCACCACACCGATCACGCCGAGCAGCACAAGCAAGCGCACTCGCATCTCACTCGTCATTGAACCGCTCCCGAATCGCCAACACCTTATCCCAATCCCTTACGAACACCTCGACACAGCGGGGATCGAAATGTCTGCCGCTCCATTCTCGCAAGAAATTGACGGCATCATCCAAGCTCCAAGCCCTTTTGTACGGGCGCTCCGAGGTCAGCGCATCGAACACATCCGCCACCGCCACGATGCGCCCGAACAAGGGAATCTCTTCTCCCGTCAAACTGCGCGGATAGCCCGTACCGTCGAATTTCTCATGGTGAGTCCAGGCGATCTCCGCCGCCACCTGCAACAGCGAAGATTTCGCCTCCACCAGAATCTGGTAGCCTATCGTGGTGTGCCGCTTCATGATCTCGAACTCGGCATAATCCAGCTTGCCCGGCTTGAGCAGAATCATATCCGGCGTAGCAACCTTGCCGATGTCGTGCATGGGCGCGGCCTCGAACAGCAAATCCTGCGCCTCGCGCGGCAACCCCAAGTTGGCCGCGATGTGGCGCGAGTAATGCGCCATACGCATGATGTGCCCTCCCGTCTCGGGGTCGCGGTACTCTGCCGCCCGCGCCAGACAGAAGATAGTCTCGCGCTCGCGCATCACGATCTCGGCGGTCGCCTTACTCACCTCTTCCGCCAACCAGTCCGCCCGACTCGCCAGATGTTTGTGACTCTGACGCAAGGCCAGCATATTGCGCGCCCGTGCCAGAAATTCCGTGCGATCCACCGGCTTGGTCAGAAAATCGTTCGCCCCAGCCTGCAAAGCCTGATAGCGCACTTCGGTTTCGTGGTCAGCCGTCACCATCAACACGGGAACCTCTTCGCAACCCGGCATCTGACGGAACAGCTTGAGAAAGTCGATCCCGCTGATCTCGGGCATCATGTAATCCAGCAGCACCAGATCCGGTTGATTTTCGTGGCACCATTCCAAGGCTTGGGCCGGAAACTCGAAAGTAAACGGGATGCAGCCCTCGATCTTGCCCACCAAGGTTTTGAGCAACAGCAGATTGATGGGTGTGTCGTCAACGATCAGTATTTTCATGTCGCACTTTTCCGATAAGCGGCCACATCCAGTTCCACCAATTTGAACAGTCTTTCCAGCGCGTCAAATTCGTCCGCCACTTGCTCCCAAGCGCCTTTGCCTGCATTCCGCTCGATCTTTTCCGCCAGCGTCGCCATCTTGCGCAACCCCAGATTGGCACTGGCACCTTTCAACTCATGCGCCAGAGCCAGCGCCCGACCTGCCTGCTGCTGTTCACTCGCCGCGTGCAACTGCGCCAACAACTCGGCCGTCGAACTGGCGAAGACTTCCATCAATTCGCAAAGCGCATCCTTGTCGCCAAAAAGATCGAGCAGCCGCTCCCAATCCGGCGCATCGCGCTCCTCTTGCCCGGCTTGGGCGACCCAGCGCTCCAGCACCTCGCGCATCCGCGCCGGGTCGATGGGCTTGCTGAGATAATCATCCATCCCCGCCTCCAGACAGCGCTCCCGGTCGCCCTGCATCGCGTTCGCCGTCATGGCGACGATAGGGCGGCGCATCTTGCCCTGCTCGGCCAGACGGATCGCCCGCGTCGCTTCGAAGCCATCCATCACCGGCATCTGGCAATCCATCAGAATCAGGGTGTACGGCACGGTCTGCGCCATCGCCACCGCCTCTTCGCCGTTGGTCGCCAACTTCACCGCATAACCCAACTTACCGAGCTGGTACTGCGCCAGACGCTGGTTCACCGCATTATCTTCCACCAGCAAGATCAGTTTTTCGGACTTGGCTGCGACGGGCGGCATCGCCACCGAAGCAGCGGCCTCCAGCACGGCGACCACTCCCCCCGCCGTCGCCTCCTCGACCTCACGCGCCAAGGCATCGTACAGCTCAGACTGTCGCACCGGTTTGGTCAAGCAGATCGAGAAACCCGCCGCGTGGGCTTGCTGCATCAGATTGCGCTGGTCGAAAGCGGTCAGCAACACCAAGCGGGTGCGGGTGAATTGCGGATCATCGTGCAGCATCTTGCCCAAGGTCACACCATCCATGCCGGGCATGGAGTAATCGACGATGGCCACATCGAACGGCGTGCCTGCCTCCACCGCGCGACGCATCAGGAGCAAGCCTTGCTCGGCATCGACCGCAGATTCGCCGTACATTCCCCATGAGTGCAGATAGTGATGCAATATCTCGCGGTCGATAGGCTGATCGTCCACCACCAGCACACGCAAATCACGCATCTGGCTGATGGGCTTGACTGGTTGCAACTCGTGATCTGAAGCGATCAGCGGCAGTCTGACCCAAAAAGTCGAGCCTACACCGACCTCGCTCTCCACACCGATCTCGCCGCCCATCAGCTCGACCAGCCGCTTGGAGATCGCCAGCCCCAGCCCCGTACCGCCATATTTGCGAGTGGTCGAGCTATCCGCCTGAGTGAAGGCCTGAAACAGCCCGGCTTGGGTCTGGATCGACATGCCGATACCGCTGTCCTGCACCTCGATGCGGAGATGGCCTTCACTGACATCGCGTAGCGCGCGCACCACCACCATGCCGCGCTCGGTGAACTTCACCGCGTTGCCGACCAGATTCACCAGCACCTGCCGCAGACGGGTCGGATCGGCGCGCACCAAGGACGGCAGGCTCGGGTCGATGAACGTCATCATCGAAACCTGTTTTTCCTGCGCCTTGAGCGCCAGAAGTTCAGCGACTCCCTCAACCACACGCACCAGCGCACAATCGGTGGCCTCGATCTCCATTTTGCCCGCTTCGACCTTGGAGAAATCCAGAATGTCATTGATGATGGTCAGCAGCGATTGCGCAGAATCACGCACCGCCACGGCGAACTCCTGCTGCTCACCACGCAAGTCCGTGTCGAGCAGCAGATCGGTCATCCCGATGATGCCGTTCATCGGCGTACGTATCTCGTGACTCATAGTCGAGAGGAATTCCGACTTCATGCGCGAAGCCCTGAGCGCCTGATCGTGCGCCTCGCGCAAAGCCTCCTCGGCCTGACGGCGCAGGCTGATGTCGCTCAACACGCCGATGTAGTGCGTCAGGTGATCGTTCTCGTCCCGCACCGGCGCGACCTGCACTTCGACATCGAAACTGGAGCCATCCTTGCGATAATAGACGTTCTCCATGCTGTGCCCGTCACCGCGACGCATGGTTTCGCACATCATATCCAGCTTGTCGATGTCGGTACGCGGGCCGCGCAGGAATTCCCGCGCAGGTCTGCCGATCACCTCGTCCACCTGAAAACCGGTCATCCTGACGAAACCTTCGTTCACGTGCTCGATCTTCGAGTGTTCGCCGGCAAGCGGTACGCTACTGATGAGGATGCCCTGATTGATGCTGTCCACCGCCATCGAAACCAGTTTCAATCGAGTGCGGATGCGCGATTCCTCGGTGATGTCGCGCTTGATGGCCACAAAATGAGAGACCACGCCTTGCTCCATGATGGGCGTGATGGTCATCTGTTCGAAATACAGGCCGCCATCCTTGCGGCGATTCACCAGTTCGCTTTCCCAGACCTTGCCGGCCAACACGGTGGCCCACAGATTCTGGTAGAAAGCTCGATCCTGCTTGCCTGAATTAAGCAGGCGGGAGTGCTGCCCGATCACCTCGTCGGCCTGATAGCCGGTCACGGCAGTGAATGCGGGATTGACGTAGCGGATGTAGCCCTGCACATCCGCGATGATGATCATATTGGCGGCGCTATCCAGCGCGGCCTGCTGAAGACGAATCTTGGATTCAGCCTCTTGCTGACGGGTGACGTCTTGAAAAGAGACCAGCGAACCGAAGGTCTCGCCATCGCGCACCAGAGGCTGGGCGCGGTAAGACACCGGCACAAACTGCCCGGCTTGATTGATGAAATGACTCTTGCCTTCCACCCCTTTTTCCGTGTCATAGACTTCCAACAAAGGGCAGGTCTCCGCAGGGAACGCCGAACCGTCCGGGTGATGGTGATGAATGTTCTGATGCACCTTCTGCCCGATAAGATCGGACTCCCGGTAGCCCAGTATCACCTCGGCAGCCGAGTTCATAAAGGTCATCCGCCCATCCATATTGGTCGCATACACCCCGTCGCTCAGGGTATTCAACATGGTGCGCGTCAACTCGGCGTTCTGCTCACGCAGCTTCTCGTTCACCTCGTTCAGTTCCGAGGTATTCACCTGAAGCGCGTTCTCCAGCAACACGCGCTCTTGGTCGATCTCCTGATAATAGCCGTCTATCGCTAAGACAAAAGACGCCAGTGCGCCATCCGGCTCGAAGTCCTTGCCGAAATGACGTTGCAGTTGCCGCTTGAGCAATCGATGCATGATCTTTCGCTTATTCGTAGAGAGTGGTCAGCGTCATGGTCTGGTTGTGCAACTGACATTGCAGCACATCGCTGAACGGGGCCAGCTCGCCGTAAGAGTAGAAGCCGGTGATGGCGGTATTGTCGCCCAACTTCTCGCGCACGATCTCCAACTCGTCTTCGGTCAACTGCCCAAGCACCAGCCGTCGCCCGACACAACTCACCACCAGACACAGACCAGCCGCCCCCACCGCCGCCGGGCGGGCTGCCTCTGCCGCCAAACCTGCGTTGTCGATCAGGCTATCCAGATTGGTACGCATCAGTTTGCACAGATGCCCCTGCGGCACATCGCCTGCGAAGGTCAGACTGCGCGCATCCTCGTCCACCGCCAGCAAGGTGCGGATCAGCGCAGCGCTATCGCGGTCGGCCTGCACGCTCAAAGGGAAACGCAAGCCGCTGCTGGGCAGACTCTGCGCTTGTTCACCCAGATACTTTTTGTAGAGATCAAGTGCAGGCTGATGGTCGATCTCATAGACCACATTCCCCTCCGACTTGGTCACCACCCGCTCCGCGCCGAACTCCTGCCAACCCGCGAAACATCCGCTCTTAACCGCCACCTCGCCGTAGAAGCCGACCGCCACGATGCACCCCGAGCGGGCCGGCGCATCGGCCATCACCCAAGTCTTGCCGAAGCGCGTGCCGTCGCCCGCCAAGCCGCCCGTCACCGAGATGCCCGCCTGATTCAGCCCTTGAGCTAGGTCGCTACCGTTGACCTGCAAGCCATCGGACAACACAAAGACATGGCGCAAACCCTCGCCCTGCAACTGCGCCATCAGCGCCGCCCCGACCTCGCGCACGTTCGCGCCCGCAGCCAGATCGGCCACGGCGAGACGTACACTGCTACGCTCGAATTTGACGGCAGTCGCCACCACATCGCCATCCGAAATACGGGTATCCAGCACACTGCCCGAGGAAGAGCAACCGACGATGCGCGCACTGGGAAAGCGTTCGCGCAACTGCACGTAGCACTCATCGGTTTGAAAGAAGTCGTTGTCAGCGAACGCCAGCACCAGATCCGCATCGCTTGCGGCATCACTCCAACCTGATTGATCAGACCAACGGATTTGCTCGATGTGCATGTCTAAGCTCCCTGTTTAGGGCCGCATCCCTAACCGGGATGGCGATCCTGCTGCTGAGTGGATCTTGTTTCCGGCTATTCGGAGACTTCCTCTTGAACGAGGAAGCCGTCGCGAGGGAACAATGCCTCCGAATCACCGCAAGGTCAAGGCCCTAATCGCTCAACGGCGGGATGCTCCCGGCTTAACGGCAAGCGCCTCGCACAGCGCCGGACACGGCAAGCCGTCGCCATCCTCGTCCAGTGCCCGCACCCCGCAATGAGAGAGATAAAAATGGGCCTCGTCGCAGGAACGCATCTGCACGCAGCGATGCTTGCTGCCGCAGGTAAAATCATGCGGCGCAACGACAGGCGCAGGAGCTGAGGAATGCATTTTGCGCCACTGCCAAGGCGACGTCGGAGTCGCCTGCGCCCACAAGCCGCGTCGCGCCGCCCGCGCATCTTGCTGCAAGGCGCGCAGCTCGGGATTGCTGTGTTTGAACGCGTATTCCCACGCCATCCCGCGCCGCACCTGCTCGGCGTTCAGGTCGCGCCCCTCCAGCCGCAGTTGCGCCACGATGCGCCCGTATTTATCGACCGCCCGCGTACTGACGCGCACCTCGCGCCGCAAGGCCAGCTCGACCAGCGATTGTTTGGAAGACTGTCCATAGCGCTGATCCTTCTCCGGCGCGTCGATGTCGGCCAACCGCACCTTCACCGGACGATTGCCGCGCAGCACCAGCACCGTATCACCATCCAGCACGGCGATGACTTTGGCATTGAAGTCCTGCGCCGCCGCCAGCAGCGGGAGCAGCAGGCAGACGACACCGGCGAATGTGCGGATCAAAGGAAGAATTTCACCACCGCCAGACACAGCAGGGTGTAGCCCGCCGCGAGGATGTCATCGAACATCACGCCCAGCCCACCGTGCCAGTTGCTGTCGAAGTAGCGGATGGGCGGCGGCTTGAGGATGTCGAAAAAACGGAACAGCGAAAACGCCAGCAACTGCCAGAATAGGCCGTGCGGCGTAAAGAACAGCACCAGAGAGAACGCCACGATCTCGTCCCAGACGATACCGCCGTAATCCGACTCGCCCAGATCTCGCCCGGTCTTGCCGCAGGCCCATATCCCGAGCAGAAAAGCACCCAGCAAGACGAACAGGAATTCGCCGTCCGAAAAACGCGGCGCATAGCTCCAATAAAGTGGGAACGCCATCAGCGTCCCCGCCGTACCCGGAGATTTGGGGAACAAACCACTGCCAAAGCCGAACGACAGCAGATGCGCCGGATGGCTGAAGATGAAACTCCAAGTCGGTTTCACCCGCAATTCATGCGAAGTGGTCATAGCCGGACGCCTCCAATCTGATCTCGCCCCCCTCTGCCGCGCACACCACGCAGCCGGGGGCACTCTTAATCACGCCGATGCGGCTCAGCGGCAGCGTCAAACGCTGCGCCAATTGCTCCACCTCGGCCCGACGCGCCTGCGGCGCGGTGAAACACAATTCGTAATCGTCGCCACCCGCAAGGATGCAGCGCGCCCGCAACTCCCCGCTCCCGCCGGGAGAGGGGGCAGGGGTGAGGGACGCAACGAGGGATCCTGCCGCCTCTCCGTCACGGGTGGGGAGGGAGCGTAGCACCGCCGACGACGGCAACGCAGCGAACTCGATTTCTGCGCCCACCTGTGAACGCTCTAGAATGTGCCCCAGATCGGCCAGCAGACCGTCCGAAATGTCGATGGCGGCACTCGCCAAACCGCGCAATGCCTGCCCCAGCGCCAAGCGCGGCTGCGGCTGATGCAAAGCGGGCGCGCAAGCGGCGAATTGCGCCGCATCCAGCGTCACCCGCCCTTGCAGATGCGCCAGCGCCAGCGCGGCATCGCCCAATGCGCCAGACACCCAGATGTCGTCGCACGGCTTTGCGCCGTCGCGCCGCAAAGCCGTGCCGGACGGCACTTCACCCATGATGGTCACGCTGAGATTGAGCGGCCCGCGCGTGGTGTCTCCGCCGATCAGCTCCACCCCGTGCGATTCGGCCAAGGCGAAGAAACCGGAGGAGAAAGCCCGAAGCCAAGCCTCATCTTCACCCGGCAAAGATAAAGCCAGCGTCGCCCAACGCGGCACAGCGCCCATCGCAGCCAAGTCAGAAAGGTTCACCGCCAGCGTCTTGTGGCCCAGCAAAAAAGGCTCGGCATCGGGGAAGAAATGTGTACCGGACACCAGCATGTCGGTAGACACCGCCAACTCCATGCCGGGCGCGACCCGCAACAACGCCGCATCGTCCCCAACCCCCAGCACCGCACTCGGCGTAGGACGGGTGAAATAACGAGCGATCAGGCTGAATTCAGACATAAAGCAATTGGTAGCGGTTAGTCGCTAGTAAAAAAGCGCAAAGCAAACACTTCGACTAGCGACTCATTTCGCCTTCACTTCAGCCGTGCGCAACTGCGCCGCCAGCTTGTCCAGCACGCCGTTGACGAACTTGTGGCCGTCAGTGCCGCCGAAAGTCTTGGCGAGTTCAACCGATTCGTTGATGACCACGCGATACGGTGTCTCGGGATGGTGGGCCAGTTCGTAAGTGCCGAGCAACAGCACGGAAAGCTCCACCGGGCTGAGCTCGTTCACTGCGCGATCCAGATGCGGTGCGATGGCCTCGACCAGCGAGTCGAAACGGTTCAGCACGCCGCGCAACAGGCCGCTGTAGAACTCGTCGTCATAGCGCCCGAGGCTCTTTTCCTCGCGCGTCATCCGCTCGATCTCGCCGATCTCTTCGCCGGACAAACGCCACTGGTAGATGCCTTGCAGCGCCAACTCACGGGCACGGCGGCGGGCGCTCTTGGGCGCGGGTTTCTTGGCTTCGCTCATTATTTGATCTCTTTCAGCAGATTCGCCATTTCGATGGCGACCAGCGCAGCTTCCGCGCCCTTCACACTCATCCGCACTTCGGCTTGCTCGTCGGTGTCCGTGGTCAAAATCGCGTTGGCGATAGGCACGCCGCCGTGCAACTGCGCCTCTCCCACGCCGCGCGCCGATTCGTTCGACACCACCTCAAAGTGGTAGGTATCACCGCGTATCACTGCCCCCAGCGCGATCAGCGCATCGAACTTGCCGGTCTGCGCCATGCGCTGCAACACCAGCGGAATCTCCAACGCGCCCGGCACCGTCGCCAGCATGATGTCGTCTTCGCTCACACCCTGCTGCACCAACTGCGCACGGCAAGCACCCAGCAAGCCTTCGCAGACCACTTCGTTGAAGCGGCTCTGCACGATGCCGATGCACATCCCCGCGCCGTTCAGGTTCTTTTCGATCTCTTTCATCTTCCACTCCTAATAAGTAGGGTGCGCTTGCGCACCCATCTTCAATCCCACGGTGCGCAAGCGCACCCTACAAAACTCCAAGCCCGTAGCGGGTAGCGAACCCGGGGTTACTACGGGCTACAAGCTCAAGACTTCGCGTGGCAATAGCCCACCACTTCCAGCCCGAAGCCCGCCATGCTAGGCAGCTTGCGCGGAGTGGCGATCAGGCACATTTTGCCGACGTTGAGGTCGCGCAGGATCTGCGCACCGATGCCGTAGCTGCGCGCATCCCACTTGGCGGCGTGATGCGCTTCCGGCGCCTCGCTGGCGCGGGCCAGCAGCTCGGTCGAGCTCTCTGCCTGATGCATCAGCACCAGCACGCCCGCCTCGACCCGGCTGATCTTGGACAGCGCATCATGCACGCTGGTCCCGTGCGGGAAGCTGACCTGCTCCATGAAATCCATCACCGACAGCGGCTCGTGTACACGCACCAGCGTCTCTTGCTCGGGGCGGATGTCGCCCTTCACCAGCGCCAGATGGGCGCGCTGCGTGGTCTTATCCAGATAACTGACCAGTTCGAATTCGCCATAAGCGGTGTGGACGCAGCGACTGGAGACGCGCTCCACCATCTTCTCGTTGTGGCTGCGGTATTCGATCAGATCGGCGATCGCGCCGATCTTCAGTCCGTGCTCCTTGGCAAAGCCTACCAAGTCTGGCAAGCGCGCCATCTCGCCGTCGTCCTTGAGGATCTCACAGATCACCGACGCAGGCGTCAGCCCGGCCAGCTGCGCCAGATCGCAGCCGGCTTCGGTGTGCCCGGCGCGCACCAGTACGCCACCGTTCTGCGCCCGCAGCGGGAAGATGTGGCCCGGCTGCACGATGTCGATATGGGTGGCGCGCGGATGCGCAGCGACCTGGATGGTGCGGGCGCGGTCGGCAGCAGAGATGCCGGTGGTCACGCCGGTGGCGGCCTCGATGGAAACGGTGAAATTGGTCGCCAGCGACAGCCCGTTCTCGCGCACCATCAGCGGCAGATTGAGCTGCTTGCAATGCGCCTCGGTCAGCGTCAGACAGATCAGCCCGCGCCCGTGCCGGGCCATGAAATTGATCTTCTCCGGGGTGACAAAATCGGCGGCGAACACCAAGTCGCCCTCGTTCTCACGGTCTTCCTCGTCCACCAGCACCACCATGCGCCCGGCGCGTATCTCGGCGATGATGTCCTGTATCGGTGCAATGTCTGTCATTTTGTTGCGTCTCTTCGCACCCGATGGGCGCAGATTCTGTTGCGGGGGCGCAATCTTACCATTTCGGCGCGCATCCTTCTTTGCCTGTCTCACTGCGCCCAAGCGTTCCCGCCTATAATTCGGGCATGAAACAGTTCAACCTTTCCGAATGGGCGATCAAGAACCAATCCATGGTTCTTTACTTCCTTGCCGCGCTGATCCTGTCGGGCATCTTTTCCTATTTCGAGCTACCGCAGAAAGAAGACCCGGATTTCACCTTCAAGGTGATGACGGTCAAAGCGCAGTGGCCGGGCGCGACGGCACGCGAGGTGGAGCAGCAAGTCACCGACCGCTTGGAGCGTACCTTGCAAGAGACCCCTTGGCTGGACAACGTCAGCAGCTATTCCAAACCCGGCGAGGCGGTGATCTTCGTCACCCTGCGCGACGACATGCCGCCTGCCGAGCTAGAACACGCCTGGCGCACCTTGCGCAAGAAACTCTCCGACCTCGACGACGCGCTACCCGACGGCGTGGAAGGCCCGATCATCAATGACGAATTCGGCGAGACCTTCGGTTCGATCTACGCCTTCACTTCCGACACACTCAGCTACGCCGAGCTGGAGCAGCAAGCCAGCCGCGCCCGCCGCGAGTTGCTCAAACTTGATCACATCAGCAAGGTCGAGCTGATCGGCGCGCAACCGGAAAAGATCTATATCGAATTCTCCAGCGGCAAGCTGGCCGAGCTGGGGCTAGACCCGCAGAAGATCGCCGCCCTGCTGCGCGCGCGCAATGCGATGAACCCCGCTGGCGAGATCGTCACCAGCGAAGACATCACCCGCGTACGCGTCAGCGGCGATTTCACCTCGCTCGCCAGCGTCCAGAACATCGGCATCCCGGCGCAAGGCCGCATCCACCGGCTGGGCGACATCGCCCGCGTCTGGCGCGGTTACGAAGATCCGGCCCGCTTCAGGATGCGCCATCAGGGCCAGCCCGCCGTGGGGCTGGCGGTGTCGATGACGCCGGACGGCGATGCCATCACACTGGGCCGTGACCTCGACACCGCGATGGCACAAGTGGCGCAGCATCTGCCCGCCGGAGCCGCCATCCATCAGGTCTCCGACCAGCCCAAAGTGGTCAGACACGCCATCAGCGGCTTCATGCAGGCGCTGATGGAAGCTCTGGTGATCGTGCTGGCGGTAGGCTTCCTCAGTCTGGGCTGGCGCGCCGGACTAGTGGTGGCGCTGTCCATTCCGCTGGTGATGGCGGGCACTTTCCTGCTGATGAAAGCCTTCGGCATCGACTTGCAGCGCGTCTCGGTCGGCGCGCTCATCATCGCCATCGGCCTGCTAGTGGACGACGCGATGATCGCCGTCGAAATGATGAAAGTGAAGCTAGAGCAAGGCTGGAGCCGCGCCAGCGCCGCCGTGTTCGCCTACAAGAGCACCGCATTCCCCATGCTGACTGGCACGCTCATCACCGCTGCCGCCTTCTTGCCGGTGGGTTTGGCCAAATCCTCGGCGGGCGAATACACCTTCTCCATCTGCGCCGTGGTCACGCTGGCGTTGCTGGTTTCCTGGCTGGTCGCCGTGGTATTCACGCCCTTCCTCGGCTACCACTTGCTGGGCGAACACACCGGGCGAGCTGTCCCGCTGTATCAGGGCCGCGCCCATCTGCGCTTCCGGCGGCTAGTGGTCTGGTGTCTGGCGCACCGCAAGCGCGTCATCCTCGCCACCGTCGCCGTGTTCGCCCTGTCGCTGGCCGGTTTCAGCAAGGTCGAACAACAGTTCTTCCCGCCCTCCGAGCGCCCCGAGTTGCTGATGGACATCTGGCTGCCGGAAGGCACGGCCTTTGCCACCACCGAAGGCATCGTGAGCGAGATCGAAAAGGAGTTCCGCAACGACAGCAAGGTGCTGCGCTACACCAGCTACGTCGGCGGCAGCTCGCCGCGCTTCTATCTGCCGCTGGACTTGCAACTGCCCAGCGTCAACTACGCCCAGATCGTGGTCGAGACCCGCGACATGCAGGCGCGCGAAGACGTGCTGAAACGCATCCGTGCCAGCATCGACAAGGACTACCCCGATTCCGGCGTGCGCATCTCGCGGCTGGAGAACGGCCCGCCGGTGGGCTACCCGATCCAATTCTGGGTGACGGGCGAAAACCCCGAGACCGCGCGCGGCATCGCCGACCAAGTGCTGAGCGCGGTCAAAGCCAACCCGCATACCAAGAACGCCAGTCTGGATTCGAACACCCCGGTGCATACGCTGCGCATCGAAGTGGATCAGGACAAAGCGCGCGCGCTGGGCATCTCCACCCAAGGCCTGTCGCGCCATCTGCAAACCCTGCTGTCGGGCCGCACCGTCAGCCAATATCGTGAGGGAGAGAAGCAGATCGGCATCGTGCTGCGCGCCGAAGAGGCCGACCGAGGCAGTCTGGAATTCCTCAACCGCGCCCGCCTCATCTCCGAGAGCGGACATCCAGTGGCGCTCTCCAGCATCGCTCGCATCGTCGAAGTCTCGGAAGAGAGCATCGTCTGGCGCATGAACCGTCTGCCCATCATCACCGTGCGCGCCGACGTGCCAGACGACGTGCAAGCCCCCGAAGTGAGCCAAGAGATCGAGCACAAGCTGGCCGACATCCGCGCCAAACTGCCGCCCGGCTACCAGATCAAAGTCGCTGGCGCACTGGCCGACAACGACAAAGCCAACGACTCCATCATCGCCGTGCTGCCGCTCACCGGCTTCCTCATCCTCAGCCTGCTGATGCTGCAACTGCGCCGCTTCAGCCTAGTCGCGCTGGTGCTGCTCACCGCCCCGCTCGGCCTGATCGGCGTCACACTGGCGCTGCTGCCGTTCAACGTCCCCTTCGGCTTCGTCGCCATGCTCGGCATGATCTCGCTGGCCGGGATGATCATGCGCAACTCGGTGATCTTGGTTGACCAGATCGAGCAAGACATGGCGCAGGGCCTCACCCGCTACGATGCCATCATCGACTCCACCGTGCGCCGCGCCCGCCCCATCCTCCTCACCGCCGCCGCCGCCATCCTCGCCATGATCCCCCTCACCACCAGCGTATTCTGGGGCCCCATGGCCATCGTCATCATGGGCGGCCTACTCATCGCCACCCTGCTCACCCTACTCACCCTGCCCGCACTGTATGCGGCGTGGTATCGAGTGAAGGCGGGGTGAGGGATGGATGATAGACTTGCCCCATCGAATAACTCATCGTCCCCGATAAGGTTGCGCGGCAGTTTTGATGCGACGACTGGAAAATCCTTGTTGGGGGCGACTTTACTTAGGTATTGCAACTTTCAGGATGTATTGCCACAAACCACGGAACACATCCATATCGTTCAAAAATGAGTATAAACATGAATTCACAAAAGGCGTTGGAAGACATCAAGGTCGATGTAAAACTGAAGCTTGCGGCAGCCTGGACGAGTTTTATGTTTCTCTACATATACGTAGATTATTTTCACTTGTACATGCCAAGCTCCATAAAAGACTTAATATCGGGCAGAGTATTCGAGTTTGAAATTACTCAAGTATTTCTATTAGTAGTACTAGCCTCAGTAACAATTCCAGCTCTAATGATTTTTCTGTCTGTTGGCCTGCCGGCTAAGATCAGTCGCTGGACAAACATCATCGTGGCTACGGTTTATATTCCCTATACGTTAGTTAATTTGGTAGGAGAAGCTTGGCTTCACATGATATTTGGTGCTGCTGTAGAGGTCGCCCTTCTTCTACTAGTTATCTGGTATGCATGGAAGTGGCCTAAACAGGGAGCATGAACACGGGAAAGATAGGGGCAGATTCGACTTAATCTGTGCAGCAGCAAGCACGGTGCTGCGCTTCCGCCCATCCTACGACGCCTAGCTGGTACTCCGCAGGCTCAGGACGATCGGATCACGAGAAGCTGGGGGGCGGCACGAACCCCAGCTTCTCGAATACCCAAATCCGTGCGCGCAGCGCACACAAAACCGCTTTTCCCTCCCCTGTTCCGCCACCGAGTAGCGGAAAACGGTCAGGGGTTTTCGGCGAGGACTGTTTGAGCGCGTAGCGCGAGTTCCGCAGCCGCCTGACCGTTTGAGCAACGCAGGGAACCCCGAAGGGGTGGCGGATTGGGGTCGCCTTTCTTGGGTTACTTTCTTTGGCGAGACAAAGAAAGTAACTGGCTGCCGGGCCACTCCCGGCGCTGCTCGCTCAACTTCCGCCAGACCGAACCATTCCCCCTTCGATACCTCAGGGCGAACGGAATTTCTTCTAAAGTGAACCGCATTGCGGGCGCACCCTGCTTTGCTGGAGGCTGCGTTACGTTCATGGCCAAGCTAGGACAACTAGGCACGTCAAGAGTAAAATGGCCTAAACACAGCCTAGAGAGTATCCACCATGTCCGCGTTACTAGCCGAGTTAGAGCAACAAGCGTGTGCGCTTTTACCCGAAGAGCGAGCGCAGCTTGCCGAGATTCTTCTTCAGTCACTACATGGCTCATCACCCTCCGAAATCGGAACGAAGTGGGAGCAAGAGATCAAAAAACGCGTTGCGGCTTTCGACAGAGGTGAGCTACAGACCTACCCCGCCGAAGACGTATTTGCTGAAGCAAGGCGTATGACTCAGTGAGACGAGCACGATTTGTCGCAGAGGCTCGTCAAGAGTTTCTTGCCGAGGTCGCTTATTACAACGAAGCCCAATCCGGCTTGGGAGCAAGTTTCACCAAAGCCGTCGAAGAAGCGACTGCCAGAGCGTTGTCATTCCCTCTATCTGGCACACCGTCTGCTTCAAATACGAGGCGCATTTCCCTCAACGGCTTCCCTTTCTCGCTTTTCTACCGCCCCGAGGATAGTGGCATAGTTATTTTTGCAACAGCGCACCATGCCCGCAAACCCCGTTATTGGGTTTGCCGCATACGTGATCGCTAACCCGACACTGCGCAAAAATGCGTAGCTCCTCAACTCCAAGTTAACCTCACGCCAAACCTAACCATGAAAAAACCCTCCCTCCTACAACGCCTGCGCGCGAAAAAACGTAACGAAGCACTGATGATAGGCATCACTTGGTATACCGAGGAGACTTGGGCGCAGGTAAAAGCGACGGCGGTCGACCCAGAGTGTTTCGAGGATAGTTTTTTGCTGTGGAAGGCGATGGCGACCAAGGCACGCCGGGAGTTCCAGCGTTCAGGCGTGCGCGCCGTCGAGTTTCAGATCGTCCCGCAGGATTTCTTTGCTTGGTGCGCGCTGAACGATCAGCAGAACAACGCTACCGCCAGAGCCGAATTCGTTTCCGAAGCGATGAGCGCCGCCAGCGAAAGCCCGCGCGGCCCGGATGCAGCCTAGAGAAACGCTGAAACCTACGCCGTCCCGCCCACCGTCAGCCCTTCGATGCGCACTGTCGGTTGCCCGACTCCGACCGGGACGCTCTGGCCTTCTTTGCCGCAGGTTCCCACGCCGGGGTCTAGGGCTAGGTCGTTGCCTATCATGGAGACGCGGGTGAGCGCTTCCGGGCCATTGCCGATCAGGGTCGCGCCTTTCACCGGGTAGGTGATCTTGCCGTTCTCGATCATGTAGGCTTCGGTGGTGGAGAAGACGAACTTGCCGCTGGTGATGTCGACCTGACCGCCGCCGAAATTAGCCGCGTACAAGCCGTGTTCAACCGAGGCGATGATCTCTTCCGGCGAGCGGTCGCCGTTCATCATCATGGTGTTGGTCATGCGCGGCATCGGCAGATGGGCGTAGGATTCACGCCGCGCGTTGCCGGTGGTCGCCACGCCCATCAGGCGGGCGTTGAGGCTATCTTGCAGATAACCTTTGAGGATGCCGTCTTCGATCAGCACGGTGCGCTGGGTCGGGTTGCCTTCGTCGTCCATCTGCAAAGAGCCGCGCCGTTGGGAGATCGTGCCGTCGTCCACCACGGTGACACCCTTGGCGGCGACGCGCTCGCCGACGCGACCGGAGAAAGCCGAACTGCCCTTGCGGTTGAAGTCGCCTTCCAGCCCGTGGCCGACGGCTTCGTGCAGCAGAATGCCGGGCCAGCCTGAGCCCAGCACCACCGTCATGCAGCCCGCCGGAGCGGGCTTGGCATCCAGATTCACCACGGCCTGATGCACTGCACGGGCGGCGTAGTCGTGCAGCAACTCGTCAGTGAAATAATCGTAGCCGAAGCGTCCGCCGCCGCCAGCCGAGCCTTGCTCGCGCTTGCCATCGCTTTCGACGATAACTTGCAGCGAGAGCCGCACCAGCGGGCGGATGTCGGCGTTCATCAAGCCGTCGCTGCGCGCCACCAGCACCACTTCGTACTCGCCCGCCAGACTCGCCATCACTTGGGTGACGCGCGGATCGAGCGCGCGGGCCTGACGTTCCAGCCGCTCCAGCAGTGCCACTTTGGACGAGGCATCGAGGCTGGCTATGGGGTCGTGCGGCAGATAAAGATCGTGCTGCCCGCCACGACGCATCATCGGCGCGACCTGTCCGCCGCCTTGGCGGGCGATGGCGCGGGTCGCCTGCGCCGCATCCTCAAGGGCGACCAGACTGATGTCGTCAGAATAGGCGAAAGCGGTCTTCTCGCCGCTCACCGCACGCACGCCCACGCCTTGATCTATGCCGAAGCTGCCCGATTTGACGATGCCCTCTTCCAGCGACCAACTCTCGGCGCGGCTGTACTGGAAGTACAGGTCGGCGTAGTCGAGTTGATGCGAGAGCATCTTGCTGAACACCTGCTCCAGTTGGCGGGCGTCCAGCGCGTGGGGCTGCAACAACGATTGTTGCGCCAGTTCAAATACCGATAGGGTCATGGTTTGTCACAGCATTTGCAGGTGAGGGTACGGTGCGTCAGCGCAGGCAGACTGGCGCGGATGCTGGCTTGATAGGCAGGATTGATCTCCGCCACCACCACGCCGGAACCGCGCGGCAACTCATCCAGCACACGCCCCCAGGGGTCGACGATCATGCTGTGGCCGTGAGTCTCGCGCCCGTTGACGTGATAACCACCCTGCGCCGAAGCGATGAAGTAGGCCAGATTCTCGATGGCACGCGCCCGGATCAGCACTTCCCAGTGCATCTTGCCGGTGGTGGCGGTGAAGGCGGCGGGCAGCACGAAGAAATCGACATCCTTCATGGCGCGGAACAGCTCGGGGAAGCGCAAATCGTAGCACACCGCCAGCCCCATGCGCCCGAACGGCGTCTCGACCACCACGACCTGATCGCCGGATTCGATGGTACGCGCTTCGCAATATTTCTCGTTACCCAGCTCCAGATTGAACAGGTGGATCTTGTCATAGCGTGCGACCTGCTCGCCTTCGTCGTTAAACACCAGCAGCGAGTTGCGCACCTTGGTCGGATCGCTCGCCTCCAGCGGGATAGAGCCGCCCACCAGCCAGACGCGATACTGCCGCGCCATATCGGAAAGGAAAGTCTGGATGCGCCCGTCGCCCATCTGTTCGCGCACTGCCACCTTGTCCATCTCGTTCATGCCCATGATGGGGAAATATTCGGGCAGCACCACCAACTTCGCCCCTTCCGCCACCGCCTTGGCGATCAGGCGCTTGGCTTCGTTGAGATTGGCTTCGACATTGGGGCCGGATGCCATCTGTACGGCAGCGGCTTTGAATGAGGGAATGGCTCTGGATACGTCCTGCATGATGATCGCTCTAGTCTCTTTTCGGATTTTGGTACGGGCTGACGGCTATGGTTTGCTGGCTGGAACTTCACCTACTTTGGCTACGTTGGGTTCGGCCCAAGAGCCTGTCACATTGTATTCAAACGATACCAGCTTATCGAGCGGGTCGCGCAGAATCTTGTTGGCGATGAATGTGCCGATACCGACGACCGGACTGACCGCCAGCACCCCCAGCAGAGACACGCTGTTGCCCACCGTCGGCAACACGCGCACACGCAGATTCTGCGTCTCACGCTCCAGATCGACCTCGCCCTTCATGTTGACCTTGGCTGACGAACCGTAGATGTTGAAATTATCGGTACGCAACACGCCATGCTGGATCTGCGCGTCGCCGCTGATGCTGTCGAACTGGAAACCCTCGCTGAACACGTCGTTGAAATCCAGCGTGATACGCTTGGGCAAAGACTGCAAGCTCAGCACGCTGAGCAGCTTGCCGATGCCCGGCTCGAACTTTAGGAACTGGCCCTTGCCCGTCTCCAACTTCAGATTGCCATCCAGCGTGAGGTAGTTGAACTGCCCCGGCCCACCCGTCCAAGAGAAGTGCCCGTCCAGCTTGCCGCTGCCCTGCTTCACCGTCTTGGGATAACCCGAACGGTCCAGCAACTTGCCCGCATCGTTGATCTGTAAACTCACGTTCACCCGTGTCTGATCGCGGTGTTCTGCCTCGTTGTGCGCCAGCTTTCCATCCACCATCAGCGTGCCTTCCGGGTTGACCAGATTCAGCTTTTCCAAGATCCAATCTTTGCCCTGCGGCTGGCCGCTCACCTGCAACGAGCCAAGCTGGCGGCCCTTGACGCTGAGACTATCCACCGTCACATCCAGCGCAGGCGGTCTTTCGGTCGGTTCGGCAAGGGCAGTCTCCGCTGCCGCCTTCTGCTCAGCGGCAGCGGGCTCCTCGACCAGAACGAGGTTCTTCAGATGCACCACCAGCTTGCCCGGCCCTTGCGGCTGCCAGTTGAGTTCGCCGTTGGCGTTATGCGAATTCAGTTGCACCGACAAAGCGTTGTTGCGGCTGCGCCCGATCAGCTTGACCTCGCCCACGCTGTAATCCGTGGTAACGATCAGCTTTTGAATATCGAGATCCATCCCGGCGACAGGCAACCCTGACGATGCCGCATCGTCACTCTGCAAACCACCCCAGCCACTCAGCCGCAACTCGGGAATATCGCCGTTGACCCACACGCCGTCCCGATCCAGCCATTTGACCGGCGCGCCGCCAAAATTCAAGGTGCCGCGTTTCAGCACCATCTCATCGTTCACTTCATGCCGCAAGAAACGTCCTTCCAGCAGCTTGCCGTATTGCAGCATCAGCAGATCCTGCGTCGCCCCGGCCGTGGCCTTTTTCTCTAAACGCAACGGCATCGCCTGCTCGGCAGGTTTGTTAAATGGCTGCGGCAAGGTCGATTCCAGCCCCACCAGACTGGAACTGAACACCGCGCTGACTTTCTTCTTCTGCACCGAGATGTCCGCCGACCAAGGCGTGCGGCCATGCAGATAGCGGATCACCGGATACGGCTCGGCCCCGCGCAGCGCTTCCATGTTCGCCACCCCGGCGACCTTGGCCCGCACCACACCTTCGTCGCTGCTGTTCACCTGCAAGGTCGCCGGGCCACCCAAGATCAGCGCCGAGACGTTCTGCGTGCGGACGGTGGATTCGGTGAAGATGAGATCGCCATTGGTCTTTTGCAGCGCGGGCACGCCGGCATCCAGCACCACCTCGTTGTTCACAAAGCGATACATGCCCTGCACTTTCACCGGCTTGGCGTTACCCAGCGGGATGTGCAGCGCCAGATCGAGATGACCGTTGCCGCTGGCCGTCATGGTGTCAGTGAATCCGTCGATGTAGCCGCGCACGGGGCTTTGCTGGATGAACTCCAGCGCGCGCGCGGTCGGCCCTTGTGCCTCACCCTTGATGTCCAGCACCGGCTCATCCAGCGAAGTATCGGGCATCGTCACCAGTATCTTCTGCAACGCCACTCCCACAGTGGAGGCAGTGGCGGCTTGCACCTGCAAGCGTTTGCCCTGAATGTGCAGTTCGGCGCTGGGGCTTTCCAATTTGGGCCAGCCGCTGGCGTAGTCCATCACCAGATTCTTGACTGGCGCATCCAGTTGGAAGATGCCTTTGCTACTGTCGGCAAACGGAAAATCGTTGAGATTGCCTTTCAGGCGGATGTGTAGATCGTCCGAATGCCCCGCCAGCAAAGCGGTACGCAGCCAGTCACGCGTGGCGGCCGTCATCGCGGAGAGCGGGATGTAGCGGTCGGCATGGTGTATGTCGGCACGGGAAAGATTGATGGAAAGATCTAGGCTGCCCGGCCCGGTCGCCTCGGTCTGATAGACGCCGGAGATCACCCCGGCGGCATCCGCATTGACCGCAGTGGCGTTGAGCAACTCGACATGCCAGTCCTTGCCGGTGCGCTTCCAGCGCAGCTGACCGTTAAGTTGGGCGAAAGCCAGCGGCTCGGCCATTGCCTGCGGCGCATCCACCGCCAGATCATGTGAATGCAAAGTCAGCGTACCTGCATCTTCCGCACCGCTCACCTCGCCGCTCAGCCCAGCGAAGCCCGGCAGTTGCGCGCTCTTGCGCAGCCCCAAATCCTCGAAACGACCCGCCACCCGATACAGCCTGAACTGCTCGCCCGCACCTTCCCAGTAGATATGAACTTCGCTGGCGCGACCTTGCGGAGCAAGCTGTTGCAACTTATGCCGCCAGTCCGCATCCATCGGAAAGAACTGCTCCAGACTCGCCAAAGCGACCAGATCGAGGTGATTGGCGCGCAACTCGCCGCTGGCCGGATGTTTGCCCGCCGCCTGCTTGAGGTGCAGCGAAAAATCGGTCGGCATCAGCTTCACCCCGTTCACCTGATGCAAAACCAGTTGATGGGTGAGCACCTCGAATTCGCCGCCGGTATCGTGCCAGGACAAACGACCGCGCAAATGATCCAGCGCCAGCTCCGGCACATCAGCGGCCAGCTTGCTCGACACATCCGAGAGCGCGACATCCGCCGTCACTCCGACCAACTCGCCACGCTCGAAACTCAACCAGGCACGCAAGCCGCCGCGTCCCCGATTGAGCGCCGCAGGCAAAGTCAGCCAAGGCCGCCATGCGGTCACATCGGTGCGCTCCATCTGCACGAAAGCCTGCCCGCGCCAAGCGGCGAGGCTGGCGAAATTCTTGCCGTAGAAATCGCCGCGCACGTCCAGTGGCGCAGCCAGTTCGGCGGACGGCACGGCACGCAAAGCGAAGCGATGCCGCTTGCTGCCATTCTCGATGCGCAGCTCGACCTGCTCGAAACGCAAGGGATCAGCCCCGCGCTGCTCGTCGAACCAGGCGATCGAGGCGTTGTGGATGAGGATGCGATTCTGGCTCAGCAGCCAATCGGCCAGCCCGTTACCCTCGCTCTGCCCGGACAAGGGAACGCCCGCGACATGGAAACGGCCTTGCTCGTCGCGCCGCACGATCAGATTTGGCGCGTCGATCTCCAGCGTGTGCAGACGCACACTGCCGCTCAGCAGCGAACGCCAGGACAGGATGTTCTCGACACGCGGCAACACCAGCCCCGGCTGCCCTTCCTGATCGAGGATGCGCACGTCGTCCACCAGAAGGTGCGGGCGAAAGCCCTTCCAATCCGCCTCGATGTGGCCGATCTTGACCGGCTGGCCGATAGACTGCGAGACCGCCGTTTCGATGCGGTCGTGGTACTGCATGATGTCGGGCAGGATGAGGTAGCGCAGCAGCAAGATAGCCAGGCCGAGAACGATGCTGCCCAGCAATCCGAACACGATAGCCAGATGCATCAGCCAGCCGCTACTGCGCCAGAAAAGTCGGACGGATGCGCTCAGCATGGAGCGCTCTTGATGAACGGGATGGACGGCACGATTCGGGTATTTATAATGCGATGGCGATGCAAGGCTGCATTCTAACTGGAAGCCCCCCCGATGAATACCGCGAACGACTACGAATCCCTGCTCCAACGCCTCACTCAATGCAGCCATTACGCCCGCCGCCTGCTCGAAACCGATGCCGCGCTGGGAGATGAGTTGCGCGCCAACCATCTCAACGCCTTCGACCACGCCACCCTGTTGACGCGATTGAGCGGAGCGACAGACGAAGCCGCACTCTCCAGCGCGTTGCGGCGACTGCGCAAACAGGTGATGCTGCGGCTGATGCTGCGCGATCTGGGCGGCCTAGCCGATCTCGACGAAGTGATGCGCACCATGACGGCGCTGGCCGAGGTCGCCGTCCAGCAAGCGCAACGCTGCGTGATGCAGGCGCTCGCGCCCTCCTTCGGTCAGCCGATCGGCGCACAGAGCGGTGCGCCGCAAGAGTTGCTGGTGATCGGCATGGGTAAACTCGGCGGCGGCGAACTGAACGTCTCCTCCGACATCGACCTGATCTTCATCTATCCCGAAGACGGCGAGACCGACGGCCCGCGCCATCCCCGCGAGGGGGACGCCGCAGGGTATCCAACGGCTACGCCGTTACCCTCGCGCAGGCTTTCCAACCACGAATTCTTCACCCGCATGGGCAAGCGCCTGATCGCGCTCATCAACGATCTCAACGGCGACGGCTATGTGTTCCGCGTGGACATGCGGCTGCGTCCCTACGGCGACAGCGGCCCGCTGGTGATGAGCTTTGCCGCGCTGGAGGAATATCTGGTGTCGCAGGGTCGCGAATGGGAGCGCTACGCATGGATCAAGGCGCGCGTCATCTCACCGGTCGCCCTCGCCGCCGCAAGCGGGCAAGTCGCTGGTTATCTCCCGCCTGCGGGCGAGGGAGCAAACGAATCGCTACGCGAACTTTACATTCACGAGTTGATGCATCTAGCCCAGCCTTTCGTGTTCCGCAAATATCTGGATTTCGGCGCGTTCGACTCGATGCGCAAGCTGCACGCGCAGATCCGCGCTGAAGTAACTCGGCGCGACCGGGGCAACAACATCAAACTCGGGCCGGGCGGCATCCGCGAGATCGAGTTCATCGCGCAGGTGTTCCAGCTGATACGCGGCGGACGCAACGCCGAGCTGCGCATCCGCCCCACCCAACAAGTGCTGAAACTGCTGGTGGCACACCGCGAACTCAGCGCGGAGAACGCCGCCCGGCTCGACGCCGCTTACATCTACCTGCGCAATCTGGAGCACCGCCTGCAATATCTCGACGACCAGCAGACGCAGGAACTACCTGACTCGCCAGAGAGTCAGGCCATCATCGCGCAAGGCATGGGCTACGCCGATTACCCCGCGCTGCTGGCCGAGCTGGAACCGCTGCGCCGCTTCGTCAGCCAGCAGTTCGACACCATTTTCAGCACCCGGCAAAAGACCAGCACCAGCACTTGGTGGCGCGAAGGGCTGAACGAGGAAGAGGCGACGAACGCCCTCGCCGCGCTGGGTTACGCCGACGCGGCGACGGTGGCTGAACGGCTGCTGCAACTGCGCAACGGCAGCCGCTACCGCCAGCTGCCCGACCTCAGCCGTCAGCGGCTGGACCGGCTCATCCCGCAACTCGCCGCGCAGTGCGGCGAGATGACCAACCCCGACGCCACTCTGCTGCGCCTGCTCACGCTGGTCGAAGCCATCGCCCGCCGCGCCGCCTATCTCGCATTCCTCGCCGAATATCCGCAGGCGCTGCCGCGCTTGGTGAAGCTCGCCGCCGCCAGTGCTTGGGCCTGCGAATTCCTCACCCAGCACCCCATCCTGCTGGACGAGCTACTGGACACGCGCGAGTTCTACACCCCGCCCGACTGGGCCGCGCTGGATGCCGAACTGAGCGCCACCCTCGCCGCCTGCGGTGACGATCTGGAGCGCCAGATGGACAGCCTGCGGCTGTTCCAGCATAACCAGATCTTCCACCTGCTGGCGATGGACGTGCAGCATCTGCTGCCGCTGGAAAAACTCAGCGACCACCTGTCCGATCTGGCCGATCTGATCCTGCGTCATGTGATCGGGCTGGGCTGGAGCGCCCTCGCCCGCCGCCACCGCGACACGCCGCGCTTCGCCATCATCGCCTACGGCAAACTGGGCGGACGCGAGCTGGGCTACGCCTCCGACCTCGACCTGATCTTCCTCTACGACGACGATGCCCCCGATGCCGGCATGATCTACGCCCGCCTCGGCCAGCGCATCAACAGCCTGCTCTCCAGCCACACCGCCTCGGGCCGTTTGTACGAAGTCGATCTGCGCCTGCGCCCCAACGGCGACAGCGGCCTGCTGGTGAGCAGCGTGGAGGCTTTCGAACAATACCAGCGCGAACAGGCCTGGGTGTGGGAACATCAGGCGCTGACCCGCGCCCGTTACAGCGCAGGCGCGGCCGACATCGGCGCACGCTTCGAAACCATCCGCGACAATGTGCTGCGCCAGCCGCGCGACCTCGCCAAACTGCGCGCCGAGATCGTCGCCATGCGCCAGAAGATGCACGACGGCCACCCCAATAAGAGCGCGCTGTTCGACATCAAGCACGACAGCGGCGGCATGGTGGACATCGAGTTCATGGTGCAATACCTCATCCTCGCTCATGCCCACAGCCACCCAGAACTCACCCGCAACGCAGGCAACATCGCCCTGCTGCGACTCGCCGGTGAATTAGGCCTGATCCCGGCGGAACAAGCCCGCCAGGTCGCCGACTGCTACCGCGAGTTACGCCAGATGCAGCACCGCATCCGCCTCAACGAACAAGGCCCCTGCCGCATCGCCTCGGAGACGCTGGACACCGCGCCGGTGCTGGAACTGTGGCAAAAATTGATGGTGCTGGAATAAAAAGGTCGCCCTGATGGCGACCTCGTTTCTCATCCAAGTCTGCCACCCTCTGCACAATGCCGGAGGCGTGGCTCTCTGTGTTATTGAGTGACTTCCTGCATGTCGCTTTGATATTGCGTCACTCGATTCCTGCCGGCCTTTTTGGCGTAATACATGGCGATGTCCGCGCGCTTCAGCAGCAGCTTCTCGTCGGTATTATGCGCAGGGTTGACGGTGAGACCGATGCTGGCCGAAATGGTCAGGGTGTGACCGGCGACATCGAAAGGCTGGTTGAGGATATGCAATATCTTCTCGGCGACCACCAGCGCATCGCTGTCGTCCTCCAGCGTCGGCAGTAACACCACGAACTCATCGCCACCCACGCGCGCTGCCGTATCCGAATCGCGCAGACACGCTTGCAAGCGAGTGGCGACGGCCTTGAGCAGCAGATCGCCGACATCGTGACCGTAGGTGTCGTTGACCGGCTTGAACTTGTCGAGGTCGATGAACATCAGGGCCAGATTCAGGCTGTCACGCTTGGCCAGCGCCAGCACCTGCCTCATGCGATCCAGCAGCAACGCCCGATTGGGCAGGTCGGTCACGACATCGTAGTGCGCCAAGTACTGCACCTTTTCCTCGGCTCGTTTACGCTCGGTGATGTCACGCACGATGCCGATGAAGATGCGCCGATCGCCCGTGCGCAACTCGCTGACCGCAAGATCCATGGGAAAGGTCGAGCCATCCTTGCGTTTGCCCGCCACTTCGCGGCCTATCCCGATGACCCGTTTCTCGCCCGTTTCCAGATAGTGTCGCAGGTAGCCCGCATGTTCATCCCGATAGGGGGCCGGCATCAACGTTGAGACGTTTGCGCCCATCATCTCCTTGGCGGTATAGCCGAAAAGGTGTTCGGCAGCGCCATTGCAGGAAACGATGATGCCGGTTTCGTCTATGGTGATGACGCCATCGAATATATTATCCAGCACCAGCGCCATCAAACGCGCGTGCTCGACCGCGTCGCGGCTTTCCGTTATATCTTCGATCTGCCCCACGAAGTACTGCGGAATCCCCGCATGGTTGCACAGCAAAGAAAAACTGGCACGCACCCAAACGATGCGCCCGTTCTTATGCAAACAGCGCTTTTCAATCTGAAAGGAACTCACCTTCTCTCGCAACATGTCCTGAATGTAGCCCATGCCGGGAGTCTGGTCGCCTGGATGCGTCACATCGCTGAACGTCATTTGTTCCAGTTCATCCCGGCTATAACCCAGAATGTGGCACAGCGCCGGATTGACTTGCATCAGGCTGCCATCCAGCCCCACCGTCACCATGCCGTGCGGCGCATGATCCGAGACGATGCGGAACCGTGTCTCGCTGGCTTGCAACGCCCCGGTGATGCGCTCGTCGCGGCGCAGCACATACGCCACTCCGCGTATCTTCACCCAGGCCGTCACTACGACGATGAGAATGGTCGTGCCCAGCAACAGCCAGATCTGACGCAGAGCCAGATCGAACTGCTGTTTCGCTTCGTTGACAAAGGCCAAGGCCCGATACCGGGAAAATTCGACGACGTAATCCATGTTTGCCGTCATCTGCGAGAACAACTCAGCCCCTTCATCCTTGACGAGCCTCTTCGCCTCCGACTTGCTGCCATAGACAGCGTGGCCGATGGTACGGCTGCGCAAGCGCCGCCAATCTTCCAACTGACGCTGGACCTCTTTGACCTTCTCGGCATCGCCCAGAAATCCCGCCTCCACCACATTGATGTCCAGACGCAACTTCTCATCGAGCACATAGGATTCGACAGCCAACTGCTCTATCGCTTTGACATCCTGCGACAAAGCGATCTCCAGCATTTTCTCCCGCATCAGATTCATCGAAGCCAATGAATCCAGCGCTGCGTTGTTGACGGTGAACGGGTGAAGATAAAGATCGTTGGTGATCGTTTGCAAACGATTCATCGTCAGCGCGACCGTGATGCACAGCCAGACAATCAGCACCAGAATCAAGGCATAGGCGATACCGATGATGATGGCGAGTCTTTTTGCCGTATTTTTCAACATCTGCGCCTCCCTTCATCTCGGCCAGATCATCCATCAGGCACGGAGAACATGCCCTGCTGCCCGCCCCATCATCAAACCAAAGCCTGCTCGCTAGCCATGCAATACTGCGTTCGCCCCCAATTCCAAGCAGCGGCCATTCTCCAGCAACTCGGTGAATGCCTCGGTGGGCAAGGGGCGGCTGAAGAAATAGCCCTGCATCTCATCACACAGGAAGCGCCGCAGAAACTCGACGTGTTGAGCAGTCTCCACCCCTTCCGCCACCACTTTCAGCCCCAGATTGTGAGCCATCGAGATGATGGCGCTGGCGATGGCGGCGTCGTTGGCGTTGAACGGCGCTTCCATCACAAAGGAACGGTCGATCTTCACATAGTCCACCGGGAACTGGCGCAGATAGCCCAGCGAAGAATAGCCGGTACCAAAGTCGTCGATGGAGAGTACCACACCCTGATCGCGGATCTGATACAGCGTCCTGAGCGACTCCTCTGCGTTCTCCATCAGCATACTTTCAGTGATCTCCAGCTCCAGAAAGCTGGGATTCAAACCGGTTTCTGCCAGAGTGTCGGCCACTTTCTCCGCCAGCCCCTCCTCGCCGAACTGACGCGCGGAAAGGTTGACTGCCACCCGCAACGGCGACAGTCCGGCATCTTGCCAGGCCTTGTTCTGCGCACACGCCGTCTTCAGCACCCATTGACCGAGCGGCAGGATCAGCCCGCTCTCTTCCGCCAGCGGGATGAAGGTGTCCGGCGGGATCATGCCTTTCTCGGGATGGATCCAGCGCACTAGAGCTTCCATCCCGCACATCTTGCCAGTCGCAAGATCAATCTTGGGCTGATAGTGCAGAATGAATTCCTCGTTCAGCACGGCGCTGCGCAAGGATTCCAGTATCTCCATGCGCCGCTGCATGTCGGCGTTCATGTCCGGCGTGTAGACGCAATACGTGCCGCGCCCACGCTTTTTGGCGGCATACATGGCGATGTCGGCGTGGCGCAGCAGATCGTCGGGAAGCTGATTGTCTTCGGGGAAAATGGTGAGGCCAACGCTGCTGCCGATATAGAGTAAACGATCATGCAACATGAACGGCACGGAGAATTGAGCCAACAGTTTGTCTGCCAGCAACAGCACATCCTCTTTGCTGTTGATGTCCTCCAGCACCACCGCGAACTCGTCGCCGCCCAAACGACCCAGCGTATCACCGCGCCGCAGCACCGATTTCAGCCGCGCCGCCACTTGGCGCAGCAACTCGTCGCCGACGAAATGACCCAGCGTGTCGTTGATGTTCTTGAAATGATCCAAATCGAGGAACAGCACCGCCAGCGACCGGCCGTTGCGCGCGGCGTGTATCGTGCCCTGACGCAAGCGGTCGAGCAGCAACACGCGGTTGGGCAGGCCGGTCAGCACGTCGTGGGTGGCCTGATGCGAGAGCTGGTCTTCCAGTCGTTTGCGTTCGCTGAAATCCTGAATGATGTTGGAGAAGTGCAGCAACTCGCCCTGTTCGTCCCGGTGCGCGATGACAGTCTGCATCACCGGCAATTCCGTGCCGTCCAGCCGCATGATGGCGTTCTCGCCGCGCCAGAAACCCTTGCTCTCAGCCTCGGGGATCGCCTCTTCCAGCCAGCGCCGCACCGCCCAGTGCGGCAGAAAGTGCAGCATGTTCATCTTGCCCGAGACAGCGACCGCGCGATCCACCCCCAGCATCTCGTAGCCCGCCGGATTGAGATACACCATGCGATGCTGCGGCGAAGTGATGCAAACCAGCGCCGGAGCGACTTCCAGTATCGAGGCCAAGCGTTTGCTCTCCGCCTCGGCGTGGATGCGGTCGGTGATCTCCGGTGCGATGGCGATGACGTGCTCGACCACCCCATCCGGCTTCAGCTCCGGCACCAGCCGTGCCATGTAATAGCGCCGCCCGTTCACCGAGTCGTAGTGGAACTCGAATTCCGCCTCTTGGCCCGTGGTGAAAACCGCTTCGAGATGCCGCTCCCAGATCCCGGTGAATTCGTCGGACTTACCTAGTTCACGGAAGGTCTTGTTGAGATAGAACTCTCGCGGCCTGCCGTCCACCCGCGTGATCGCCTGATTCACATATACCCGCCGCAACTGGCGATCGAAGCGCGAGATGATGTCCGGCGTATTGTCGGCGATGGCGCGCAACTCCTGTCCCTGTCGGCGCAACTGCTCCTCCACCACCTTGCGCGCGGAGATGTCGCGCACCACGCACATGATCCACGCCCCGCCATCCGTCTTGAGCGGACTCAGACTGACATCCACCGATACCTCGTTGCCAAACGAGGTCAGCCCGGTCAACTCGGTCTGCGCGCCCATGCGCCGCGTCTGGGCATGAGCGATGTAGGCATCGCGCTTGGCGATATGGTCGGCACGAGCAGATTCCGGCAACAACAACTCGATGGGCTGACCGATCAACTCGGTGCGCCGGTAATGGAATATCTGCTCGGTCATCTCGTTGGCGGCGGCGATGATGCCATCTTCCCCTAGGATGAGGATGCCGTCGGGTGCCGACTCCATCAACTGGCGGAAGCGCGCTTCGTTGTCCTGCGCCAGTTTGAGCGGTGCACGCACACTATCGACGAACACCGCGCGATACAGGAACAGGCTGGAGATCACCTTGTAGATGTGCCCCAGCAGATTGGGCATGTCCGTCACGGTGGTATACAGCGTAAAGCACAGTTCGCTGAAGAACATGGTCACGATGGCAGCGAGCACGAAACGCCCGTCGAACGGCAACTCGCCGCGCTGCATCTGCCGCGCCAGCCACAACCCCGCGCCCAGCAGCAGCGCCATCAGCGTGTATTCGGTAGCCACCTTGACGGTGGTCAGCCCCACTCCCGGCACAAAGAACACCGGCAGCCAGTCAAAATGGAATAGCACCACCCAGTACACCAGTGCGGTGACGGACAATGCCGCGATCAATGCGCCCGAGCGCTTCTGGTGCGTCTTGAGGATAAAGTCAGGGCGGATCACCAGTAGCAGCAAAGCCAGCACCGCGATCAGCCGCCCAGCCAGCCAGAAGGCGATGGCCTTGCCGCGATCCGAGGGCGTCACAAAGTCCGGCATCCCGTTGTAAGACAGCAGATGCGCCATATCCAGCAGCGCCACCGCAAGGAAAGCGCAACCCAGCAGCACCATGTTGCGCTCGATCTGGCGACTGAACGTACTCCAGCCCACCGCGAAGATCATCGCCGCGACCACTACCGCGAACATTTCCATCAAACTGTGCAGAGCAAGGAAACCAGGCTCGGCAATGTCGATCTGATTCAGCGGCGCATTGCTCACCAGCAAAACGCCCAGCGCCAAGAACGCGGCCAGCCCGCCCAGCTTGCCCCAGAAATCGGGCGACAAGCTGGCCGCGCTACGCCGCGTTTCGCCACTGTAATCAGACCAGAAATGATTCACGTAGAATCCCCCTTCATGCTGTAACCGATGATGGAAGCCGGTATCTCGCCCAGCGAAACCACCCGCTCTGCCCCACCCTGCTTGATCGCCTCTTTCGGCATCCCGAACACCACGCAACTTTCCTCATCCTGCGCCAGCGTGGATGCCCCCGCGTCGCGCATCTCCTTCAGCCCGCGCGCACCGTCGTCGCCCATGCCGGTCATGATAATACCCAGCGCATTCTTGCCGGCGAATTTTGCAACCGAACGGAACAACACGTCCACCGACGGACGATGGCGGTTGACCAGCGGGCCGTCGATCACCTCCACCTGATACTGCGCGCCATTGCGCTTGAGCAGCATGTGCTTGCCTCCCGGCGCGATCAGCGCCAGATTCGGCATCACGCGGTCGCCGTTCTTCGCCTCGCGCACCTCGATCTGGCTCACGCTGTTGAGCCGCTCGGCGAACGCGCCGGTGAACTTCTCCGGCATGTGCTGCACGATGACGATACCCGCGCAGACGCGCGGCAACGCGGTCAACACCACTTCCAGCGCCTGCGTGCCGCCGGTCGAAGTGCCGATGGCGACGATGCGCTCGGTAGTATGGGCCATCGCATGAGTGGGCGGAGCCAGAATCGCGTCGGCAGTGAGCCTAGGCAACACGCCGGGCGACACCGCCGTGCGCGTGACCAGCCGCCGCAGGTTGGCCTGAGCGGCGGCTTTCACCGCCTGCACCAGACTGCCCGCAGCATCTTCCATCTGTTGTCGCCGCGTGCCGATGCTGGGTTTCGGCACGACGTTGACCGCACCCGCTTCCAGCGCCTGCAAGGTGGTGGTCGCGCCCTGCTGGGTGATGGTCGAGCAGATCACCACTGGCGTGGGGCGCTCTGCCATGATCTTCTTCAAAAAGGTGATGCCGTCCATGCGCGGCATCTCCACGTCCAGCACGATCACATCCGGCCACTGCCGGCTCATCCGCTCCATGGCGAAGATGGGGTCGGCTGCCGCCCCCATGACATTGATCGTAGGCTCTGCACTGAGCACATCGGTCACCACTTTGCGCACCACCGCAGAATCATCAACGATTAGGACATTTATCTTGTTCAATTTCTTTTGCCTTTTCCAATAGCACGCCATTTTTGACATGGCGCATCCAGACATCACCATTCCATACATCAAAGACCACATTGCGGTGGCCATGTTCCCCCACGTGCTCCGCCATCACCTTGTGACCATGGCTGTCCAACAACAAGCGCGCTGCCTGAACATTGCGACAAGCCACATTGCCGCACGGCTGCTGCAACTCGCAATGCCGCTGTTTGCTGAACATATTGCCGCCGCCGAACACCTTGACCTGATAATCCTCGGGCCGCGTCCCGACCCCGCGTATCTCGCGCTGGAACATCGCCATCGCCTCGTCGGCATAGCGCCCATCCAAAGTACCGTCCGGTTTTCCTCCTCGCACCGGCAACATGTAGTGGCACATTCCCCCCACCCTCAGCATGGGATGCCACATGGTAATCGCCACGCAAGAGCCCAGTAAAGTGCGGATGCGCGTTCCCCTGTCGCCGAAATAGAACTCCCCCGGCTGCAAGAAAATGTCGATGACATGCTCAGGATGACTCATGGCTTGCGATAGACCGAGGGAACGATCATCTCCAGATCGCTGGTCACGCCGTTTAGGCTTTCCGAGTGGCCGATCAGCAGATGCCCGCCCGGCTTGAGTTGCCCCAGCAAGCGGCTGACGACCTGCCGCTTGGTCTCCATATCGAAATAGATCATCACGTTGCGCAAGAAGATCACATCGAATTCGCCCAGTTTGGGCAGCGTGCGGTTCAGATTGATCTGCATGAACTGGATGCGGCTGCGCACCTTGGCCTCGACCAGAAAAGTCCCCTCCTGCGAGCCGATCCCTTTCAGGCAATATTTGCCGAGATATTCGCGCGGGATCTTGTCCGTCCGCTCCATCGCATAATGCCCGCTGCGCGCCCGCTCCAATACGCGCGTACTGAGATCGGAAGCGAGGATCTCCCAGTCGCCCTCGCCTAGGCTGTTCGACAGCAACATGGCGATGCTGTAAGGCTCTTCGCCGCTGGAGCACGCCGCACTCCACACGCGGAATGGCGCTCCGCGCCGATGGTGCTGTGTCAGATGCTGGTGCAGATAGTCGAAATGCTTATGCTCACGGAAGAAATACGTCTCGTTGGTGGTCAGCAGATCGACCGCGATCTGTAACTCCGTCTGTCCGTCACGGCTGATGATGTGGCGGTGATATTCACCGAAGCTGGCGAAACCGCCCTGCTGCACCCGCTTACCCAAGCGTCCGCTGACCAACGGTTTTTTGGATGCGGCCAGCGTGATGCCAGCGATCTCAAAGATCAACTGCCGGATGCTGGCGAACTCCTGATCGCTAAGGGCCGAGTAGCTCATAGCCCAGACACTCCCTGTTCGTTGGCCACCGCCCGGCGGAACTGCTCGGCATATTCACGCAAACGGGCAAGATGAGGCTGGTCGAGCGCTGCCAGATCGCCGTCATGGATCGAGGCTTCCAGCTCAACGGCAAAATTCGCCAACACCTCAGCCCCCATCGTGCGCGCCAGAGATTTCAAACTATGCACGTAACGCTGCGCGTCGTTCTGACACCCCTCGCGCACCGATTTCTCCAAGTCGCCCAACAGTTTTTCGCAATCATCCAGAGACGACTCGATGACCATCGCCAGCAACGACTCATCGTTATCCAGCCGCCCCAATGCCCCCGTCCGATCAAAGACCGGCACATCCACGAACGAGGTCTCGGATTTCTGTACCGCGACCGCCTTACCGCTCACCGAGGGCTGAGTCACCCAGCACCCCAGCACCTCCGCCAGCGCTTCGCGCGTGATCGGCTTGGACAGATAATCGTTCATGCCGGCCGCGATGCATTTTTCGCGGTCGCCCGGCATGGCGTTCGCCGTCATCGCGATGATGGGTAGCATATGGCCCAGCGAACGGATCATCTCGGTCGCCAGCAAACCATCCATCACCGGCATCTGACAATCCATCAGCACGACATCGAAGTGTCCGTGCTGCACCGCATCCACCGCCTCCTGCCCGTTCTCCGCCATGGAAATATCGCTGTAACCCAGATGATTGAGCATACTGGTGGCAACGAAACGGTTGGTCGCGATGTCCTCTACCAGCAAGATGCTCAAGACACTCGACTGTCGGGCTGGCTGAATGGCCGGGGCGGTGGAGACCGCCTCCTGCCGCGCGGTCGGAGTGGCGACTTCCGAGGCTGACGAGCACATAAACCCGACACGCACCCAGAAAGTGGAGCCCTTGCCCTCCTCGCTCGCCACCCCCACCTCGCCGTCCATCATCTGAGCCAGCTTGCGCGAGATCGACAAACCCAGCCCGGTTCCACCGAAGCGACGGGTGATCGAGCCATCCGCCTGATGGAAGGGTTCGAACAGATCGGCCAGAGCGAAAGCCGAGATGCCGATGCCGGTGTCTTGCACAGCGAAACGCAGGGACACGTTATCGCCCTCTTGCTGCATCAAGCTGACGCGCAAAGACACGCTGCCGTGTTCGGTGAATTTGAGCGCATTGCCCAGCAGATTGTCCAGGATCTGGCGCAAACGCCCCGAGTCGCCGACGACATACTTGGGCACTTCCGGCGCGATCTCGCTGACAAAGCTCAAGCCCTTGTTCGCTGCCCTCACCGAACAAACACCGGACAGATCGGACAACATGGCGATGAGGTCGAAACTGCGCGCCTCGATCTGTAGCTGATTCGACTCTATCTTCGAAAAATCGAGGATGTCGTTGATGATGCCCATCAGGGAGTTGGAGCAACTGGTGATGAGCCGCATGTATTCCTGCTGCTCACTGTCGAGATCGGTCAGATTCATCATCTCGGCCATACCGAGTACGCCGTTCATCGGCGTGCGTATCTCGTGGCTCATGGTGGCGAGGAATTCGCTCTTGGCCTGACTCGCCACCTCGGCGGCGACCTTGGCGTGCCACAACTCATCTTCCATGCGATGACGCTGCGTCATATCGCTACACACACCCACCAACCCGGAGATACGGCCATCGGGTGAACGCAGCGGCACTTTCAATACTTCCAGCAAAAGGTGGCGTCCATCGACCGCCTCCACCCATTCCTCCGACTTATCGAAAGTGCCGGAGGCCAGCACCAGCTTGTCCTGCAACTGATAGTGCTCGGCCCGTTCGCGCGGGAACAGATCGAAATAGGTATGGCCGACGATCTCAGTCTCGGTGCGACCGAGGAACTCACGGAACGCGCGGTTGCAACCGATGTAGCGCCCCGTCTCATCCTTGATGAAAATCAGCGCGGGGATGGAGTCGATCAGATTGCGCAGCAAAGAGCGCTCACGCTCCAACGCCGTCTTGGCGACCTTCAGATCGGTGATGTCGAAACACGAGCCGACGTGACCGACGAACACGCCTTGCTCGTCCAACCGGGGCGAGGCCTGATTGATGAGCCAGCGATACAGGCCGTCATGGCGACGCAAACGGAAACTGACCTGGAACGCCGTCTTGCGACGGAACGCGCGCTGCTGCACCTCGCGGCAATAAGTCAGATCGTCCGGGTGGATGCTCGCCATCCAAGCTAGGCCCGTGGATTGCTCCATGCTGCTGCCGGTGAATTCCAGCCAACTCTTGTTGAACCAGCTGCACCCGTTCGAGGTATCCGACACCCAGATCATCGAACTGGCGGCATCGGCCATGCCGCGAAAACGCGCTTCGCTTTCCTTGAGCTCATGGGTCAGTTGCGCAGCGAGTTCGACCGCCCGCGCACGTCCGTTCACCAGCAACCAAGTGATCAGCGTGAGCAGCAGACTGGTCAGAATGCCCGCCAGCAACACCCCGCCGCCAGACTTCAACCGGGCGTCGAACTCCGGCATGGAGTGGATCATGATCGTCCACTCGCGGCCCGCCAGCGTGATCTGGCGCTTGGTGTGAAAAGACGAAGTCGGATGCTCCGCATACACTACCGCCGCCGAGTGATAGAGCAGGCTATCGTGCGACATCCGCGCGCCGTCGTATATCTCCAGATCGAGTGGGTCGTCCTCCTCGCCCGGCAAACGATTGAAAACTCCGTCGATGAAATCATTCATCCGAAACGGCGCGTAGATCCAGCCCGACAGATTGGCCCGGCGCAGTTCCACGGTATCGTGCGTACTGTGCGGACGATACAGCGGTAGATACATCAAAGCCCCAGCCTGTTGCTGCGGGGTTCTGTCGAGTTTTTCCTGCACCAGCGTCACCTTGCCGGAAAGCACTGCCCCGCCCTCGTCACGGGCGCGTTCCATCGCCTCGCGCCGCACAGAATCGGAATACATGTCGTAGCCCAAAGCCAGCTGATTGCGGGTGTTGAACGGCTCAAGATAGACGATGGCGGAATACTGCTCACGTTCGCCAAGCGGAAGCAGGGTGTAGTTCGGAAAGCCTTCGCGCCGCATCGTCTGGATATGCTGCGCCCGCTCTCCCGGCTTGATCGCCCGAGAGAAACCAACGCCCAGAATGCCGGGGAAATTATTATCCAGCGCCAGAGATTCGACGTAGGTACGGAACTCGCTCCGCGTCACCTCTTGCGAGGCAGCGAACATGCCAACAGTGCCCTGCAACACCTGCTCGTAAGTCGACATCCGGCGCGTGAGGCGTTTCACGGTCTCGTCCACCCGAAAGGTGAATTCATCCTGCAAGGCAGTCCGCGCCAGTTCTTTGGTATGTTGGCCGAGCAAGAAGGTAGCCAGTAAACAAACGGCGAGCACGAACCAAGGCAAAGCCCAAGGCAGTGACCTCCCCGATGTCTTCTGACCGACCGCCACGTGCGCCCCCTTAGATCTAGACTGAACGATCCATCACGCCCCCGACACCCCATCCAGTATCGCCAGTTCGTCCACCGACAGTACCTTATCCACGTTCAGCAGGATAACAAACTTGCCGTTGACCTTGCCCATCCCGGCAATGAAGTCGGTGCGTATCTTTGCGCCGAAGGCGGGGGCGGGTTCGATCTGGTTATCGGGAATCTCCAACACCTCGTTCACCGCATCCACCATCACCCCGATGTCCTGCTTATCCTCACCGGCTTCGACTTCGATGATGACGATACAGGTGCGGCGCGTGATCTCGGCTGACTTGCGCCCGAAGCGGGCGGAAAGATCGACCACCGGCACGACGCTGCCGCGCAGATTGATGACACCCCGGATGAAGTCGGGCATCAGCGGCACGGTGGTGAGGTTGCCGTATTCGATGATCTCCTTGATGGTGAGTATGCCGATGGCGAACAGCTCACCACCCAACATGAAGGTTAGATATTGCTGCTGATCCGGCGCGGCTTCGACCGCCACCACGCCTTTCTCTCTAGTCACCAATGCGCCCATGATCGGCCTCTCAGAACTTGACGAACTCGTGTTCGGAAGGCGCCGAACGTGTCGGCGAACCGCTCGCCCGACCGGTTCGAGCCGGCGTAAAGGCGGCCTTGTGCGGCTGCGCAGCGCGCGCGGTCATCGCCCCCGCCCCGTTCACCTTGAAGAAGCTCATCGTCTGCTGCAATTGCTCGGCCTGACCGCTCATCTCTTCGGAGGTCGCCGCCAACTCTTCCGAGGCAGACGCATTCTGCTGGGTCGTCTGATTGAGTTGCATCATGGCGGTATTGATCTGTGCCACACCGGAAGATTGCTCTTCCGAGGCCGCCGTGATCTCTTGCACCAGATCCGAAGTCTTGTTGATCGAGGGCACGATCTCGTCCAGCAGCTTGCCGGCCTTTTCTGCCAGTTGCACGCTGCCCGAAGCCAGCTCGCCGATCTCCTGTGCGGCCACTTGACTGCGTTCGGCCAGCTTGCGCACCTCCGCCGCCACCACGGCAAAACCCTTGCCGTGCTCACCGGCACGCGCCGCTTCGATGGCTGCATTCAGTGCCAGCAAATTGGTCTGATAAGCGATGTCGTCGATGATGCCGATCTTGCCTGCGATCTGCTTCATCGCCGAGACGGTCTGCGATACCGCGATGCCACCTTCCGAGGCCTGCTTCGCCGCCTGCGTCGCCATGCCGTCGGTGACCTTGGCGTTCTCGGTGTTCTGGCTGATGGAGGCGCTCATCTGCTCCACCGAAGCGGAAGTCTCTTCCACCGAGGCTGCTTGCTCACTCGATGCCTGACTCAGCGATTGTGCCGTGGCACTCACCTCTTCCGAGGCGCTGGACAGGTTGTCCGCCGCACCGCGCACATCGGTGATGATCTGCGACAGCTTCTCCACCATGTTCTTCATCGCTTGCAACAACACGCCGGTTTCGTCTTTCGAGTCCACTTCGATCTTGGCGGTCAGATCACCGTCGGCCAGTTTGTTCGCCACATCCACCGCCTCGGACAAGGGACGAGTGATGCTGCGCGTCACCGCGAAGCCGATCAGTGCCGCCAATATCGTCGCGATGGCTGCCAGCACCAGCATCAGGAAACGGGCCGCTTCATATGATTCCTGCGCTCCCTTACCCGATTGCTGCATCAACTCCGACTGATATACGATCAACTCGTTGATAGCCTTCATATAGTCCGATTGGTCCTTGCGCAGCGTACCCATCATGTAGGTAACAGCCTCGTCACGCTTGCCTGCCTTGAGCAGATCCAGAAACTTATCCTGCCCCCCGACATAAGCGGTGCGCGCATCCTTCACCTTTTTCAGCATTTCCACGCCCTTGTCGGACTTGACGGTCTTTTCCAGCTTTTCGAGCCGATCGAGAATGATCTTGCGCTGTTCAGGGATGCGCTCCAGTTCCTTGTTCACATCCTCGCCCTTCACCAGCACCGCATTCCGCATGGCGCGGGCGATCGTATTGATGCTGTCGATCATGTCGTTCGCCCAGACCGTCTTGGGGAAGCGATCATTGACCAAGACCTCAATCTCCGTATTGAGACCGCTCAATCTGTTGATACTGATCCCCGCCACGGTCATCAGCAACAGCACCACCACCGCAAAACCCGCACCCAGACGAGTACCGATACGCATATTCTTCAACATCACTGCCTCCCCACTATTGAGTTACAACCCGATTAAGCTACCAACCCTTTTTCCGCCTTGCCCGACACCATCCGTATCATCGACTGCACATCCAGAATCAATGCCACCTCTCCCGTACCGAGGATGGTGGAACCTGCGATCCCCTTGAGATTCCTGAACACCCGCCCCAGCGGCTTGATGACGGTCTGGAACTCGCCCAGCAGCTCGTCCACGACCAAACCCACTTTTTGTCCGGCGTACTGCACCACTACCACGTTCTCGCGGCGCGCAACCGTTCCGCTCACATCGAACAGATCACGCAGACGCAGATACGGCAACACCTGCCCGCGCAGGCTGATGTAGTTGCGCTCGGCAGCGGCACGGCGATCCGCTTCGGAAAGTTCGATGCACTCGACCACCATGTCGAGCGGAATGACGAAGGACGAGGCACTGACGCCGACCAAGAATCCGTCGATGATGGCCAGCGTCAACGGCAAGCGGATGCGCGTGGTCGTGCCCACGCCTTCCTCGCTATCGATGTCCACCGTGCCGCGCAGCGCTTGAATGTTGCGGCGCACCACATCCATACCGACGCCGCGACCGGAGAGATTGGTCACTTGCTCGGCAGTGGAAAAACCCGGTTCGAAGATGAGATTGAACACTTCGCTGTCGGAAAGGTTCTGCCCCTCCGCGATCAGGCCGCGCTCCAGCGCCTTGCGCAGGATGCGCTCACGGCTCAGCCCGCCGCCGTCGTCGCTGACTTCGATGACGATGCTGCCAGAATCGTGGAAGGCGTTGAGTTGCAGCGTACCCTTGGCCGGTTTCCCGCGCTGCAAACGCAGCTCGGCCACTTCGATGCCGTGATCCATCGAGTTGCGCACCAAGTGCATCAATGGGTCGCCGATCTTCTCGACCACGGTCTTGTCCAGCTCGGTATCCGCACCGGAGATCTCCAGCCCGATGTCCTTGCCCAACTCTTTGGACACATCGCGCACCACGCGCTGGAAGCGGCTGAAGGTCTCGCCGATCTCGACCATGCGCAACTTGAGTGCGCCGTCGCGGATCTCTTCGACCAGACCGGACACCACCGAAGTGGCTTCCATCATCGCGCCATCCTTGGTGCGGCGTGCCAGCAGGTTGGCCGACGCCCCGGCGATAACCAATTCGCCCACCAGATTGATGAGCTCGTCCAGCTTGTCGGCGTGAACGCGCACAAAGCGGGCTTCCTGCGACTTGGCGTCCTTGCCTTGCTTTTGCTTTTCCAGCGCAGCGTCCACCACCGGCTGCGGCACGCAGTGTTGCTCGACCAGAATCTCGCCCAGCGGCGCATCCACTTGACTCTGATTCTTCAGTCCCTGCTCCAGTTCGTTCTGGGTGAGCGCACCGCTGGCGACCAGAATCTCCCCCAGCAGTGCCTCTTCTTCCGGCAACGATTTGATCAGGGCGACAAACTCAGCGAGTTTGCTGCCCGGCGGCAGGATGTGTATCTCACAATCGTCGCGCACGAACTCGAACACGTCCTCTATGGTTTTCTTATCCGCCGCACTGCGGAAGCTGATCTCGAAACCCAGATAACAGGATTCGGCATCCATCTCTTCCGCGCCGGGCAAGGCATCCGGCAAGGTGGTCAGGCTGGTTATCTCGCCCAGCGTGGCGAGGTAACGGATGAAGGAGAGTGGATCCATGCCCTGACGCAGCACGTCGCGCCCGAAGCGCAAAGAGATATGCCAAGTGTCGCTGGCGACCTCGCCCCCGCCGCTGCTTTCCAGCTTGGCTGCGGCTTCGGTGACCTGCCGAGGCGCGGCTTTTTCGGCGCTCTTGACCAGCGCGCCGGGAAAGAAACGCAACAGGCTAGTCCCCAACTGTTCGCCACGACTGTGCTTGTCCGCCGCCAACTCTTCGCCACCGCCGTGGGCGTGCTCGACCAAGTCTTCGATGTGGTCGCGGCATTGCAGCAGTTCCGCCACCAGATCGCTAGTGATGCGCACTTCGCCGTCACGCACCTTGTCGAGCAGATTCTCCACGGTGTGGGTGAACTTCACGATGAAATCCAGCCCGAACATGCCAGCCGAACCCTTGATGGTGTGGGCGGCGCGGAACACCGCGTTGATCGCCTCGTTGTCCTCCGGGCTGGATTCCAAAAACAGCAGCATCTCTTCCATCTGCTGAAGCAGTTCACGGCTCTCAGCGAAGAAAGTCTGTAAAGCCTGATCCAAACTCATGCTGCACCTCCTTGCCGAGTCAGAAACACCGGGTCGCCAAAATAGCTGCCCATGTTGTACAGATCGAGCACATCCAGCGTCGCCGGGCTATGCGCCACCAGCCGTAACGGCTTACCCTGCTTGGCCGCTTCGCGCTTGGCCAACAGCAGCAACTGAAAACCGGCGGTATCCATCTCGCTCACGCCGGAGAGGTTGATCTCGATCTCCGCGCCGCCCTGCATTCCGGCGATCAGCGCGTCTTTCAACTCGGCTGCACAGTAGATGCTCATCTCCCCTTCGGGATAGAGCCGTACTTGGCCGTTTTCCTGTTCGACACGGATGGGCATGAGCGTCCCCTCAGGGCATGATGAGCTTGGAGACGGCGCCCAACATCTGCGCAGGCTGGAACGGCTTGACCACCCAAGCCTTGGCACCCGCCGCCTGTCCGGCCTGCTTCTTCGACTCTTGCACTTCGGTGGTCAGCATGATGACCGGGACGAATTTGAATTCCGGTATCTTCTTAACTTCGGTGACGAAGGTGATGCCATCCATGTTCGGCATATTCACGTCGCTGATGATGAGGTGGACTTTCCTGCCGCGTATCTTGGCCAGCGCATCCACGCCGTCACAGGCTTCGATCAAGTCGTACCCCGCCGCCCGCAAGGTAATTGCCACCAACTGGCGCATACTGGCCGAGTCGTCCACGATCAAGATTGTTTTGGCCATTGCTGTCTCCTAACTAGAAAAATGTGATTTCGGTTTCTTTGGGGGCGGAACTGCTGCCGCTGCCGGCGTGATTGGTGCGCTGCTCTTCCGTGGTGTAAGTGGCTTGCAGCTCTTGTAGCCAACTCATGGCATCCAGTGCCCCGCCCCCCTGACTTTCGTACGCCAGCAACAAGGCTTCCAGCTTGGCGATGTCCTGCTGCACGTGAGTCAGCATCTGGCTGACCCGATCCTGAAACTGCATGGAGACCAGCACATCTTCGACCTCGCGGTGTATCTCGTGGCCTTCGCGCTGCATGACCTCGGCAGATTCGGCGAGATGCGAACTTGCCGCGCCGAACTCATCCAACACGCTCTGCACCACCACTTTGGCGTTGCTGATCATGTCCAGATCCATCTTGGCGTAATTGTCCGCCGCCTGTTTGGTGGCCAGAATAGCGTTGTTGATGAGCGTGACCTTCTCGCTGATGCGTTTGCCGGTGGCCCCGGACATGCCGGACAGTTTGCGTACTTCGTCCGCAACCACCGCGAAACCACGCCCGGACTCGCCCGCCCGCGCCGCCTCGATGGCGGCATTCAGCGCCAGCAGATTGGTGCGATCAGCGATGTCTCCGACATCCGCCGCCATCTTCTTCAGCTCGGCGGTGAATTGGGCCAGGCCGGACACTTCGTCCAGCATGGAACGCTTGCTGTCCACCGCCACTTCCAGCGAGCGGATGATGTCGCCCAAGCGCGACTGGCTGCGCTCCAGCACATCCACCATGCCGCCACCCATGCCGCCCGCCGTATCGCGGGAAGTCGCCACCGCCACAGAAATCTTTTCGGAGATGCCTTGGAAGCGACGCGACAAAGCAGTGATGGCATCCTCGGTCTGCACCTTGGAGGTGTGGATCTGTCGCTCCCAGACCGGCAACACTTGGATACACAGCGCATCCAGCCCTTGCACCGAAGCACTACGCTGCACTTCGGCATGAGCATCGTTCTGGATGCGATTGGCTTCGACCGCCCGCATCGCCAGCTTGCGCGCCACGCTCTGAGAGAATCCCGCCACGAACAGCGAGCCGCCCAACACCAACGCCGCGCCTACATAATTCGCCACCCCGCCGCTCGCCAACAGGAATCCATCCGCCAGCAAAGCCAGACCGATGACGTAGCTCCAAATCTCTCCGCCTCCCGAAGATTCAAGCGACCGTTCTGCGCTGCCCATTTTCGCCCTCCTGTTGTGTCAGTTCCCGTATCACCTGCAACATCTTTTCCATATCCAGCGATTTGTCGAAAAAGCGATAAGCCCCACCCGCCATACAGCGGCGCTGGTAAAAGATGTGATTGGTGATGAATATGGTCAGCGCAGCGGAGTGCCGCTCTTGGATGAACTGCAAGAGATCGAGCCCGTTGCCACCCGGCAACTGCACATCGGTCACCACCAGCTCAGGATTGAACTCGGCGAAACACTGCCGAGCTTGATCGAGGCTGGAAACATGCCTGACACTCAAGCCAGACAGCCCCTCGAACAACTGGGAGATGCGCGCCCTGACCGCATCCGACTGCTCGACCAACAATAACTTCATGTCCACTCCCTCCGGCTATGCTCCACACAGGAACGCTGCCCCATGTAGTGCATGATGCCGGTTTTAGGAAAGCAGAAATATCAGACTAAAGCGGTTGGGTACTAGGCTTGGCGGGAGTTATTTGTAGGATGATTCCTACATGTATTCGGGGGGAAGCTGATTTAGCTCGAAGCGGGCTACAAGCTAGAAGTTTCAGAGCACCTCTCCGGCCAGTCCGTGTTTGATGGCATAGCGCACCAGCTCTGCGTTGCTGTCGATCTGGAGTTTTTGCATCAGCCGCACTTTATGGGTGCTGATGGTCTTGGCGCTGAGACACAGTTCGGCGGCGATGTCGGCGCTCTGCGCGCCTTTGACCAGCATCTGGAAGATCTGGAACTCCCGATTGGACAGCGATTCATGCAGGGGGCGCTCGTCGGTGGTGATATTGATGACCATCGCATCGACCAGTGCAGGATCCATGAACTTGCGGCCTGCCACCACTTTGCGGATCGCCAACAGCAAAATCTCCGGCTCACTATCTTTGGTGACATAGCCGCAAGCGCCCGCCTTGAACGCACGGGTGACGATCTGGCTCTCGTTGTGCATGGAGAGCACCAGCACCGGCACGCCGGGATGCTCCTGCTTCACCCGGCGGATCAGATCGACGCCACTGATGCCGGGCATGGACATATCCAACAGTAGCAAGCTGGGGTTCAGCGTGCGCAACTTGTCCAACAGGTCGGCGCCGTTGATGGCCTCGCCCACCACCGTCATATCGGTCGTGGTGTCGATGATCTGCTTCAAGCCACTGCGCACGATGGCATGGTCGTCTGCCAGCATGATCCGTATCATTTTTTGCTTCCCCGTTCTATCAGCGGTATGGAAATCGACACGCAAGCCCCCGTGCCCGGCGTGTTGTTGATCTTGATCGTGCCATCCAGCATCAGCACCCGCTCACGGATGCCGAGCAGGCCAAAGGTATTGCGCCGCCGGTTGGCCGAATCGAAACCGCGCCCATTATCCTGCACTTTGAGATGCAAGCTACGCCCTCGACGCCACAAGCGTATCTCCACCTTGCTGGCTTGCGCGTGGCGCGCCACATTGGTCAGCGATTCCTGCATCACGCGGAACACCGTGGTCGCCTGCATATCATCCAGCGCGACATCCATATCCTGAATCACCAGTTCGCACTTCACCCCGGAGTGATGGGTAAAGTCTTCCGCCAGCCATTCCAGAGCGGGGACGATACCCAGATTCAGCGCCGCCGGGCGTAGGTTACTGGCGACGTGGCGCACCACGGAGATAGTCTTTTCCACCAACTGGCGCATCCCATCGGCATGTTCCAGCAGATTGGGCACGTCGCCGAAACGCAGACGCAGCAGGGAGACATCCATCTTCAGCGCAGTCAGCAACTGGCCGAGTTCGTCATGCACCTCACGGGCGATGTGCGCCCGCTCTTCTTCGCGGATCAGCTCCTGATGCGCCGCCAGCTTGCGCAGCCTTTCCTTGGAATGCAGCAGCGCCTCTTCGTGCTTCTTCAGTTCGGTGATGTCTTGTGTCGTCCCCACGCCCCGCACCAAGCGCCCCTCGGCATCGAATTCCAGTTCGGCCCGTTCGCGCACCCATTTCACGCGCCCCTTCATCTGAATGCGATGCTGGATGTCGTAAGGCTCGCCGCGCATCCCAGCCTGCCAGGCGCGATCCACCTTTTCCACATCACTCGGATGAACACAATCGAGAAAGGTTTGATAGTTCAGCGGCGTACCCTTCTCGACCCCAAAGATGCGGTAATTCTCGTCCGACCAGTTCAGCACATTGTGCTGGATGTCCAGCCACCAACTCCCCAGATTCGCCTGAGCCTGCGCGCTGGCCAGACTGGCCTCACTCTCGCGCAACCGGTTTTCGGCCTCCTTGCGCGCGGTGATGTCCAGCACCTGCCCGATGAAATACAGCGGCGCGCCATGTGCGTCGCGCACCAGCGCCACCGCCACCAAAGCCCACAGATCCGCACCACTCTTGTGGCGATAACGCTTTTCCAATTGAAACGAAGGACTGTCGCCCTGCAACACCCGCTGCAAGCTCGACTCGCTTATTTCCCTGTCATCAGGATGAGTGATGTCCTGTACCGACATGGCAAGCATCTCTTCATCGGAGTAACCGAAGGTACGGCACAAGGCCTGATTCACCCCCAGAAAGCGTCCACGCGGATCGCACAATGCCATGCCGACCGCCGCCGAATCGAACACACTCTGGAAAAATTCGCGGTTGACGCGCACAGTCTCCTGCGCGTGATAACGCTCGGTGATGTCTTCGTCGATGACGATCACGCCGCAGACCTGATGCGCGGTATCGCGCAGTGGAACCGCCGAGTTAAGAATGATCTTGTGCGTACCATCGGCACATTCGATCTCGACGACCTCGCCCAACACCGTCGCCCCCTGACTCAGGGCACGCGCCAGAGCCCGTTCGCCCGGTTCGATACGCTTGCCCGACAAGGCGCGCCATCCCTTGAATTGACCATTCAGCCCGGCGCAATCGACCCCTCCCCAGATGCGACGGCTAGCAGGATTGCCATGCGTGATCCGCCCCTCCCGATCCGCCGTTGACACGCCGACCGGCAGCGCATCCAACACCTTGCGCAACAAGGCCTCGCTGGCAAGATGCTCTCGCTCCATGCGCCTCTGCACGGAAATATCGGTAAAGACCACCACGCCGCCGATGATCTGCCCCTGTTCACCCAGAATCGGACGCCCGGTCACGCTCACCGCGCTACCGCTGCCATCCGGGCGCTTGACGTACAACTCGACGCTATCCGGCAACTCCCCGCGCAACACCCGCGCCAGCGGGATCTCGCCCGGTGCGCACGGTGTCACCTCATCCGGCAGGAAGATGCCGTAACGCGCGCCCCAGCCGTCCGGCAACCCCTCCGATAGTCCCATGCCATGCAGACGCTCCGCCGCCTTGTTGAATTTGAGCACCCGCCCCTCCGCATCGGCCACCACCACGGCTTCCGCCATACTGTCCAGAATCAGCCGCTGTATCTGCTCGTCGCCACCTTGCATCAAAAGATTCACCATCCCCGCCTTCGCTCCCGCCCACTGTCTTGCTGCGCATGGTACGCCAGCGACTCCCAGCCTCCAAGCCGCCCTGCTCATGCGTTATCCCAAGTGCTCGATCTGCCCGTTCAGACAGGGAAAATCGACACTCTCTCCATTGCCATTTTTTCCTTCTGCCAGAATCGCTTCCGTGCATCACTCAGGAACAATGCACACCCTTGTTTTTTCCCGACCAGACTTCTCGGAATTTGGTACATTTCTCCCCTGCAAGCCACTTGGCTGAGCCGGTATGCAGCAAGTCCCAAACCCCGACTTTCTCCCTGAGATTATGACAAACGAATCGCAACATCCCGCAGCCAGAAACGAACGTATTCTGGTCGTAGACGACAGCCCAGTGATGTGCAAGGTGGTCAAATCCGCCCTTGAAAGCGTATTGGATCTGCCCGTCGATTGCGCCGCTTCGCTGGACGAATGTCGCGCTTTGCTGGCAAAGCACGCCGGGCAATATCCGATCGCCGTGGTCGATCTCAGCCTGCCCGACGCGCCGGATGGCGAAGCGGTGGATGTGGTGTTGGGCGCGAACATCGCGACCATCGTGCTGACAGCCAGCCTCGACCAGAAACTGCATGAACACATCACCCGCAAACCCATCTCCGATTACGTCATCAAGCAATCACCCGGCGCGATCGAGACGGTGCAAAAAGACGTGGTGCGCATCTTGCGCAACCGGGGACGCAAAGCGCTAGTGGTGGACGACAGCGCCTCGTTCAGAATGTACCTGAAAGTCATCCTTGAGACGCAGCGCCTGCAAGTGCTCGAAGCCCCCGACGGCAAAGCGGCGCTCGACATCATCGAACAGAACGAGATCGCCCTCGTCATCACCGATTTCGAGATGCCGCAGATGGATGGCGTGGCGCTCACCGCGCGGCTGCGCAGCCAGCATCCCTCCTCGCAAGTCGGCGCGATCGGGCTGACCGGTTCGGGCGACACTTTCGTCGGCGTGCGTTTTCTCAAGGCGGGCGCGAACGACATCGTGCGCAAACCCTTCCTTGCAGAAGAGTTCGTCGGGCGACTCAACAACTGCCTCGACCATCTCGACGACATTCAAACCATACAAGATCAAGCCAACCGCGATTACCTGACCAAACTGCACAACCGCCGCTACTTCTTCGAGACCGCCGTGCCGCTGTTCAACAGTGCGCGGCGCGGACATCTGCGACTGTCGGCGGGTATGGTCGACATCGACTTCTTCAAGCGCATCAACGACACCTATGGCCACGATGTGGGCGACATCGCCATCGTCAGCGTCGCTCAGGCGCTGAAGGCCTCGTTCCGGGGAACCGACATCGTAGCGCGCATGGGCGGCGAAGAATTCTGCGTACTGCTGGTGAACGCCGAGTCGCCGATAGAAGTGTTCGAACGCTTGCGCCAACGCATCGCTGCCATCCAGATCCCGTTGGAGAACGGCGAGATCCTGCGCTTCACCGCCAGCATAGGCGTGTGCGCCACGCTGGGTAACTCGCTGGAAGAGATGGTGAATTCCGCCGATGCCGGGCTGTACGCAGCCAAACATGGCGGACGAAATCGGGTCGCGCTGTTTGAAAAGCATCAGCCCGAGTAAATGGGCAAGGCATCAACCCGCGCCTAGCGGGCAATAAAACTAGAACTATAAAAACCGCAGGGGGAGAGACATGAAGAGGAATCTGCCAGTCACACAGGTCGCCATCGACTATTCGGAAGGCGAGGTGTTCATCACCCGCACCGATACCCGGGGCATCATCACTTACGCCAACGAATCTTTCGTCAAGATCAGCGGCTTCAGCAAGGATGAGTTGGTCGGCACGTCACACAACATCGTGCGGCATCCCGACATGCCCGAGTGGGCCTTCAAGGATCTGTGGGATACGGTGAAGTCCGGCCTGCCCTGGCGCGGCATCGTGAAGAATCGCGCCAAGAACGGCAACCACTACTGGGTCAAGGCGACGGTCTCGCCCATCATTCAGGAAGGCGCGGTCATCGGCTACCTTTCCTTGCGCAAGAAACCCTCACGCCAAGAGATCGACGCAGCAGAAACCGCCTATCGCAGGCCGCCCGTCCACAAGCTCTCGCTGGGGCAGCGTTTCCGCAATCTGCCCTTGCAGTTCAAACTGCAATTGCTGATCCAGCCGTTCTTGCTGGTCGTGCTGGTTGCCGCCCAGATCGTCATGTCGCGGCAGATGGAACAGCAGATGCTCGATTCGGTGAAGATGCGCGCCACCGGCATCGCTATGGAGGTGATCGACAGCGCGAATATGCTGATGATTACCGGCAATATCTCGAATGCCGATGATCGCAAGCTGCTGATCGAAAAGATCGCGGCCAGCGGTAACATCTCGAAGTTGCAGCTGGTGCGCAGCAAACTGGTATCCGATCAATACGGCGCAGGCCTGCCGGAGGAGCAGCCTGGCGACCCGGCGGTGCAAGCCGTGATCGCTTCCAAGACCGCCAGCTACGGTGTCGAACAGATCGACGGCAAGCCGACCTTCCGCGCCATCACGCCCTACTTCGCCGTCAAGAATTTCCACGGCACGGACTGTCTGAGTTGCCACCTCGTCCCTGAAGGCAGCGTGAACGGCGCATCTGACCTGCACATCGACCTCAGCTCCGACTACGCCACCTATAACCGCTTGCAACTGAGCCTGATCGCAGGGCAGATACTCATTCAGGTCGTACTGTTCTTCTTCATCGGCTGGGCGGTCAGCCGCTTCGTCGTCAGGCCGACTCAGCAGGTCGAAAAACACTTGCAGGCACTGGTGGCGGGCGATCTTTCCGCGCAGATGGACATCAGCGGGCGCGACGAGATGGGCCGCATCCTGTGCAATGTGCAATCCAGCAAGGTGTTGCTGGGCGCGATGATCGACCAGATCGCCACGACTTCAGAACGACTCAAGGATAAATCCAACACGCTGGCCAACGTGGTGATGCGCGTCGCCAGCAATTCCGAAGCGCAATCGACCAGCGCCATGCAGGCCGCCAGCGCGATGGAAGATGCCGCAGTCAGCGCCAACGAGATCTCCGACCACGCCAAGAAAGCCTCGGCATCGGCGCAAGCCTCGTTCTCCAATGCCGAAGGTGGCCGCAGCAAGATGCATGAAAGCGTCACCGCCTCCAGAAATGTCGTCGAAGCGGTGCAAGGCTCTTCGCGCGCCATCGCCAAGCTGGAAGATGCCGTCAACAAGATCAACGGCATCACCGGCGTCATCCGCGAAGTCGCCGATCAAACCAACCTGCTGGCATTGAACGCTGCCATCGAAGCCGCCCGAGCGGGTGAGCAAGGACGCGGCTTCGCCGTGGTCGCCGACGAAGTCCGCAAACTGGCCGAGAAGACTCAGCGCAGCACCGCCGATATCGCCAGCCGGGTGAAAGACATCACCCTCATCACTCAGGAGACGGTGAGTCAGATGGAGCTGGCCACACAGGGCGTCGAATCGAATATGGAGCGGCTGGAATCCGGTGCGACCCTGCTGGAAGACATCGCCCTCAAGGCGCAAAAGACCATGGAGATGGCCCGCAACATCGCCGACTCAGTGCATGGACAAGCCGCCGCCAGCAGCGAGATCGCCCACAACGTGCAACACATCTCCAGCATCACCCACGAGAACGCCGACGCCTCCAGAGAAGCCGCCATGGCCGCCCAGGACCTCGACTCCACTGCCTTCGAACTGAACAAACTGACTCAACAGTTCAAGATATAGCGTCGGACAGGCAGGGGGAGTTGCACGACTCCCCTTGTCACTTGTCGTTCAACAGTCCCTGCATCGCTGCGACCGGCTTCACCTGCGGGAAGTAGACGCTGTGCAGTCGGGCAGCCAAGGCTTCCGACCAAGGCAAGCCTTGGCTGCGGGTGACTTCCCGCCAGTGGTGCTTGAGCGTCTCGTCGTAGACGTCGATGGCGGCGGAGTAGCCGGAGGCGTCGTAGCGTTCGTCGTGGCGGAAAGTCCGGCTGTCCAAACGCGGCTTCTGCGGCGCATCGTGAGCGATGTGACCCAAGCAGAGGCCGACCAGCGGGAAGGTCAGCGGCGGCAGGCCGAGCAGATCTATCATGCCTTGCGGATCGCGCCGGATGCCGCCGATGGGTACGACGCCCAGCCCGAGCGACTGGGCGGCCAGCATCAGGTTGGCGAGGACGATGCCCGCATCCACGGCGGCGACACCGAAACCTTCCATGCTTTCCTGAATGAGCTGGGCTAGGCCCGCCTTGCGCACGCCGAGGTCGGTCTTGTGGAAGTCGATGACGACGGTGATGAACACCGACGCTTGGGCGATCCACGGCTGGCTGCCCGCCATCTCGGCGATGCGGGCGCGACGTCCGGCGTCGCGCACCACCACCAGCGAGATCTCCTGCATGTTCATCGAAGTCGGCGCGCGCTGGGCGGCGGCGATGATGGCGTCCAGCATCGCATCGCTCACCGGCTCGTCGGTGTAGCTGCGGATGCTGCGGTGGGCCTGTTGCAGTTTCAGGGTTGCGTTCATGGAGCGAGTTCCTTTCCTTTCTTGAGTGCTTCCGCGATGGCGGCGCGGGTGAGCTGGGGGGCGAACAGTTCGATGAAGTGATAGGTGTAGCCGCGCAGGAACTCGTTGCGGCGCAAGGCGATGCGGGTCACATTGGGCTTGAACAGGCCGGAGGTATCCAGCTTGCGCAGCAGCAGGTCGCGTTCGGCGACGAAGGCCATCTCGGCGACGATGCCGATGCCCAGACCGAGCTCGACGTAGGTCTTGATGACGTCGGCGTCGATGGCGGTGAGCACCACATTGGGCGTGATGCCTGCCGCCTCGAAAGTCTGGTTGATCTTGCTGCGTCCGCTGAAGGCGAAGTCGTAGGTGATGATGGGGTAATCGGCGAGCTTGTCCAGCGTCAGCTCCGGCTCATCCAGCAGCGGATGCCCGGCAGGCACGATCACGCAATGCTTCCATTCGTAGCACGGCAGAGTGACCAGTTCGTCGTACATCGCCAGCGCTTCGGTGGCGATGGCGATGTCGGCTTCACCGTTGAGCGCCTGCTCGGCGATCTGGGTCGGGTTGCCCTGATGCAGGTTGAGTTTGACTCCGGGATAACGCTGGATGAACTGTTTCACCACCGGCGGCAGGGCGTAACGCGCCTGAGTGTGGGTGGTGGCGATGGTCAGCGAACCGGTGTCCTGCGAGCGGAACTCCTGCCCCACCTGACGCAGATTGTCCGCCTCCTGCAACATGCGCTGGGCGATGCCCAAGATCAGCTTGCCCGGCTCGGTGATGCTGGTGATGCGCTTACCGTTGCGCACGAAGATCTCGATGCCCAACTCCTCTTCCAGTAATTTAATCTGCTTGCTGATGCCCGGCTGGGAAGTATAGAGCGCGTCTGCCGCTTGCGAGATGTTCAGATCGCGCCGAGCGATCTCTTGCAGATAGCGCAGTTGTTGCAGGTTCATATTGGCCTCCTTAATAACCAAATCACATTAAGTAATAATATATCAGTCTTTGTAGATAATATAAACGCGACTACCATGCGCGCCATTCCCCACTCGAACATGCGTCATGGACTGGATCTACACACTCTCAGGCTTCTGCGTCGGACTCATCGTCGGCATCACCGGCGTGGGCGGCGGTTCGCTGATGACGCCTTTGCTGGTGCTGTTGTTCGGCATCTCTCCGGCCACCGCCGTAGGGACTGACCTGCTCTACGCCGCACTCACCAAAATGGGCGGCAGCTGGGTACATAACAAAAAAGGTTCGGTCGACTGGCAGATCGTCAAGCGACTAGCACTGGGCAGCTTGCCTGCGGCACTGCTCAGCCTGTGGGTGCTGCACACCTTACAGCCGGATGAAAAGCAGATGAAAGCACTCATCACCTCGGTGCTGAGCATCGCCCTGATTCTCACCGCGCTGTCGCTGTATTTCAAACCTTGGCTGCAACAACTGGGCCGCAGCAGGGATGGCGCGATCTTTGAGCTGCACGCCCACCATCTGACCGGCGCGACGATCTTCACCGGCGCGGTGCTGGGCACGCTGGTGACCATCTCCTCGGTGGGCGCAGGCGCACTGGGCATGGTGGTGCTGCTGTTCCTCTACCCACGCCACGCCACCGTCAAACTGGTGGGCACCGACATCGCCCATGCCGTGCCGCTGACGCTGGTGGCCGGACTCGGACACGCCGCCATCGGCACGGTGGACTTCGGTCTGCTGGGCGCATTGCTGGTCGGCTCGTTGCCCGGCATCTGGCTCGGCAGCCACCTCAGCGCACGCATCCCGGAAAAGGTGTTGCGCACCGTGCTGGCAACCATGCTGTTCATCATCGGACTCAAACTGCTGTTCTTCAAATAACCCACTGGCCAAGGAAACCGCCATGAGCATCAACACCGACAATCTGTCTGATCTGGAAGAGATCGAGCGCTTCGAGCAAGCGATCAAGACCTTTGCGCAGGGCGGCATCGACCCTGACCGTTTCACCGCCATCCGCCTGCATCAGGGCGTGTACGGCCAGCGCCAGCAAGGCGTGAACATGCTGCGCGTGAAAGTGCCGGGCGGACGTTTGACGGCTGACCAGTTGGCGGCCGTGGCCGACATCACTGCGACTTACTCGCAGCACGACATCGCCCACATCACCACCCGTCAAGCGATCCAGATCCACTACATCCCGCTGGCCGACATGCCCGCAGCGATGCGTCGCCTCGCCCCGACCGGGCTGACCACCCGCGAAGCCTGCGGCAACACCGTGCGCAACATGACCGCCTGCGGACTGGCGGGCGTGTGCCCGAAAGAGCACGTGGACATCGCCGCCCATCTGGATGGCGCCACGGCGCACTTCCTGCGCAACCCGCTCAACCAGCAGATGCCGCGCAAGTTCAAGATGAGCTTTTCCGGCTGCGAGGCCGATTGCGCCCAATCGCTGCTGCACGACGCCGGCGTGATCGCCACCCGCCGCAACGGCCAGCCCGGCTTCAAGGTCAAAGCGGGCGGCGGCCTCGGCCACAAGCCGCGTGCGGCCATTCTGGTGGACGAGTTCGTGCCGGAAGCTGAGTTGCTGTTCGCGCTGGAAGCGCTCGTCACCCTGCACAACAAATACTCGAACCGCACGCTGCGCGCCAAATCGCGCATCAAGTTTCTGGTCGAGAAGTTCGGCGAGGAAGGCTTCCGCGAGAAATATCGCGAAGAGTTCGCCCGCACCAGACAGGCACTGGCCGGTCAGCCATACCCGCAAGGTGAGTGGCGCACTCCCTCGGCAGGCGAGATACCGGGACAAGGCGCTCCGCGCAAGCTGTTCGCACAACGCCAGCCCGGCTTGTTCGTGCTGCCGCTGGCACTGCCGTTGGGCGAGATCACGCACCAGCAACTGCACGGTCTGGCCGCTGCACTGCGCACCCACGGGCTGGACGAGGTTCACACCACACAGGATCAGAACCTCGCCATCCTCAACGTGCCGCAACACCGGGCGGATGCGCTGCGTGCCACGCTGGCGCAAGTGGGGCTGGCCGAACCACAGACCGGCGACAACGTGGTTGCCTGTCCCGGCACATCCACCTGCCGTCTGGGGGTGACTTCCAGCACGCTGGTTGCCCCCAAGCTGTCGGGCGGCATCAAGGACTTGCGTATCCGGGTATCCGGCTGCCACAACGGCTGCGCCCAGCCCGAGACCGGCGACATCGGCGTCTACGGCGAAGCCAAGCGTCTGCACGGGCGGCTGGTACCGCACTACCAGATGTATTTCGGCGGCTGCGGCATGAACGGCGGCGGGCTGGCACTGAAAGGCCCGGCAGTCCCAGCGGCGCGCGTCGAGCAGGCCATCGAACGGGTGCGACTGGCCCACATCGCCAGTGGCGACGCCAGCTTTTACGACTGGACGCGGGCACAGGAGGCGGACTACTTCAAGACTCTGCTGTCCGACGTGATCGAGGTCAAGGCGGAAGATGCCGCCTCGGTGATGCGCGACCACGGCGACGAAGCCGATTTCCGGGTGCTGAATCTGGGCGGCGGCGAATGCGCGGGGGCATCGCAAGTGCTGATCGGCGCGAACTTCTTCGAAGCCGCGCACGAACGCCACTACCGCAACGCGCTGGTGTTCCAGCGCAAGTACGCCGAAGCGGCACAGTGCAACGAAGCCATCCTGCGTCTGCTGGGCGGCGGACTGGCGCAGTTGCTGGGCGGCGTACGACTGGACAAGCTGGATCTACTGGCTGAACAACTGCGCGACCTCGTCCCCGGCGAATTGTCGGACGAGTTCACCGCACTGGCCGCCAGCTTCGCCAGCGCAAACAAACACGAGGAAAGCGACATCGCAGCGCAGAACCGGGCGGTGGACGGCTGGACGCGCCAAGTGGGCAGCTATGCCACCGAGCACGACGCCCAGCTCGACCTGAGCGAAGCGCTGCCCGCATAAGGAGAGAACAGATGAGTCAATTGCAACGAAAAGTACAAGCCACCCTCGCCATTCTGGCGCAGGCCGTGCGCGACTACGCGCCCGTCACCTTCGCCAACAGTCTGGGCGCGGAAGACATGGTGCTGACCGATCTGATCGCCAGACATCAGCCCGACATCATCGCCTTCAGCTTGGACACCGGGCGTCTGCCGCAACAGACCTACGATCTGATGCAGCAAGTACGCTCGCGCTACGAACTGCCGCTGCACGTCTACTACCCCGACGCCGCGCGGCTCGAAAGTTACGTCGCGCAGCATGGCGTGAATGGTTTCTACGACAGCGTGGAGAATCGCAAGGGCTGTTGTCTGGTACGCAAGGTCGAGCCGCTGCGCCGCGCACTGGCAGGCAAAGGCGCGTGGATCACCGGGATGCGCCGCGATCAGGCCGTGACGCGCGGCACGTTGGAAACCTCCAGCTTCGACGCTGACAACGGCCTGCAAAAGCTCAACCCGCTGCTGGACTGGAGCGACGCCGAGGTGTGGGAATACCTCAAGGCCAACGACGTGCCCTACAACGCGCTGCACGACCAGTTCTACCCCAGCATCGGCTGTGCACCGTGTACTCGGGCGATCACACCGGGAGAAGACATCCGCGCAGGGAGATGGTGGTGGGAAAACCCGGAAAACAAGGAATGTGGCTTGCATGTGGTAAGCCGCATTCCGGTGCGGGCCTAGCCCACATGTTTTCCGGGTTTCGGCGAAGACTTATGCCGTGCGTAGCGCGGCGTTAGTCAAAGCCAAAATCCAGAGAACAAGGAATGTGGCCTGCATGTGGTAAGCCGCATTCCGGTGCGGGCCTAGCCCACATGTTTTCGGGGTTTCGGCGGAGGGTAATGTCTGCCGCAATGCGGCTGACATTAGCCGAAGCCAAAACTTAAAAACCGAGAAACGCGACGCACTTTGTTTCCAAGTTTCGGCGAAGACTTATGCCGTGCGTAGCGCGGCGTTAGTCAAAGCCAAAACTTAAAAAGCGGGATAAGTAGGATGGGTTGAGCACAGCGATACCCATCATTTGAAACGATGGTTTTGTTGGGTGTCGCTGTGCTCCACCCAATCTACGGTTGCAACCAAACTGTTTGAGAATGGAAAGAAAATTATGAGCAAACACACTTTCACCCATCTGGACGCGCTGGAAAGCGAATCCATCCACATCATGCGCGAGGTCGCGGCGGAATGTAAGAATCCGGCGCTGCTGTTCTCCGGCGGCAAGGATTCCATCGTGATGTTGCGCCTCGCGGAAAAGGCGTTCCGCCCGGCGAAGTTCCCGTTCCCGCTGGTGCACATCGACACCGAGCACAATTTCCCCGAGGTGATCGCCTGCCGCGACAAACTGGCAGCGGACTTGGGAGAGCGCCTGATCGTGCGTTCGCTGGAGGATTCCATCAAGCGCGGCACCATCGTCATCAAAGACGAGAGCAAGCCGCGCAACCCCTTCCAGTCGGTGACGCTGCTGGAGACTATCGCCGAGTTCGGTTTCGATGCCTGCATGGGCGGCGCACGCCGCGATGAAGAAAAGGCGCGTGCCAAGGAACGCATCTTCTCCTTCCGCGACGAGTTCGGCCAATGGGATCCGAAGAACCAGCGCCCGGAACTGTGGGACACCTACAACACTCGCGTCCACGCTGGCGAGAACATCCGCGTGTTCCCGATCAGCAACTGGACCGAGATGGACATCTGGCAGTACATCGGGCGAGAGAAGCTGTACATCCCGCCGATCTACTACGCGCACGAACGCGAAGTGATCCGTCGCGGCGGGAATGTCATTCCGGTGTCGCATCTGGTGCAGCCCAAGCCGGGCGAAAAAGTGGAAGTCGCCACCGTGCGCTTCCGCACCGTGGGCGACATGACCTGTACCGCGCCGGTGGAATCGACCGCCCGCACGGTGGATGAGATCATCGAAGAGACCGCGACCACACGCATCACCGAACGCGGCGCAACCCGCATGGACGACCAGACTTCGGATGCGTCGATGGAGCTGCGTAAAAAAGAAGGCTATTTCTAGATTGTCATTCCGGCGCAGGCCGGAATCCAGTCTGAAAATAAATTCCCGCGCGGCGGGACAACACCCAAAGGCATATTGAATAAAACCGCTGGATTCCGGCCTACGCCGGAATGACGAAGCCGGAAAAATTTGAGGGTTTAATTATGAGCGACACAACACAGTTACTAAGATTCATCACCGCCGGCTCGGTCGACGACGGCAAGAGCACCCTGATCGGCCGCTTGCTGCACGACTCGAAGTCCATCTTCGAAGACCAGTATTCCGCCATCTCCAAGACCAGCGAGAAGCGCGGCAGGGCCGCTGTCGATCTCTCCTTGCTCACCGACGGTCTGCAAGCCGAACGTGAGCAAGGCATCACCATCGACGTGGCGTACCGCTATTTCGCCACGCCCAAGCGCAAGTTCATCATCGGCGATACGCCGGGGCATGAGCAATACACGCGCAACATGGTGACGGCAGCCTCCACCGCCAACCTCGCCATCATCCTGATCGACGCGCGCCGTGGCGTGCTGACGCAGACGCGCCGCCACACCTTCCTCGCCAGCTTGGTCGGCGTGCCGCACATCGTGGTGGCGGTGAACAAGATGGACATGGTGGATTATTCGCAAGCGCGCTTCGACGAGATCGTCGCCGAATACACGGCCTTCGCCGCCCAGCTCAACTTGCACGACGTGACTTTCATCCCGCTGTCCGCCCTCAACGGCGACATGGTGGTGGAGCGCGGCGACAGCCTCAACTGGTATACCGGCCCAGCGCTGCTGGAGTTGCTGGAGCAAGTCGAGATCGACCACGACGTGAACACCGACGACTTCCGCTTCCCGGTGCAATGGGTATGCCGCCCGCAGACCGAGGAATATCACGACTTCCGGGGTTTCATGGGGCGCATCGAAGCGGGTGAAGTCTCCGTCGGCGACGAGATCACCGTCCTACCCTCCGGCCACAGCACCACCGTCAAAGAGATCGTCACTTACGACGGCAAACTGCAAACCGCCTTCGCCCCGCAATCGGTGACGCTGACGCTTTCCGACGAGATCGACATCTCACGCGGCGACCTGTTCGTCAAGGCCAGCGCGCATCCGCCCAAGGTGGAAAAGGAGTTCGAGGCGACCTTGTGCTGGCTGTCTGAGACCCCGCTGGAAAAGCACCGCAAATATCTGGTGAAGCACACCACGCGCACCGCCAAATGCCTGTTCTCGCGCCTCGACTACCGCGTGGACGTGAACACGCTGGAACACCACGCCGTGGAAAAGCTCAACATGAACGACATCGCCCGCGTCGCCCTGAAGACCCAGCTCCCGCTGGTATTCGACAGCTACACCACCGACCGCGCCACCGGCAGCTTCATCGTCATCGACGAAGCCACCAACAACACCGTCGCGGCGGGGATGATCGTTTGAGCTAAACAGGGCCGTAACTCAGCCTCGACAAAAGCGGCGCAGACACCCAGTGTCTGCGCCGCTTTTTTCTTTCCTGAAACGGCCACCCCACTCGCCCATCCGTTCGTCCTGAGCCTGCGGAAGCTCCGCACCGTGCGATGCACCTGCTGCTGCGGCATAGATTAATCGAGTCTGACCCTACTTCCTGCATTCTTTCGCCATCGCATCTCCTTGGAGTTGAATGATGGCTCGCCTTCCTCGCTTCTATCTGCCCGGCCAACCTTTGCACGTGATTCAGCGCGGCAATAACCGCGATCCCATTTTTAATAAATGCATAATAAAGAATAAATGGGGTCAGACTCGATTTAATCTAATACACTTTCGCCATCGCATCTCCTTGGAGTTAAATGATGGCTCGCCTTCCCCGCTTCTATCTGCCCGGCCAACCTTTGCACGTGATTCAGCGCGGCAATAACCGCGATCCCATTTTCGCTGCGGATGCGGATTACCATTTCTATCTGCGTTGCTTGCAAGAGGCGGCTGAAACGCATTCGCTCACCGTCCATGCTTATGTGCTGATGACAAATCATGTGCATTTGTTGGTTGCGCCGAAAACGGAAGTGAGTCTGTCCAAGACGTTACAGTCTATCGGGCGGCGTTATGTGCAGTATTTCAATTACAGCTATCAACGCACGGGAACGCTGTGGGAGGGGCGCTATAAAAGCACTCTGATTGATAGTGAGCGTTATCTGCTGACGTGTATGCGTTACATTGAGATGAATCCAGTGCGAGCGGATATGGTGGCGCATCCGAGTGAGTATCCTTGGTCGAGTTATCGCGCAAATGCGCAAGGGCGTGCGGATGCAGTGATTGCTCCTCACGAGTTATTTCAACGACTTGGACGGACGGATGATGAGCGCCAGTCTGCTTATCGGCAGTTGTTCCGCGCGCAGGTTTCTACGGCGGATGTGGATGCTATCCGCGATGCGACGAATAAGGGATGGGCTTTGGGCGATAGCCATTTCAGCGCAAAGGTGCAAGCTTTAACGGAAAGGCGGGCCATGCCCCTACCCCGGGGCAGACCCAAACGAGATGTTGCGAAATAATTCGAGTCTGACCCTTTTATCAACGGTGAGGGCGGATGCCTAGCGAAAACCCGATTTTGTCGCACCCGCGCAAGAAGTAATTGGGACGCAGGCACGCCCTACCTTGCCCCGCATCTATTCCGCGAACTTCCCATCCAGATAGAACCAGCGACCATCTTCTCGCAGGAAGCGGCTGGTTTCGTGCATCCGTGCGGCGCGGCCGCCGATGCGGAAGCGGGCGATGAATTCGACCACGGCGCGGTCACCATCGGGTTGGTGGCGTTTGACTTCAAGGCCTAGCCATTTCGGTTTTGGGCCATCCAGCCCGGCATCGGGCGGGCGGGTGGTGCTGTGCCAAGTGGCGAGGATGTAGGGTTCGAGTTCCAGCACGTGGGCGCAGTAGCGCGAGCGCATCAGGCGTTCGGCATCGGGGGCGGCGGCTCCGGCGTGCAGTGGGCCGCAACATTCGGCATAGCTGGCCCCGCTGCCGCAGGGGCAATCGGCGATGGTGTTCTTCTTTTTCATGGTTTCTCCTCGATAAATTCAAGCGCGTTGTCGTCGGGGTCGCGGCAAAACAACGCGGCGCGACCAGAACGGCTGCGGGTGTAGCGGATGCCTGCGCCATCCAGTCTGGCTTGCAGGCTGGCAAGGTCGCTGACGGCCAGTGCGAAATGGCGGTCACGCCCGCCGTGTTCGGGGCGCAGCAGGCCTTGCTCGGGATTCGGCAGGTGCATCAGGTGGAGTTGCTGCCCTGCGCCCAAGTCGTACCACACGCCGGGAAAACCGAGATCGGGTCGGGCGGGGTCTGGCTCAAGACCGAGCAAACTTTGGTAGAAAGCACACGCACGCTCAAGGTCTGCGACCAGAATGGTGACGTGATGCAGCGCGGTGATCTTCATGGGCGGCTCAGGAATGGCAGGTGCGCGACTATAAAAGCGCGGGCGGCGAATGGCAATCGTCGTTTCGGCACTTGCCTCAACTCAGGCAAGGTCTTGCAGTGAGGCGCTCAGGAAATACACACTGAAGCGCGTCCCCACCCCACCGTTGCCTGCGTCCAGTCGTATCTCGGCGGAATGGCGTTTGGCGACTTCGGCGACGATGGACAAGCCCAGCCCGCTGCCGCTCTGGCCGCTGCCCAAGATGCGGTAGAAGCGCTCGAACACGCGCTCGCGGTGTTGCGGAGCGATGCCGGGGCCATTGTCTTCCACGCTGAGTTCGGCTCCATGTGGCATGGACTTCACGCTGACGGTGATGTGACCATCTGCCGGGGTGTAGCGGATGGCGTTGTCGATGAGGTTGCTGAGCATTTCTGTCAGGCTGTTGGCATCGCCCTGTATCTCGACCGGCTCGGCCTCCCCTTCGTAGCCTAAGTCGATGTTCTTTTCCAGCGCCATCATCACCCAGTTGACCGTGCATTCCTGCGCCAGTTGGTTGAGATTGAGCGGGGCGAAGCTCTCGGCGCTGAGTCCGCCCGGCTCGTTGCGGGCCAGCGCCAGTAGCTGGTTGACCAGCCGGATGCCGTGCCGGGTGCTGGTGAGGATGTATTCCAGCGCGTGTTGTTTCTGCTCCGGGTCTTGCGTGCGCAAAGCCAGCTCGGACTGGGTCTTCAGCCCGGCGAAGGGGGTGCGCAACTGGTGGGCGGCATCGGCGACGAAGCGGCGTTGCGCCTGCATCACTTGCTTCAGCCGTTCGAGCAGATCGTTCACTGCGTCGATCAGGGGGCGCACTTCATCGGGTGCTTGGCTGCCGTCGAGCTGGCGCAAATCGTCGCGCTTGCGCTCCATCACTTCTTGCCGCAGACGCTCCAGCGGGGCCAGCCCTTGCTTGAGCGCGAACCAGACCGCGCCCACCGCGATCATGATGAGCAAGAGCTGCGGGATAACGATGTTGGCGAGGATGCCACGTATCAGGGCTTGCCGCTGATGGATGGTCTCGGAAAGATAGAGCTGGTACAGCATCTTGCTGTCCGGGTTGTAGAAGATCAGGCTGACGGTGCGGGTCTTTTCGCCATCGTGCTCACTGCTGGTGAACAGCGGGTTGATCTTGCCGCCGCGATAAGACAGCGGGCGCCCCAGATTGGCATTGCCCGCCAGCTTCTTGCCGTGCTGGTCGCTCACGGTATAGAACACCTTGTCGGGCGAGGTGGGCGATTTTCCGTCCGGCAATTGCAGGTCGATGTCCAGCCGCTCTTTGCCGCCGCCCAATCGGAGCTGTTCGCCCACCGCCTGCGCACGTTGCAGCAAGACCATGTCGTAAGGCTTGTTGGCGTAGTTCAGCGTCGCCACATAACCCGCGATGGTGCTGAACAACCACAAGACGAACAGCGGCGTCAGCAGCCAGTTGATGAGGTGAACGCGAAGCGAAAGCGCGCTGCCTTCCATGTTGGGATTCATTAACTGTTCGAGTCGGTGGCTTTGTCGATGATGTAGCCCAAGCCCCGGATGGTGCGGATGGTCACGCCTGCTGGCTCGATCTTTTTGCGCAACCTGTGGATGTAGACCTCGATGGCGTTGCCGCTGGCTTCTTCCGAGTAGCTGTAGAGCCGCTCGATCAGTTGGTCTTTGCTGAAGACCCAGCCGATGCGCGACATCAGCGCTTCCAGCACGCTCAACTCACGGGTGGTCAGTTCCAGCGGTTCGCCGTTTATCATGGCGCGACGTGCAACGCTGTCGAAGTTCAGCGTGCCGCAGGTGAACACCGGATTCACGCCGCATTGCCCGCGCCGGATCAGCGCCCGGACACGCGCCTCCAGTTCGGGCAGGCTGAAGGGTTTAATCATGTAGTCGTCTGCACCGAGGTCCAGCCCCTTGACCCTATCCTCTTCCGCATCGCGCGCGGTGAGGATGATGACAGGCACGCGCCGATTCTTCTCGCGCAGATTGCGCAGTACGCTGAAGCCGTCGACCTTGGGCATCCCCACATCGAGGATTACCAGATCGAACGGTTGGTCTCCGCACAGGATGATGTTGGCAGCCAGCCCATCCTTGACGCAATCGACCGCATAGCCGGATTGGCGCATGGAACGGCACAGACCATCGGACAGCACTTCGTCGTCTTCAGCGATCAGGATGCGCATGGGGATGTAAGCTCTATGTAAGTAGTTGGCCTTATGGTGCAGCGGGTAGGCGATGCCCCGGTCTCCAACGCGACTATTCTAAGTGGAGGCTGTGAATTCTAGCCAGTGGAATCTGCGAACGTCGAGCCGACCTCGCTATAATGCCCGGTATCACCGCGCGCTACGAAGCGCCCGATCCGGAATTTGCCGGGATGACAGCACGTTTATACCGAGAAGAACATGCAACTGACCGAGAAGCACAAACAGTATTGGCAGAAGAATCTGCGGCTGACCGGCGTGCTACTGGCGATCTGGTTCGTCGCAACTTTCGTCATCGCCTTTTACGCGCGTGAATTGCAGTCCATCACCATACTCGGCTTCCCCTTCCCGTTTTTCATGGGCGCGCAAGGCTCACTGCTGATCTATGTGGCGATCATCTGGTACTACGCCCATGCGATGCGCAAGCTGGATCGTGAATACGGCGTCAACGAGGGGAACGACTGATGGCGCGCCAGTCTCAGACCCAGTTCTTCTCGCAACTCAAGCGCTATTACGCCTTCTACACTGGCGGCTTCGTCGCCTTCATCGTCATCGTCGCCATCCTTGAGCAGATGGGCGTGCCCAACAAGGCACTGGGCTACATCTTTCTGGCGGCGACCGTCGCCCTGTATGCCGGCATCGGCATCATGTCCAGAACGGCAGACGTGACCGAATACTATGTGGCAGGGCGGCGCGTTCCCGCCTTGTTCAACGGCATGGCGACCGGGGCCGACTGGATGTCGGCGGCCAGCTTCATCGGCATGGCGGGCACCTTATATCTGAGCGGCTACGACGGCTTGGCTTTCGTGCTGGGCTGGACCGGCGGCTACTGTCTGGTCGCCCTGCTGCTGGCACCCTACCTGCGCAAGTTCGGCCAGTACACCATCCCCGATTTTCTCGGCGCACGTTACGGCGGCAACATCCCGCGCTCCATCGGCGTATTCGCCGCCATCCTGTGTTCCTTCACCTATGTCATCGCCCAGATCTACGGCGTTGGGCTCATCACCAGCCGCTTCACCGGGCTGGAGTTTAGCATCGGCGTGTTCGTCGGCCTCGGCGGCATCCTTGTCTGCTCCTTCCTAGGCGGGATGCGCGCGGTGACTTGGACTCAAGTCGCCCAGTACATCATCCTGATCGTGGCCTACATGATCCCCGTGGTCTGGCTATCGGTTAAACATACCGACAACCCGATCCCGCAGATCGCATATGGCTATGTGCTAGAGAAAGTCACCGTCCGCGAACAAGTGCTGAACGACCCGACCTCGCCCGACGGCGCACTCGAAGCCGAAGTCCGCGCCATCTTCCAGCAGCGCCAAGCCGCCGCAGAGGCACAACTGAAGGCGCTGGAGACGGGTGGCGTGGCTTATCTGGCGGCAGAGAAATCCAAGCTGGTGAACGCCGCCAGCGCCCTCGCCGCCGACCCGGAAGCCGATCCAGCCGCCCTCGCCGCCGCCAACCAAGCCGTAGCGGACTTCCCCTCCGACGAGAGCAGCGCCAGAGCCTTGTGGCGAAAATCCGCCGAGGCCGCCAAGGCCAAAGCCGCCCCCATCGCCTCCCACGCAGAGCCCTTCGCTGGGCCAGACGAAGCCACGCGCGAAAAGAAACGCAACAATTTCCTCGCACTGGTGTTGTGCCTGATGGTGGGAACGGCAGCGTTGCCGCACATCCTGATGCGCTACTACACCACGCCCTCAGTAGAAGAGGCGCGCAAATCGGTGTTCTGGTCGCTGTTCTTCATCTTCCTGCTCTATTTCACCGCGCCCGCGCTGGCGGTACTGGCCAAGTTCGACGTATACACCCTGCTGGTCGGCTCCAGTTTTTCCGAGTTGCCTAGCTGGGTCTCGGCTTGGGCGACGGTCGATAAGACGCTGATGAACGTGACCGACATCAACAAGGATGGCATCGTGCAACTCGCCGAGATCACCATCGGCGGCGATCTGATCGTGCTGGCCACCCCTGAGATCGCTGGCCTGCCTTACGTCGTCACCGGATTAGTAGCGGCAGGCGGCTTGGCGGCAGCACTCTCCACGGCGGACGGCCTGCTGCTGACCATCGCCAACGCCCTGTCGCACGATGTCTACTACAAGATGATCAACCCTAATGCCCCGACCGCGCGCCGCCTCGCCATCTCCAAAGGCTTGCTGCTGGTGGTGGCGGTGCTGGCCGCTTACGTCACCTCGCTGAAGCCGGGCGACATCCTGTTCCTAGTCGGCGCAGCCTTCTCGCTGGCGGCCTCCGCCTTCTTCCCTGCCTTGGCGCTGGGTATTTTTTGGAAACGTGCCAACAAAACCGGCGCGATCCTCGGCATGTTGAGCGGATTGGCAACCTGCATGTTCTACATGTACACCACCTATCCTTTCTTCGGCGTGAACGCCCCGCTATGGTGGGGCATCAACCCGATCTCGGCGGGCATCTTCGGGATGCCAGTCGGCTTCGCCGGCGTCATCATCGGCAGTTTGCTGACCGCCGCGCCAGACAAGACCGTGCAGGATTTGGTCGATCATGTGCGCTATCCGAACCTGAAGGGCGACGCGCCCGGCAAAAGCATTTAGCCGCCCACGTCATGTCTTCCCCTGCATTGCTCATCGTCAGCACGCTCAAGGCACTCATCGAGATCGCCCTGATGGCGCTGCTGGCGCAAGGGCTAGTCGGATTCCTGGCGGGCCGCTCTAGGCAGGAGAACTTCGTCTATCGGTTGTTCCAAGTCATCACCCACCCCGCCACCCGCGCCGTTCGCGCCATCGCGCCCAAACGCATCGCCGATGCGCATATCGGCTGGGTCAGCTTCTTCGTCTTGCTCTGGCTGTGGTTCGCCTTGGTCTACGCCAAGGGCTATGTCTGCCACGCACAGCATCTGGCCTGCGTGCCAACTTAACCCCCGACCATTTTGTCCCTAAGGAGAACAAGCAATGGATGGCAGCACCGTCTTGGCAAAAACACCGAAAGGCCTCGAAGAGATGGAGAAGCGCACTTACCGCTTGCCGCCGAGGCTGCGACAGATACTGATCTTGGTCGATGGCAAACGAAACCTAGCAACACTGGCCGAGATGCTCGCTTCACCAGAGGTCGGCATCACGCTAGCGCAGTTGGTGGCCGATGGCTTCCTTGCCGAAGCCGCCGCCCCAGCCGCACCGGTTGCTGCCAAGCCTACTGCCGCCAAGAGCAATGGCGAACAAGACATCCCGACCGACCCCGCCGAGCGCCTGAGCATGGCCCGCAACTTCATCATCAACACCACGCAGACCTTTGTCGGCATGTTCGGCTCAGGGCTGATCGCGCGCGCCAAGAGCGCCCAAAACGTCGAAGACCTGCGCCAACTGGTCAAAGACTGGGACGAGGCCATCGCCAGCACCGCAGGCAAAAAGCGCAGCGCCGAACTCAAACCGCGCTTGCTGGCCCTGCTGGAATAATCCGCTCGTCACATGCCACTAAGCATCACGCCCCTCCCCGCCCTGCGCGATAACTACATCTGGATCATCCACGATGAGCAGCACGCCATCGTAGTCGACCCCGGTGTCGCCCAGCCGGTGGAGGATTTCCTGCGGCAGCATCGACTCAGCCTCGCCGCCATCCTCTGCACCCACTGGCAGAAGGATCACACCGGCGGCATCTGCGAGCTGGCCGCCGCACACGCCATCCCCGTCTACGGCCCGCTCAACGAAGACATCGCCTGCATCAGCCAGCGCGTCGGCGAGGGGGCGAACATCGAAATACCAACATTGGCGCTAACCTTTCAGGTGATGGAGATACCCGGCCACACGCGCGGCCATATCGCCTTCATCAACGAGCTGGGCCTGTTCTGTGGCGATACCCTGTTCGGCGCGGGCTGCGGGCGCGTCTTCGACAGCACCGTCGAGCGATTGCACCAGTCCGTGCAACGCCTAGCCACCCTGCCGGACGACACCTTGATCTATTGCTCGCACGAATACACCGAAGCCAACCTCCGCTTCGCGCGCGCCTGCGAACCCGGCAATGCCAAGATCGAACAGCGCCAGCACGACACCCGCACCCTACGCGAACAGGGCCTGCCCAGCCTACCCAGCAAGCTCGCACTGGAAAAAGCCACCAACCCCTTCCTCCGCTGCACCCAGCCAGAAATCGTCCGCAACACCGAGCAGCAAGCTGGCAAGCCCCTACCCGATCCACTCGCCGTATTCATCGCCCTGCGACAATGGCGGAATATCTTTTAGAAAAAGCACAGATTTCGCCTTTGCAAGGTTGCGGCAAACCCTAATCTGGTTTATTCTTCGCGCCCTTTCGGAGAGGTGGATGAGCGGTTTAAGTCGCACGCCTGGAAAGCGTGTGTGGGATAACATCCCACCGCGGGTTCGAATCCCGCCCTCTCCGCCAGACAAAAAACAAGCGCCACTCGTGGCGCTTGTTTTCTTTTATCCTCAGCTTGCCCCAAGCGACTCACTACTGCGCACCTGCTCGAATGGACTGACAGTCCACACATTGCCACGATCAGTTACGCCTCTACGCAACCAGTGGCACTGTCGTCCTTGGCGCGCTGCCCCGTCATCATCGGCTGCGCCTCGGCGGTGAGGGTATAGCCACCCTCTGCCTCGGCGATCAGGCCACAAACGCCCATGCGCGCAAACGCGCCCACCAAGCTGGGACTTGGCCGAAATCTCGCCGTGCTAGGCCATGGCCAGCGCAGTTATGATCTCGTTCAGCGCGGCTGGACGACGCTTGGCTGCAACGCTACCGTCATAGCAGCTACAATCAAACTCATTTCATTTTTGAAATAGCCCGCTATGCATAGGAATACTCGAAACTGGCATCCGCTATTACTGCTCCTGTGCATACTGCTACAGTTGCAAACATCCAGCGCCTTTGCGGCGGACAGAACATTGGATGCGAGCCGCATGGGGCAGATTCCGGTTGTGCTGAGCGAATATTTTTCTGTACTAGAAGACACCACCCAAACGCTCACGCTGGCCGATGTGCAAAAGCCCGAAGTGGCCGCGCGTTTCTATACCGGTCAAGCCTCGGCATCCGCTTTGAATTATGGGATCACCAGCTCGGCTTACTGGCTGCGACTGACCTTAAGTAACACCAGTGATCAACCCCTTGAGCGGATGCTTGAGGTCGCTTATCCCATCCTCACCAGCATCCAATTCCACTATGCCGATGCGCAGGGTGGCTACCGCACTGTGGACACCGGCAATGCTTTGCCTTTCGCCACGCGCCCCTACAAGAATAGGGCCTATGTTTTTCCAGTGACACTGCCGGCGCGATCTGGGCAGGTCGTGTACCTGCGGCTTCAATCCACCACCCCCATCATCGTTCCCGCCAGCCTGTGGGAGCCGCAAGCTTTTCATACGCATGAGCGGAACGACTACATTGCGCAGTCATGGTATTTCGGCATGGCTACCGCCATGATCCTATTCAACCTGCTGCTGTTCATCGCCCTGCGGGATGCCATCTACCTGTTCTATGTCAACTTCGTCCTCTGCACCGCGCTCGCTTTCTCTTCGGAATACGGCTTGGCAAAAGAGTTCCTGTGGCCCGAGTCAACCCATTGGGCCATCATCTCCACCGCCATTCTGCTATCGCTCTCAGTTGCGGCTGGCATAGCCTGACCTTGCCCCTGAATTCCGTACCTCTTAACGCGCTCATTATGCGGCATCCTTCAACTGTGCCGCAAACCAGTTTTGCTCGTACCGCATCGGACTGATATAGCCCAGCGTCGAGTGACGCCTTCTGTGGTTGTAGTA
>JACRAT010000035.1 GCA_016234685.1 Nitrosomonadales bacterium
CACCAGCATCTCGCCCGCCACATAGCCCAGCAAGCCGCCGCCCAGATAGATGATGACCGGGAAACGGTCGATTAGCTTGAGTACCAACTGACTGCTCCAGGCGATCAGCGGGATGCTGACCAGCAAGCCGAACACCAGCAACGTGGTATTGCCATGCGCAGCCGCAGCCACACCCAGCACATTGTCCAAACTCATAATGAGATCAGCCACGATGATGGTCTTCACTGCGCCCCATAGATTGTCGTTAGCCTTGATGTGGTCGCCGCCCTCATCATCTTCCGGCAACAACAGCTTGACGCCGATCCACAACAACAACAACGCACCGACCAGCTTCAGATACGGCAAGGCCAACAGTCCGACCGCAAAGAAAGTCAGCGTCACCCGCAGACCGATCGCGCCCAGCACGCCATACATCACACCCAATTTACGTTGGGCCGGAGGCAGATTGCGACAGGCCAAGGCGATCACCACCGCGTTGTCGCCCGACAGCACCAGGTCGATCATGATGATCTTGAATACATCCACCCAGAACGAGGTGGAACTCAACATTTCCAACATTGCATACCTTTCTTGGGGAAGGGGGAAGGGAACGTGCCTTTGGCACGTAATGGAGAAGGGTAAAACTGCGTGGTGCGCACCGCTGCTACCTCACTCTTCCCCCTTTTCCCTTTTCCCTTCACGCTTTTAATACTTTTTTCATCACCCGCCCCATGTCCGCCGGGTTGCGGGTGATATGGATGCCGCATTCTTCCATCACGGCCAGCTTGTCTTCCGCGCCGCCCTGCCCGCCGGAGATGATCGCACCCGCATGACCCATGCGCTTGCCTTCCGGCGCGGTGATGCCCGCCACGAAGCCGACCACTGGCTTGGTCATGTTGGCCTTGATCCAGCGCGCGCATTCTTCCTCGTCGCTGCCGCCGATCTCGCCCACCATCACCACTGCGTCGGTGTCGGGATCGTCGTTGAACAGACGCATCACGTCCAGATGCTTCAGCCCGTTGATCGGGTCGCCGCCAATGCCGACGCAGGACGACTGACCCATGCCCAACTCGGTCAGTTGAGCCACCGCTTCGTAAGTCAGCGTACCGGAGCGCGACACCACGCCGATGCGGCCCTTCTTGTGGATATGGCCGGGCATGATACCGATCTTGATCTCGTCCGGTGTGATGAGGCCGGGGCAGTTGGGGCCGATCAGCAGGGTGCTCTTGCCTTGCATCCTGTAACGGGTGCGGATCATGTCGTGCACCGGGATGCCCTCGGTGATACAGATCACCAGTTCCAGCCCGGCCTCCACCGCCTCGTCGATCGCCGCCGCCGCACCAGCAGGCGGAACGTATATCACGGAAACAGTCGCCCCCGTGGCTTGTTTGGCGTCAAGCACCGAGGCATACACCGGAATGCCCTCGAATTCTTCGCCCGCCTTCTTGGGATTAACCCCTGCCACGAAGCAGTTCGCGCCGTTGGCGTATTGCTTGCAGTGGAAAGTATGGAACTGGCCGACCTTGCCGGTCATGCCTTGGGTGATGACTTTGGTATCCTTGTTTATCAGTATCGACATTGCTGGCCTACTTGTAGGTCGGGTTAGCGACTCCGCCGCATAACCCGACAATTGTGTCCCGTTGGGTTACGGCGCAAAACCCGCGCCTAACCCAACCTACAGATTCATTACTGCTCATCGCGCCGCCGCAACGACCTTTTCCGCCGCGTCAGCCATGTTGTTCGCCGAAATGATGGGCAGGCCGGAGTCGGCCAATAGCCGCTTGCCCAGATCGACGTTGGTGCCTTCCAGCCGCACCACCAATGGCACAGTGAGCTGCACTTCGCGCGCCGCCGCCACCACGCCCTGCGCGATCACGTCGCACTTCATGATGCCGCCGAAAATGTTGACCAGAATGGCCTTGAGCTTGGGATTCTTCAACATCAGCTTGAACGCCTCGGTGACCTTCTCAGTGGTCGCCCCGCCGCCCACATCTAGGAAATTGGCTGGATTGCCGCCGTACAGCTTGATGATGTCCATGGTCGCCATCGCCAGCCCGGCGCCGTTGACCAGACAGCCGATGTCGCCGTCGAGCTGGATGTAGGACAGGTCAAATTTGGAGGCTTCGATCTCTGCCGGGTCTTCCTCGTCGAGGTCGCGCAGCGCCACAATCTCGGGATGGCGGTACAGCGCATTGGAATCGAAGTTGAACTTGGCGTCCAGCGCCACCACGCGGTTGTCGGCGGTGAGGATCAGCGGATTGATCTCGGCCAGCATCGCATCCTTCTCAACGAAGGCGCGGTACAAGCCTTGCAGTACGCTGCGCGCTTCAGCCAGTGCCACTTCTGGCAAGCCGATCTGACGCGACACCGCATCCGCCTGCGCATCGGTCAGCCCGTCCACTGGGTCTATCCATTCAGTCTTGATCTTGTCTGGCGAGTGCGCGGCGACCTCTTCGATCTCCATGCCGCCTTCGGAACTGGCGATCAGCGCCACGCGCTGACGGCTGCGATCCACTACCATGCCCAGATAGAACTCGCGCGCGATGGCCGCGCCCTGCTCCACCAGCAGACGGCGCACCATCTGGCCTTGCGAGCCGGTCTGATGAGTGACCAGCTGCATCCCGAGGATGGCTTGGGCGTATTGCCGCACCTCGTCCAGCGACTTCGCCACCTTGACACCGCCGCCCTTGCCGCGACCGCCCGCGTGGATCTGCGCCTTCACCACCCACACACTGCCGCCCAGCGACTCCGCCGCTGCGACCGCATCTTCGACGCTGAAACATGATACGCCGCGCGGCGTCGGCACTTGATACTGCCGCAAAATCTCTTTTGCCTGATATTCGTGGATCTTCATTGTTTGTCCTGATAAAACTGGGCGCGGAGTTCAACTCTGCGCCACAACCGCAATGTTACCGAAATCCGCCCCAGCGCGCCCGTCAATGACCGGCATAAAGCTCAGCGATCTCGTGCTCGAACTGAGCAACGACGCGGTTACGCCGCAGTTTCAAAGTGGGCGTGAGCTGCCCCCCCTCTATCGTCCAGGGCTCTTTGAGCAACAACACTCGGCGAACTTTGGCGTAGCCGGGGAATTCCTTGATCTGGCGGGCGATGGCTGCCAGCGTCTGTTGCTCGATACGAGTGTCGTGCAAAGACTCCGGCATATCCGGGTTTACGCCGACTTTGGCGGAGAACTGCCGCCACGCATCGGGATTAACCACGGCCAGCGCAATCAGAAAAGCTTTGCCTTCGCCGAACACCATGACCTGATCGAACAGCGAATCGCGCAGGATGGCGAACTCCATGTCGGCAGGCGGCAGCTTTTCGCCGTTGGACATAACGATGATCTCTTTCAGCCGTCCGGTGATGTAGATGTGTCCAGTCTCGCTGATGCGCGCGGTGTCGCCGGTATTCAGCCATCCATCCGGGCTGATCATGGCAGCCGTCGCGGCTGGATCGTTCCAGTAACCCAGCATGACGTTCGGCCCTTTCACCAGCAGCGCATTCTGCTCACCGATGCGCACCTGAACATCGGGCAGCGGTGTGCCGATGCTGGCGGGGAAGTTGCTGTTGCAGCGGTTGACGCCGATGATGGGGCTGGTCTCGGTCAGGCCATAGCCCTGCAACAGATTCAACCCCAGCCCGACGAAGATGTGCGAAATATCCGGCGGCAGCGCCGCGCCGCCGCTGATGGTGAGCCGCAGACGCCCGCCTAGGCGCGCCATCACCTTGTCCGCCACCAAGGTTTTAAGCAAGGGCCACAGCAGCAATTGGGGTTGCCAGTTCGCTCGCCGCTGGGTGTATTCGAAGTGCATCCAACCGATCTCGACGGCCAAGTCGAACAGTCTGCGCTGCAACGGCGTGCCTTGCTCCAGCCGCGCACGGATGCCGCTGTAGATGCGCTCATAGATACGCGGCACGGAGATCAGAATAGTCGGGCGCAGCAATTGCATGTCATCAGCGATATGCTGGATCGAGCGCGCGAAGGCCACCTGCCCGCCCGCCATCACATTCAGGTAGTAACCGACCGTGCGCTCGAACGCATGGGACAGCGGCAAGAATGACAACATGCTGTCGCCATGGCAGACCCGCAACGCCTCCAGTCCGTTCCAAGCGTTGTATAGGATATTTTGGTGCGAAAGCATCACGCCCTTGGGGCGTCCGGTCGTGCCTGAGGTGTACATGATGGTCGCCAGACTATGTGGATCACCAACAAGGGGGGCTTGCAGTTCGGCCTGCTCCGGCAGCCAATCACAGGCGCAAGCGAGTCTGGGTTCGTCGGCATCGACGATAGCATCTAGCGTGACCAACCGTTGCACCGAGGTGATTTGATCGGCCACCGACTTGAGGCTCTTCCATTGGTCGCGGCACTCGAACAGCAGCACGCGCAGCCCGGAGTTCTGCACGATGTAAGCGACGTTGTCCGGCCGATCCACTGTGTATAAAGGCACGACGACCAGACCTAACGAAAGCGCGGCCTGATCGAACATGACCCACTGCGGACAGTTGCGCAGCATCACGCCGACACGATCACCGGGATTCAGGCCTTCCCGCGCCAGGGCGGCCTGCCAGCGCGCCACTTGCACCGCCATCTCGCCCCACGTCAGCGCCTGCCAGACCTTCTGCTTGGCATCGAAGTAACGATATGCCACTAAATCCGGCGTGCGTTTGACGCGCTCCACAAAGAGCCCATACAGCGAGCCGGCTTGCTCCGGCAAAATGGGATCGAAATCCGCTGACTTCAGCAATGCCGCCTCCTAAAAATCATCGACCATGATGACCTTACGCCGCAAGGCGTGGTCACGTTCTAGTTGTGATGCCTCGTCTGCGTCGATAAGGCCGATCCGCTGTGCTTCGCGGATACGCTCGATCTCATTCGCCGCACCCAATTTATCTGCGTGGAACGCGGCATCCAGGCGATGCTGTAGCGGCTCGCAACGCAGTGTGCTGAGCAGGGCCTGCTCCAGCGCACCGACCGCATCACCTTCGTCTGACGCAAGGTAAATGCCTGCCGTGAGTCGATCTCGTGCCGGGCCGGGCTGCATCATCAGTTCTGCGACTTGATGAACCAAGGCATCGGGGGGCAGAGCGAATCGCCGACCCAAGGGAAAGACTAAGCTGCGCGCCGCCCAGCCCAATGGCCGGGGCAAATTATGCAGCACACCATCCAAGGCTTGCTGGATATGGAATAGGGCATCTTGCATCGCCCAGTCCAGCACGGGCTGGTCTTCGGCGGGGCGACCGTCGTCTTCGAACCGCTTGAGTACGGCCGCCGCCAGATACAACTGACTCAGCACATCAGCCAGCCTAGCCGAGATGCCTTCGTGCCGCCTGAGTTGCCCGCCGAACAGCGCCAGCACGACGTCGGTCATCAAGGCGAAAGCCGCCGCGAAGCGCGTCAATTGTTGGAAATAGCGACGTGTCTCGCGTCCCGGCGGCGTCGGCAGACCGCGTCCGGCGGTCAGGCCGAACAACAACGTCCGCGCCGCGTTGCTCATGGCAAAACTGCAATGCCCGAACAGCGCCGCATCGAAATCGCGTAGAGCTTGCTGCGGATCGGTCTCGCGCGTAGCGGCGATCTCTTGATGCAGATAGGGATGAGAACGCAGCACCCCCTGCCCAAAGATCATCAGACTGCGCGTCAGGATGTTAGCTCCTTCGACCGTAATGCCTATGGGAATTTGCTGATGGAGCCGCCCTAGATAATTGTTCGGCCCAAGGCAAATACCCTTCCCTCCGTGTATATCCATCGCATCATTGACCACCACCCGACCGAGTTCGGTGGCGTGATATTTGATGATGGCGGAGATGACCGAGGGTTTTTCGCCCATATCCAGCGCGCTGGCAGTCAGTCGGCGTGCTGCATCCACGAGATAGGTGTGTCCAGCGATGCGCGCCAGCAAGGCTTCGACCCCTTCGAATCGCCCGATAGGCTGTTTGAATTGCTGGCGCACACGGGCATAGGCACTGCTGGTACGCGCCAGCAGCTTCATCCCTCCGGCCGCACTGGCCGGCAGCGAGATCGCTCGCCCTGCGGCTAGGCACTCCATCAGCATACGCCAGCCCTGCCCCACCCGCTCGACGCCTCCGATGACATGATCCAAAGGAATGAAGACATCTCGACCAGAGGTCGGCCCGTTCATAAACGCGGCATCAAGGGGATTGTGGCGTCGGCCTATCTCGACGCCGAGCGTATCGCGGGGAATAAGCGCCAGCGTGATGCCGAGATACTCATCTTCACCCAACAGATGTTCCGGGTCATGCAGTTTAAAAACCAAACCCAATAGCGTGGCAACCGGGGCCAGCGTGATGTAACGCTTCTCCCAGTTCAGGCGTATGCCCAGCACGTTCTCTTCGCCGCCAAAACATCCACGACAAACAACACCCGCGTCTGAGATACTCGCAGCATCCGAACCCGCCCACGGCCCAGTCAAGGCAAAACAAGGAATCTCCAGCCCTTGCGCCAAGCGAGGCAGATATTTCTCTCGCTGCTGCGGCGTGCCGTAGTGGAGCAACAATTCTGCAGGGCCTAGTGCATTAGGTACCATCACCGTCACCGCAACAGATGTACTGCGAGAAGCCAGTTTGGCAATCACGGCGGAATGCGCTTGTACCGAGAAACCCAATCCTCCGTATTCCTTGGGAATGCTTAAGCCGAAGAACCTATGCTCGCGGATGAACCGCCAAACCTCTGGCGATAGATCATGCCGGATATGGGTATCGCCCCAGTCGTCGATCATAGCGCAGAGCTGTTCGGTTTCTTGATCTAGGAAAGACTGCTCCGCATCGATCAATGTCGATTGGGGGGAGTGAAGCAACTGATCCCATTCGGGATGACCTTTGAACAGCCCCCTCTCCCACCAGATCGTACCGGCATCGAGCGCCTCTTGCTCAGTGACTGAGGTCGGCGGAAGGCGTAGGCGAAAAGCATGTAGGATCGGGCGACTAATCAGAGCTCGTCGCAATGGCGAAATACCCACCAGCGCGACTAGGACAGCCAAAAGAATATGGAATACCTGCAAGGTTTCGGCAGAAATGCGGCTCTCACTGGCGACAAAGAATTCCAGCACGACAGCCGCAAGCAGCCAACTCAGCAGGGAGGCGCGAAAAATGGCCAGTGCAAGGCAAACCGCGAACACCGCTATGAACATCACAACCAGCATCTTCACTCCGAAATTAGCCCTTGTCCTCGAACGGCGGACTTAGAAAGGCTGGGGGGCGAAGTAGACCGCATCCCTTGATTAGCCGTCAAGCTGAAAGCGAAAACCGTAACGCCAATACCAATATTCCACACCCAATAAAAAAGCCCAACACGAGGCTGGGCTTTTTTATTTATAAGGAGTCTGACGATGACCTACTTTCACATACGGACGTACACTATCATTGGCGCGAAGTCGTTTCACTGTCCTGTTCGGGATGG
>JACRAT010000036.1 GCA_016234685.1 Nitrosomonadales bacterium
ATTCATCGCTTGACGACAAAACGCCGGATGAGTTCTACTTCGACAACCTGCCGGCACTGCCAAAAGCAGCGTAGGCATTAACCGCAAGGCTTCCACTTAAGAAATGGGGAATACTGTCCAACTAAGCGGAGCCACCTCTGACCCTAAGGAGGCTGGTTTTCCTATTCTGGTTTTCGGTATCTATTTTTACGCTCTCTATCTGGCTGGTATTTTACAATGGGCCAGCTTTCTTACATCCGGTACTGCTCATTAGCGTGATGATTTATTTCGTATTTTTCTTTTTTCCTTGCGTCCTGGAATTCTTCCACAAGCTAATTATCGACATCAAATCACGTAACAAAGGGAAGGGCTCGTAATACGCGTAATAGGCGGCCTACCACGGTTTGTGGTGAGCTAAGCCGGATTCCTGTCTGTGCGGGAATGACGGTTTTCGATGTGTTCCGTTTATGGCGTGGCGGCGAGAGGCTTGTTCGTCGCCGTTTTTGGGATCAACCGGGGTCGTAATCCAATGTCAGCAGGGCGTGGTCGTTGCGGCGTTCGGTTTTGTGTATGGCGGAACATGCGCTAGGCGATGCTGGGAGTGGTGGCGCGTAGCGCAGATGTGCTACAGTGGATTCGTTCTTTAGATCGCGGGAGATGACGATGAGCACCACCACTATCCGTTTGCCGGAAGAGTTGAAAATCCGTGTTGCGGCAGCCGCTAAGCGTTCTGGTACTACGACGCACGGTTTTATTCTGGATGCTATAGCCCAAAAGGCGGCGCAGGAGGATAGGCGTGCTGATTTCGATGCGATAGCCGAAGATCGCTATGCTGGCCTTTCCGTCTCTGGGCAGGCGATCTCTTGGGATGAGATGCGAGGCTATCTGGAGGAGCGCCTTGCCGGTAACACGGTGTCGCGCCCGGTCGCTCGGAAACTAGCGCGTTAATCATGTCGCGCATCGAATTGGTTGCGGAAGTGGTGGATGATTTTGATCGCATCCTCGATCATCTTGCCCAGTTTCAAATTGAAGACTCGGCGCAACGCATCCGGGAGATCATCGCCGCCATCAACGTGCTAGAGCATAACCCGATGATAGGCCGCCCCGCGAGTAACGATAAGCAGGAACTCGTGATCGGTCGCCGTTCACACGGCTATGTGGCTTTGTATCGCTATGTTGCCGCGATTGATACTGTTTTTGTCCTCGCTGTCCGTAGCCAGCGCGAGGCTGGCTACTCGGAATGACGTTTCGCAGCGAGAGTCGCTTGCCGCAGCTTCGCGGATCAACCTAGGTCGTAATCCACAGTCAGCGGAGCGTGGTCGCTGAAGCGTTCGGCTTTGTAGATCGAGGTTGCCACTGCGCGCTGGGCGATGCCGGGGGTGGCGATCTGGTAGTCGATGCGCCAACCTACGTCTTTCGCCCAAGCCTGTCCGCGATTCGACCACCAGGTGTAGGCTTCCAATTCGGGGTGGAGTTGGCGGAATACGTCGACGAAGCCGACCGCGCCGAACAGTTCGGTGAGCCAGGCGCGTTCTTCCGGCAGGAAGCCGGAGTTCTTTTTGTTGCCTTTCCAGTTCTTCAGGTCTTTTTCGGTGTGGGCGATGTTCCAGTCGCCGCACACGATCACGTCGCGGCCACTTTGCATCAGCGCGACCATGTGCGGCATGAAAGCGTCGAGGAATTTAAATTTCACCGCTTGCCGTTCTTCGCCGCTGGAGCCGGAGGGCAGATACAGCGACACCACGCTGAGGTCGCCGAACTGAGCTTCCAGATAGCGCCCTTCGCAGTCGAACTCGGGGATGCCTAGGCCTTCGATCACTGCGTCCGGTTTCTGTTTGGAGTAGATGCCAACGCCGCTGTAGCCCTTCTTTTCGGCGTAATGATGGACGCCGTGGAAGCCCGCTGGGGCGAGCATCTCTGCGGTCATGTCGGCGGCTTGTGCCTTGAGCTCTTGCAGGCAGACGATGTCGGCATTCTGCTTTTCCAGCCAGGGCAGAAAGCCCTTGTTGCAGGCGGAACGGATGCCGTTGAGGTTGGCGGTGATGATGCGCATGAAATCTGTCTCCGGTTCGGGTCGCGCATTATAATGGGACATCGTTCAACTTCGGTCTTATCCCATGCACGCTTTTCGCCACGATTTCATCCGCTTCGCCATTGCCCAGAAGGTACTCCGCTTCGGCGAGTTTCAAACCAAGGCCGGACGGTTGTCGCCGTACTTCTTCAACTCCGGCCTGTTCCAAGATGGCGCCGCGTTGCGCGAGTTGAGCCAGTTCTACGCGCAAGCCATCCTGACTTCCGAGGTCGAGTTCGACATGCTGTTCGGCCCGGCTTACAAGGGCATCCCGCTGGCGGCGGGCACGGCCATCGCGTTGGCGGAGCAGGGGCGCAACGTGCCGTATTGTTTCAACCGCAAGGAAGCCAAGGATCACGGCGAAGGCGGCACGACGGTGGGTGCGAAGTTGCAGGGCAAAGTGCTCATCATCGACGATGTGATCTCGGCGGGTACGTCGGTGCGCGAATCCATCGAACTGATCCGCGCCGCCGGAGCGACACCGTGCGGCGTGGTGATCGCGCTGGATCGGCAAGAGCGTGGGCAGGGCGAGCTGTCTGCCGTGCAAGAGGTGCAGCAGAGTTACGACATTCCGGTGGTCGCCATCGCTAACTTGGCCGATCTGCTGGGGTTCTTGCAGGGGCAACCTGAGCTGGCGCAGAATCTCTCTGCTGTGCAAACCTACCGAGACCGCTACGGCGTGAAAAATGGCTAACCCAAAACTGCTCTGCGCCGTCCTGTTGCTGGCCCTCAGCGCCTCCGCCGAGGCGCGGCTCTACAAATGGGTGGACGACAAGGGCATCACGCATTACGGCGAGACCATCCCGCCGGAATACGCCAACAAGAGCAACGTCGAGTTGGATGAAAAGGGCCGGGTGGTGAGGCGGCAGGATGTGTTGACGCCGGAGCAGCAACGCATCCGCAATGAGGAAGAAGCCTTGCGTCGTGCCGAAGAGCAGGCTGCGCTGGATGCTCGCCGTCGCGACAAGGCGCTGCTCAACACCTACAGCAACGAAGCCGAGATCGACCTCGCACGTGACCGCAGTCTGAAACAGGCCGAGGCGGTGGTGCAAAGTCTGCGTGGACGTTTGACGGCGGCTCAACAAAGCGCCAGCGATGACCGGAAAGAGTCGGATGGCTACGCCAAAACCGGCAAGCCCGTGCCTAAATCGCTGCAAGAGGATATGGCTGCCAGCAGTAATCGTGCTGCTGAGTTGCAACAGGAGCTGGCGCAAAAAGAGCAAGAGCGCCTAGCCATCAGCGCCCGCTATGAGGCGGAAAAACAGCGCTACCGGGAGTTGACCGGCAAGCCATAATTTCGACGATACGGAATACGGGGCCACGGATCGCTCGTAGCACTATCGTTCAGGACAAACAAACCGATGAAGCTCAGTCTCAACCCGGAAAAGCATATCAAGTCGCTGATCTTGATCCCCCTGTTGATCGCGCTGACGGCGATGCTGCTGGTCGCGCTGACGGCGGTGAGTCGGATGCACCACGCCCACGTCGAGCATGATCTGGAGCAGATGCGCAACGCTGTGCAGGACATGTTCCGGCAGCAGATCGAAAGCGACGCTCGGCAGATGGCGGCGACGCTGGAAGCCATCCTCACCGATCAACGCTTGCAGGACGACCTTGCCCGGCAGGATCGCGCCGCGATGTTGCAGCGCACCGCCCCTCTCTTCGAGACGCTGCACCGCAAATACGACATCACCCATTTCTATTTCACCGGCCCGGATCGGGTAAATCTGCTGCGTGCGCATCAGCCCGAGCGCTTCGGCGACGTCATCAACCGTTACACCACCCTCGAAGCCGAGCGTACCGGGGGGACGAGTTGGGGCATCGAATTGGGCGCGATGGGGCAATTCACGTTGCGCGTGGTCAAGCCGGTGTTTCGCGAGGGCAAGCTGATCGGCTTCATCGAGTTGGGGCGCGAGATCCACCACATTCTGCCCAACATCAAGGCCGTGCTGGGCGTGGACATCTACGCCACGCTGGACAAGCAACTCGTGCAGCGCGACGCTTGGGAGCAGGGGATGCGGGTGCTGGGCCGAGTCGCCGAGTGGGATCGTTTTTCGGCTGTCGTGCTGATCGACTCGACCCGCTCGCTTGATGATGAAATGCAATCCATACTGGGGCGGGCGGGGCCGGACGTCAGCGAACACAGCTTCTTCGAGGATCAGGCCGTCCACTATCTGCCGCTGCGCGATGCTTCGGGCAAGGCGGTGGGCAGTCTGGTCGTGCGCATCGACTTCGCCGCGATGACCAAGCAGGCCGATCAGATGGAGCAGGTGATGGTAGCGTTGGGCTTCGTCGTCGGTTTGACCCTGCTGGGGTTGTTTTATCTGCTGCTGAGTCATTTACAGAAAACGCTACTGGCTTCGCGTCAGGCGCTGATCGAAGAAGCGCAGCACCGCGAGGTCTTGCAGGCGCAGCATCTGCAAGAGACGGAAGCCAGTCGCCATAAGCTGGAAGAGCAGGCCGAGTTTCTTGAGACCGTGATTCATACCGCTGGCGACGGTATCGTCACCATCGACTCGCAGTGTGCCGTGCTCACCTTCAATCAGGCTGCTGAACGCATCTTTGGCTACGCGCGCGACGAGGTGATCGGGCGCAACATCTCCATGCTCATCCCTCAGCCTGAGCAGCGCGAACATGACGGTTACGTCGCGCACTATCTCGAAACCGGCAAGACGCACATCCTCGGACATGGCCGCGATGTGCTGGGACTGCACCGCGACGGACGCCACATCCCGCTGTATCTGGCGGTGAACGAGGTGGGGCAGCGCGGCGGTGAGCGCATCTTCGTCGGCGTGATCCACGACATCAGCGACCGGGAACGGGCCGATCTGGCGATGCGCGAACGCAATCAGGCGCTGGAACGCAGCAACAAAGAGCTGGAATCCTTCGCCTATGTCGCCTCGCACGATTTGCAGGAGCCGTTACGCAAGGTGCAGGCCTTCGGTGAGCGGTTGGAAAAAGTCGCCAGCGCCCAGCTCGGTGAGCAGGGGTTGGACTATCTGGCGCGCATCCGCAACGCGGCAGCGCGGATGCAGATGCTCATCAACGACCTGCTGCAATTCTCGCGCATCGCCACGCGCGCCCAGCCATTCGAGCCGCTCGACCTCAACGACATCGCCGCAGAAGTCATCAGTGATCTGGAAGTGCGGCTGGAAGAGAAGCAGGGACGCATCGAGTTGGGGGAATTGCCCAAGCTGGAGGCTGACCCGACCCAGATGCGGCAGTTGTTCCAAAACTTGTTCGGCAATTCGCTCAAATACAGCCGTGCCGACACGCCGCCGCTGATCCGCGTGACGCAGACCGCGTTCGACCCGGTGCAGGGCAAGGTTACGCTGGCATTCGCCGACAACGGCATTGGCTTCGAGATGAAATATGCCGAGCGCATCTTCGGCATATTCCAGCGGCTGCACGGCAAGAACGAATACGAAGGCAGCGGCGTCGGGCTGGCGCTGTGCCGCAAGATCGTCGAGCGCCACGGCGGTGAGATCCACGCCGAGAGCGTGCCGGGCGAAGGTTCGACCTTCTTCGTCACCTTGCCGTTGAAGCCGGTGTGCGATCTGCCATCGGTGGCTGCATCCAAGACGCAGTGATCGGCCCATCAACCTGAGGAGTAGACATGATTATGAGAAAACCCGGCGACCCCATCATCATCATGATCGCGGATGATGATCCCGAAGACCGCATGTTGGCGCAGGACGCGCTGGCCGAGGCGCGCGTCGCCAACGATATTCGTTACGTCGAGGATGGCGAAGAGTTGATGGATTATCTCAAACGGCGCGGCAAGTACGCGCCGCCCGCCGATGCGCCGCGCCCCGGCATGTTGCTGCTCGACCTCAATATGCCGCGCAAAGATGGCCGCGAGGCGCTGGAAGAGATCAAGGCCGATCCGAATCTGCGCGCCATCCCGGTGGTCATCCTCACCACCTCCGAGGCGGACGAGGACATCGTGCGCAGCTACGGGCTGGGCGCCAGCTCCTACATCACCAAGCCGGTGTCGTTCGACGGGCTGGTCAAGGTGATGAAGGCGCTCAACACCTACTGGTTCGAGATCGTCTCGCTGCCCGGTCTGACGGACAAGCGCAATGTCTGAGCGCTTGCGCATCCTGCTGGTCGAGGATGACGAAGACGACTTCGTCATGACCCGCGATCTGTTGCGCGAGATCCCCGCGCTGAAGTTCGATCTGGAGTGGATCGAGACCTACGATGGCGCTATCGCCGCGCTGGAGCGCAAGGCGCATGATGTCTGTCTGTTCGACTACCGGCTGGGCGCGCATACCGGGCTGGAGCTGATCGCCGAAGCGCGCCGCCTGCAATGCCAAGCACCGATGATAATCATGACAGGGCAGGGCGACTCCGAGATCGACCGGGCGGCGATGGAGGCGGGGGCTTCGGATTATCTGGTCAAAGGCCAGGTCGAAGCGCCCCTGCTGGAGCGCTCGATCCGCTACTCTTTGCAGCACACCAAGATACTCGCCGAGCTGGAGCATGAACGCGCTTCGCTGGCGGAGCGGGTGGAAGAGCGCACCCACGAACTTTCGCTGGCCAATGTCCGGCTGGAGCATTCGCTCAAGGCCAATGACGAGTTCCTTGCCAGTACCAGCCACGAGTTGCGCACCCCGCTGACCGGCATTCTCGCCATGTCCGAGGTGCTGATGGAACAGCTCTATGGCACGCTCAACGAGAAGCAGCTCGAATTCGTGCGCAACATCAACGACAGCGGCAAGCATCTACTCGATCTTATCAACGACATCCTCGACATCGCCAAGGTCGAGGCGGGCAAGATGGAGCTGAACTACAGTGAGATCAACGTGCCGCAGCTCTGTCAGGCCGTCATCCGGCTGGTCAAAACGCCAGCAAGCAAGCAAGGGCTGACGCTGGAGCTGGAGTTGGACCCAGCGGTGCAAACCCTCTCGGCGGATGAGAAGCGGCTCAAGCAGATACTCGTCAATCTGCTCGGCAACGCGGTCAAGTTCACCCCGCCCGGTGGGCGCATCGGTTTGCGCGTGCAGGGCGACAGCGCCGCCGGGCAACTCAGCTTCAAGGTCTGGGACACCGGCATCGGCATCGCCAAGGAGCAACAGGAGTTGCTGTTCCAGCCCTTTGTGCAGCTAGACAGCCGCTTGTCGCGCAAGTATCAAGGGACGGGGTTGGGGCTGGCGCTGGTCAGCCGCATGACCCGGATGCACAAGGGGCTGGTCGCGCTGGAGAGTACGGTCGGGCAAGGTAGCTCCTTCATTGTTTCGCTGCCCTGGAGTGGCGAGCCCATCCGTCAGGCGACGCCCACCGCACCGCAGGTGGCCGAGTACGCACCCGGCACGCAGGCGAAGCTGGTCGCTCCCGCCGTCGATGCGCCGCTGATTCTGCTGGCCGACGACGACCGCATCAATCGCTACATCTATTCCGAATACCTGCGCGGTAAGGGCTATCGCATCGAGCTGGCGGAGAATGGGCTGGAAGCGATCCGTGTCGCCAACGACAAGCATCCGCGCGTGATCCTGATGGACGTGCAGATGCCGGAGATGGATGGGCTGGAGGCGATCCGCCGCCTGCGCCTGCAATCGGAGTTCCAGTCCACGCCCATCATCGCGCTCACTGCGCTGGCGATGGAAGGCGACCGCGAAAAGTGTCTGGAAGCGGGTGCCGATCTGTATCTCAGCAAACCGGTGGCGCTGAAATCGCTGCTGAAGACTTTGACGGAGTTGCTCAATGATGACCGACGCTGAACATACCCCAGCCATCCCGACGCGCGCTTGGACGGAGAATCAGGCCAACTGCGTACTCATCGTGGACGACGAGCCCATCGCCCGCGCTTCGATGGAGGCCTTGCTGGCCCCGGACGGCTATCGTTTGCTGAAGGCGGAGAGCGGCCTGCGCGCGCTGGAGATACTAGAGGACGAAGTGGTCGATCTGGTATTGCTGGACGTGATGATGCCCGAGCTGGATGGTTACGAGGTCTGTCGCCGCATCCGCGCTACTACTCGCCTGAGCGAGTTGCCAGTGGTGATGGTGACGGCGCTGGACGATCGGGATTCCAGGCTGCAAGGCTTGCTCACCGGCGCAGACGATTTCGTCTCCAAGCCTTTCGATGGTGCGGAGTTGCGCGCGCGGGTGAAGACCATCGTCCGTCTCAATCGCTACCGCCGCCTGCTGGAGCAGACCGAGCGGCTGGCTTATCTGGAAGATTTCGACCCGCTCACCGATCTGCCCAACCGCCGCCTGCTGGAAAGCCGCTTGGCGCAAGCGCTGTTTCGAGCTCGGCGCGTGCAGGAGGGCGTCGCCCTGCTGTTGCTCGATCTGGACGACTTCGACCGCATGATAGAGGCGCTGGGTCAGCAGGCTTCCGACGAGATGCTGAAGGAGGTCGCTGCCCGGCTGCTGAGTTGCGTGCGTGGACAGGATACCGTCGCCCGGCTGAGCAGTGACCGCTTCGCCGTGCTGTTCGAGTCGATCAAGCCGATGCAGGATGTGGCGCTGGCAGCGCAACGAGTACGTGCTGCGCTGGAAAAGCCGGTGGTGCTGAACGCGCACGAGGTGGTGGTGACTGGCAGCATCGGCATCAGCCTGTATCCGGCGGATGGTGAGCGCGCCCACATGCTGGTGCAGAACGCCTTTACCGCGATGGCGCAAGCCAAGCGCACCGGCAAGAACCGCTATCAGTTCTTTTCGCAGGAGATGAACGTGGCGGCGCTGGAGCGTATCGACCTAGAGGCCGATCTGCGGCGTGCGCTGGAGAATCAGGAGATGGAGCTGTATTACCAGCCCAAGGTCAGCGGAACGACCCGTCATCTGCTCGGCCTCGAAGCGCTGATCCGCTGGCAACATCCGCAGCGCGGCCTGATCGGCCCCGGCGAATTCATCGCGCTGGCCGAAGAGAACGGCTTGATCGAGCCGCTCGGCGAGTGGGTGATGCAGCGCGCTTGCCGTCAGATCAAGGCTTGGCGCAACGCCGGGCTGCCGGTCGTGCCGGTTGCCGTCAACATCTCCAGCCGTCAGTTCCGCTATCGCTTTTTGGAGATTCCCAAGGTCGTCGCGGAGATACTCGCGCGTACCGGGGTCGAGCCTCATCTGCTCGAACTCGAACTCACCGAGAGTCTGTTGATGCCGGACGAGAAATCCGGTGTCAGCGGTACGCTGGCGGCACTCAACGAACTAAAGGCGCTGGGCGTGCGCCTCTCCATCGACGACTTTGGCACCGGCTATTCCTCGCTGAACTATCTGCACCGTTTTCCGGTGGATGCGCTCAAGGTCGATCGCTCCTTCATCATCGACATCCTGTCGTCCAGCGACGATGCGACCATCACCACTTCCATCATCCAGTTGGCCCACAATCTCGGACTGAAGGTGGTGGCGGAGGGCGTGGAGACTGAGGCGCAGCTTGAGTTCCTCAACCAGCGTGATTGCGACCAGATCCAAGGCTATTACTTCAGTCAGCCCATCCCCGCCAGCGGAATCGAAGTCATCTTGCGTGGCAAGTCTGAGAAGATAATGCCGCCCATCCCCTGATCGCCAGACGGTCGAATTGATAGAAAGAGACAGATGAGTATTTTGGTGAATATCGTCATTGCCGACGAAGACGACCTCGAAGCCGTTGGCGAGTCGCAACATCCGGCGGGTGAATGGAGCGGAATCCAAGCTCGTGACATCGACACCAACAAGATCGCCACGCTGCATTGTTTGCTGACCGGCGAAGGTTTCCACGATGCCTTGAGCCGCTATGAGCCGGTCTATGTCGCCGCCGACGAAGACGGCGCGACCGTTTTGCGTATCCCCGATGAGCTGGTCGAAAAACTGGCCGAGCTCGACGAAGATAGCTTCGAGAGCGTGGGTGAAGAGCTGGCGGCTACCGAAGAGTTCGAACTCAGCGGCTGGCCCGCCGCAGAAGTGGTGATGCTGGTGGAAGAGCTCGCCGCCTTGGGGCGTGAAGCCGATGGCAACGGCGAAGCGATGTTCGTCTGGATGCACAAGCTGTTGACTTGAGGCGGAAGTCCCGGCTTTTCTAACCGATTAAAGTTTCTCGAATCCGTGGGCGGTGTCGTTGTAGCCCAGCAACTGGCCGTTCTCGATGTCGAAATACCAGCCGTGCAGGGTGAGTGAGCCATCTTCTACGCGCTCGCGTATCCACGGAAAGGTCATCAGGTTCTGTAGCGAAACGCCGACGGCATGTTGCTCGCAGGCGCGCATACGAATGGCGGGAGGGGCGTCGGGCAGGGTGCGTTCGACTTCCTGACGAGCAGGTTCGGCCAGCCGCATCCAGTCGTCGATGAAGGAGTTAGGATTGTCGGCACCTTGGGTGGTGAGCAGGGTGCGAATGCCGCCGCATTGGGCGTGACCCAGCACGATGATGTGTTTGACGTGCAGGATGCGCACGCCGTACTCCAGCGCTGCGGTGGTGCCGTGGTGTCCGGCGCGGTCTTCCGCAGGCGGCACTAGGTTGGCGACGTTGCGGATGACGAACAGGTCGCCCGGCGCGCAATCCAGCACGATGGCTGGGTCAACGCGCGAATCGCAGCAAGCGACGATCAGTACGTCCGGCGATTGCCCGTCGGTGACCAGATGGCGATAGATCGCGTCGTTCTCGCTGAAGTGACGCGCGCGAAAACGACGGAATCCTTCGATCAATTCACCGGGGGCGCCCATCAGGCCGTCAGCCTCTGCAAGGCTTCTTGGTACTTCTCGGCGGTCTTTTCCAGCACGTCCTGCGGGGCGGCGGGGGCGGGCGGTTGCTTGTTCCAGCCGGTGGATTCCAGCCAGTCGCGCACGAACTGCTTGTCGTAGCTGGGCGGATTGCTGCCCACCTGATATTGCTCAGCGGGCCAGAAGCGCGAGGAATCCGGCGTCAGCGCTTCGTCGATCAGGTGCAGCGTGCCAGCTGCATCTACACCGAACTCGAACTTGGTGTCGGCGATGATGATGCCACGGGTGGCGGCATAGTCGGCGGCTTGGGTGTAGAGCGCCAGCGTAGCGGCCTTCACCTCGTTGGCGCGCGCTTCGCCCAGCAGCTTCACCACCTCGTCGAACGAGATGTTCTCGTCATGATCACCCACGGCGGCCTTGGTCGAAGGGGTGAACAGCGGCTCGGGCAGCTTCTGCGCTTCCTGCAAACCGGCGGGAAGCTGGATGCCGCACACCGCGCCAGTCTTCTTGTAATCCTTCCAGCCGGAGCCGACCAGATAGCCGCGCACGATGGCCTCGATGGGCAGCGGCTTGAGGCGCTTGACCACGAAGGCGCGACCCTTGACCTGTGCGCGGTCGGCATCGGTCGTCACCACATCTTCCGGCGCGATGCCGGAGAGGTGATTGGGAATGACGTTGCCCAGCTTGGCGAACCAGAAGTTCGACATGGCGGTAAGCACCTCACCCTTGCCCGGCACGGGGGTCGGCAGGATCACGTCGAAGGCAGACAGGCGGTCGGTCTGCACGATCAGCAGATTGTTCTCGTCCACTGCGTACAGGTCGCGCACCTTGCCGCGATGCAGCAGCGGCAGACTGGTGAGGTTGGATTCGTGTAAGGCGGCCATGATTTCCTCGATTACCAATGTAGGATGGGTGGAGCGTAGCGATACCCATCGTTGTTCATGCTGCGATTGATGGGTATCGCTACGCTCCACCCATCCTACTTATCAGCCCAGCGTTGGCAGGGTCGTCGCCGCGATCTGCTCGGCTTGTTTCTGGCGGTAGGCCTTCAGCTTGTCAGCCAGTGCGGCATTGTTCAGTGCCAGCATCGAAACTGCGAACAAGCCCGCGTTGGCTGCGCCCGCTTCGCCGATGGCGAAGGTAGCGACCGGGATGCCTTTGGGCATCTGCACGATGGATAGCAGCGAATCCATACCCTTCAGATACTTGGAGGGGATGGGCACGCCCAGCACCGGCAGCGTGGTCTTGCCGGCGATCACGCCCGCCAAGTGTGCCGCGCCGCCTGCGCCCGCGATGAAACACTGTGCGCCGTTGGCCGAGACTTCCTTGATGTAGTCGAACAGCAGGTCGGGCGAGCGATGGGCGGAAATGACGCGGGCGTCATATTCCACGCCGAAATCCTTCAGCGCTTGGGCCGCTTGCTGCATGATGTCCCAGTCGTTGGCGCTGCCCATGATGATGGAAACGAGAGGTTTGCTCATATCTATCCTTCAAATTTCGGACGTAAAAACGCCCCCGGGACGGGGGCGTGTCCAGAGTTAAACGCCTTGGTGATAACCGACCACGCGCTCGACTTCGTTCTTGGAGCCCAGAATCACTGGCACACGTTGGTGCAGGCCATTGGGTTGCAGATCCAAGATACGTTGACGACCAGTGGAAGATACGCCGCCAGCTTGTTCCACGATGAAGGACATCGGGTTGGCTTCGTACATCAGGCGCAGCTTGCCAGCCTTGGTAGGATCCTTGGTATCGAACGGGTACATGAACACACCTCCACGGCACAGGATGCGGTGGACTTCAGCCACCATCGAAGCGACCCAGCGCATGTTGAAGTTCTTCTCGCGGCCACCGTCCTTGCCCTTCACGCACTCTTCAACGTAGCGCTGAACCGGCTCTTCCCAGAAGCGACGGTTGGACATGTTGATGGCGAATTCGGCGGTGTCAGCCGGGATCATCATGCCGGGGTTGGTCAGCACGAATTCGCCGGTCTCGACATCCAGCGTGAAGCCGTTCACGCCGTGGCCGGTGGTCAGCACCATCATGGTGGAGGAGCCGTACAGAGCATAGCCGCCGCACAGTTGCTGGGTACCGGGTTGCAGGAAGTCAGCAACGATGGGGTTCTTGTTCGGTGCTTTCAGGATGGAGAAGATGGTGCCGACGGAGATGTTCACGTCCACATTGGAGGAGCCATCTAGGGGATCGTACACCAGCAGGTAGTCGCCGCGCGGCACGCCAGCGGCGATCTCATGCGGATCATCCATCTCTTCGGAGGCCAGACCAGCGTAGAAGCCAGTCACTTCGTTGTCGTGGGTGAAGATGTCGTTGGTGATGACGTCCAGCTTCTTCTGGGTTTCGCCCTGAATGTTTTCGCTGGCAGCGTAGCCCATCACGCCGGACAATGCGCCGCGATTCACCGCCGAGGCGATCTTGCGACAGGAAGCTGCGATCTCAATGATCAGCGGGGTGATGTCAGGGCCGCCGTATTGACGCTGTTCTTCAACGATAAACTCTTGCAAACTCTTTGCCATGCTTCACTCCTCGGATAGATTTTTCAACTGCGCGATTTTACAGGTTTTCCGCCCGCCCCTCTATGCCCAACAGAGATTTTCCGAAAATTGTGCTACCGTCAAAATATCTGGCGAGTCGTTTTTAGGTGTCGGGACACATCCGATTGCGCCACGGCGTCCCCAAGAGTTGCGGCCAAATCGCTGCTTGTGGGAAATATCTGTCAGGAAACTCACGTAAACCATCAGGAGAACATCATGGTTAGCAAGAAAAGCGACGTATCACGTATCGACATTGGACTTTCCGATACTCAACGTGCCGAGATCGCAGAGGGATTGAAGCATCTGCTGGCCGACACTTACACGCTCTACCTCAAGACCCACAACTTCCACTGGAACGTGACCGGGCCGATGTTCCAGACCCTGCATCTGTTGTTCATGGATATGTACAACGAACAATGGATGGCGGTCGATCTGCTGGCCGAACGCATTCGTGCGCTGGGTTTTCCCGCGCCGGGTAGTTACCGCGAATTCACAGCGCTCACTTGCATCCCTGAGAGCGAAGGCTCGCCGGATGCCAGGGAGATGATCCGCCAGCTTATCGCCGGACAGGAATCGGTGGTGCGCACCGCCCGTGCCATGTTCCCGGTGGTCAATGAAGCCAACGACCAGCCGACCGCCGACGTGCTGACCCAGCGTATGCAGATCCATGAGAAGAACGCCTGGATGCTGCGCAGCTTGCTGGATGAGTAGCTTGACTTGTGTAGGGTGCGCTTGCGCACCAAGCGCACCCTACATAGGCTAGCGTGTCAGCGACATGAACAACTGCGGCAACCGTTCCGGCAGTCGCTCGACGTTGTCGATCACCGTGTAGTGTTTGCCGAAGATGTCTGCCACATACTCGTCGGCCTTGGGGTCAAGGTTGATGCAGTAGGTGTAGATGCCGTCGGTGGACAGTTCCAGCACCGCCTGCCGCGCGTCTTCGATCAGAGCACGCGGGTCGGTCACGTCGATGTCGGCGGGTTCGCCGTCGGTCAGTACCAGCAGTAAGCGCTTGTCGGCCTGTTGATGCGACAGGTAATGCCCGGCGTGACGCAAGGCCGCGCCCATGCGGGTGGAATAGCCCGCTTCCATCGCCGCGAGGCGCGACTTCACCGTGTCGTCCCAGTGTTCCTTGTAACCCTTGAAGTGCTGGTAACGCACGTCGTGGCGGGTGTCGGAGTGGAAGCCACCGATGGCGAACGGGTCGCCCATCTGCTCCACCGCCCAGGCCAGCAGCGACACCGCCTCCTGACTCAGTTCCAGCTTGCTCTGTGTGCAGCCTTGCGGCACGTCGCCCAGCGAGGCGGAAAGGTCGAGCAGCAGCGACACCGCCACGCTGCGTCCGTCCGGCTTGTGGCTCATGTTGATGCGCGGGTCGGGCTGCGCGCCGCTCTTGAAGTCGATCAGCGAGCGGATTGCCACGTCCAGATCCAGCTCCGCGCCCTCTTCCTGATAGCGTACGCGCACCTTCTGCTGCGGCTTGAGCAGGTCAATGATGCGCTTGAGCTTCTTGGCCAGCCCCGCGTGCTTCTCCAGCAGGCGGTCGATCTTGCCTGCGTCACCCTGCGGATGCAGGTGTTCGTACAGGCTCACCCAGTCCGGCAGGTAATGCTGGCTGTTGTATTCCCACTCGGGATACATGCGCGGCGGCATCCGATTGCCTTCCAGTTGCTCGTCCGGCTCGGTGGGACGGGGTTTGCTTTCATAGACCTCTTCATCGCCTTCTTCGATGAACAGCCATAGCAGGCGGTTGTCGTCGCGGTAGCTCACCTCGGTGTCCTCGAACCACACCTTGGAAGTGGGATCGGTGGCGGTGCGGGTGCGCGTGATGTAGTCGAGGCCGAGCTGCACCATGTCGCGGGTGGTGGTGGGGCCCGCCTGCATCAGCGCGTGAAAACGCTCGACGAATTGCAGGATGATCGCGTTCTGATAGCCATGCTGCGGGGCTAGCAGCGCGCGCGACAGCATCGCCAGCCGATGTCGGATCGACGACCAGCCCTCCGGGCAAGCGTCTTCTTTGGGCGCAGGATGCAGCGCCAGCCAGAGGTGGCGCAGGCCGGGGAACTCCTGCAACGCCAGCCATTCCACCCGTGCGTCCTCGAATACCTCGATGGACAGGCGCTGGAACGGACTGAAGTTGTCGGCGATCTGCGGCGTGCTCCAACGGCGGTGGGCGGAGAGGTGGGCGATCAGAGCGCGATAACGATTCAAGCCGGAAATGACTCCCCTCTCCCCCCGGGAGATGGGCTGGGGGTGAGGGGCTGTGTGCGACGACCCCTCACCCCGACCCTCTCCCGGGGGGAGAGGGGGACTGAAATCGTCGTACACATCCGGCAGATGCAGGCCGAGGTCATCGAGATACGGGATGGGTTTGCGCGCCTCGTCCCACGCCAGCGAGTACGGCATGAACACGGCTTCGCTGTCCCACAGACCACGCAGGTAGAGATCGAGCTTGCGCTCGTGTTCGCTGAACAGCGTGCCGTGACGCTCGCGCTGCATCACCGCCAGACTGTCCGGCGACTTCAGTGCGAAATATTCGCGCTGACGGTCGGGGTCGTTCGGGTAGCCCTGTACGCCGTAGTCCACCCAGTTGCGCAGTCCGCCCAGCGAGATTTGGCTCAGCAGGTGTGGCACGCTGCCCAAGAACTCCGGCAGACATTCGCTGGGATACATCGAGTCGATGCCGTGGATCTTGGGCGAGGTGCGCGCCAGCGTGTCGAACACCAGTTCCAGATATTCGCCGAACAGCTCGCGGCTCTCAAGATGGCGCGCAGCGGCGGGCAGCGTTTGCAGGAACGGCACGATGGATTTGCTGTTAGGCGAGCGCCCCAGCTTGCGGGTGAATTCCACGATCTCTGCCAGCACGTCCTCGCCCACCTGCGCCATCACCTGCGGCAGCTCTTCGAGGAATACCAGCACCGGCTCCTCGCCTCGCCCCAGCTTGTAGATGCGCTCTGCGCCATCTATCCACGCGGCGACGCCAGCTGCGGAAAGCTGCTTGCGCACGAACGGCAGCCGCTCGCCAAAGGCGTGCTGCACGCGGGGAAAGTTGCAGTTCAACTTGAGTTCGGTGGTTGCGGTCATCTGATTCTCCTGCACAGGCTCAGGGCGTCAGCCATGTGGGGTGCGTCTGCGCACCCTACCGGACTAGGCCAAGCGTCCCTTCGACTTCGCTGCGCTACGCTCAGGGCGAACGGGGTAAGTGTCAATCTTAGGCGAACACGGCATCGATGGCATGATCCAGCGTATCGCGGATGTCGGCATCGTCGGTGATCGGGCGCACCAGCGCCATGCGGCAGGCATCGCGCTCGGCGATGCCGCCCTTGATCAGCGTGGCGGCGTACACCAGCAAGCGGGTCGAGATGCCTTCGTCCAAGCCGTGGCCCTTGAGGTTGCGGGCGGTCAGGCCGATCTTCACTAGCTTCTTCGCCAGCCCGGCCTCCACGCCAGCTTCACGGGCGACGATGCCGGCTTCGGTTTCGGCAGCGGCGTAGTCGAACTCCATCGCGGCGAAACGCTGCTTGGTGGATTGCTTCAAGTCCTTCATCAGCGACTGGTAGCCGGGGTTGTAGGAGATCACCAGTTGGAAATCCGGGTGCGCCTGCACCAGTTCGCCCTTCTTGTCCAAGGGCAAGGTGCGGCGGTGATCGGTCAGCGGGTGGATCACCACGGTGGTGTCCTGACGTGCTTCCACCACTTCGTCCAGATAGCAGATCGCGCCGTAACGCGCCGCCAGCGTCAGCGGGCCATCCAGCCAGCGCGTGCCGTTGGCGTCCAGCAGGTAGCGACCGACCAGATCGCTGGCGGTCATGTCTTCGTTACAGGCCACGGTGATGAGCGGACGGTTCAGCTTCCACGCCATGTGCTCGACGAAACGCGACTTGCCGCAGCCAGTCGGGCCTTTTAGCATCACCGGCAGACGCGCGGCGTAGGCGGCTTGGTACAGCTCGACTTCCTTGCCTTGCGCTTGATAGAACGGTTCTTCGGTGATGCGATATTGGGAAATATCAAAACTCATATTCACTCCTCGTAAAAACTCGCGTAGCGAGACTTCGGCACTCTCGCCCTCTGGGAGAGAGGTAGGAGAGAGGGGCGGCGAACCGCTAATCCGACTTAATCGCTCGGACATATCGGGATAAAAAAGCCCCTGCGAATCTCGACAGGGGCTTTGTGCTACATCTGACCGCTCGACTTACTTGTGAACGCCCAGCTTTTGACGCCAGCCCGGGAAGATCTTGTCGGCATCTTTCGGGAACGACTCGAATGCACGAGCGAATTCCTTGTGCTCTTTCGCGTATTCGATCGGATCGGCACCCGCCTTCCAGCATTCGTACGATTGGCGCAGGGAGATCGCGCCAGCTGCCGGAGAGTCGATGTGGCCGTAAGAGCCGCCACCTGCGGTGTTGATCACGTTGCCGTGGCCGAGGTTCTCGAAGAAGCCAGGCAGACGCAGCGCGTTCATGCCGCCGGAGATGATAGGCGTAGTTGGCTTCATGCCGTACCATTCTTGATGGAAGAATGGGCCTTGGCAGCTATCGCGCTCGATCATGTAAGCGATGACCTTGTCGTCCTTGCCGCCTTCCATCTTGCCGAAGCCCATAGTGCCGACGTGGATGCCGGAAGCACCTTGCAGACGGGACATCTTAGCCAGCACGAACGCGGTGTAGCCGCGCTTGGAGGATGGCGAAGTCACCGCGCCGTGGCCAGCACGGTGGTAGTGCAGATATTGGCTGGCGTATTGGCGACGTGCCGTGGTGATCATGCCTGGGCCGCCGACGTAGCCGTCAACCAAAAAGGCCACCTTGTCTGCGTCTGGGCCGAAGGTTTCCAGAGCGAAATCAGCACGGGCACACATTTCGTAGTGATCGTCAGCGGTGATGTTCATGGAGAACAGCTTGGCTTGGCCGGTTTCGTCTTGAGCGCGCTTCATGGCGTCGTAAACCAGTGGCAGCACCTTCTTGATCGGGCAGAACACTTGGTTGCCTTGTGGCTCATCGTTCTTGATGAAGTCGCCGCCCAACCAGAATTGATAAGCCGCATTGGCGAACGGCTCAGGACGCAGACCCAGCTTGGGCTTGATGATGGTGCCGGAGATGTAACCGCCATCTACCACCGGACGACCCAAGATGCGCCACAGGTCGGTGATGTCCTTGGCAGGACCGTCGAACAGTTGCAGCATACGGGGTGGAACGTAGAAGTCTTGCATTTGCAGACATTCGATGTCGCCCATACCTTGGTTGTTGCCGATCGCCAAAGTCAGGAAGGAAACGATCATCGCACGGCCATCGGTCACGTTGCGGTCGAACAGGTCGTTCGGGTAAGCAACCTTCATGATGCCTTGAGCTTCGTCGATGAAGTACACCAGCGCATCTACGCCCTTGGTGAAATCGTCGGTGGTGGAGACTTCAACATTGGTGCCAGTGGAAGATTCAGCGGCGATGTGCGCTGCTGCTTCCAAGTATCCGACGCCCGCTGCTGGGGTCATCGTGTAAGCAACCAGAATGTGGCCGCCGTTCTTGATAAGCTCGGCTTCATTCAGGTCAAGGTTCGAATAACGTGCGGACTGATCCATCTATGTTCTCCTCGTTGGTAAATTTGGTGCAGCGGTGCGAACTATAAGCGCCGCCTATCATAAATAACAGTCAAATATTTTTATCGGAACCATAAGCGTGGCTTATGGGTGATGTTAGAATCATTCCATGCTGCCCATCACCTTGCGCCAACTTCAGGTCTTTGAGAGTGTCGCTCGACATCTGAGTCACTCCCGTGCCGCGACTGAGCTTTATCTGTCTCAGCCAGCCATTTCCATGCAGATCAAGCAGGTCGAGGAGATTATCGGACTGCCGATGTTCGAGCAAGTAGGGAAAAAACTTTTTCTCACCGAGGCGGGGCGCGAGATGCTGCATTACAGCCGCACTGTGCTGCAACAGATCGAGGAGATGGAGTCGGTGTTCAGCGAGATGAAGGGGCTGGAGCGCGGGCATCTGGGCATTTCGGTGGTCAGTACGGCGAATTACTTCATGCCGCAATTGCTGGCGAAGTTCATTCAGTTGCATCCCAGCATCAGCGTCAGTCTGAACGTGGGCAATCGCGATGCGGTGCTCAAGCAGCTTTCGGAAAATATCTCCGACCTTGCCATCATGGGCCAACCTCCGGCGGGGACGGACATTCTGGCGGAATCCTTCATGCAGAACCCGCTGGTGGTGATCGCCGCTCCGACGCATCAACTGGCGGCGGTCGCCAACATCAAAGCGCGTCAACTGGCGCAGGAAACATTTTTGCTGCGCGAGCTAGGCTCTGGCACACGCAGCGTCGCCGAGCGATATTTCGCCAGTCATCGCATTCCGCTGCCAGCCAGTATGGCAATGGATACCAACGAAGCCATCAAGCAATCGGTGCAGGCCGGTATGGGGTTGGGCATCATCTCGCAACATGGCATCGAGCTTGAGTTGGAGACGCGGCGACTCTGTATCCTGAACGTGGAAGGTTTTCCCATTGTGCGCGACTGGTATGTCGTTCATCGCAAGAACAAGCGGCTGTCTACCGCAGCGCAGGCGCTCAAGCAGTTCCTGCTCACCGAAGCTGAACGGCTGGCCGCTCCATCTTCGGTATCCGATAGCTCCCTTTAGCGCGCGCCCTTGGTGTTTGTGCCACCTTAAGTAGGAGTGCCTAGGCTTTTCTTGAGAAAGTCTATATATTTCAGCATATTGTTGGGTGGTCCACTTTTGTGGATAATGCCCCCTGTCGTCTGAGGGCTATCGTCGTATTGGGTGAATTAAAAAGCCGAGCAGACTTACTCTGAAAAGGAGAATGTGATGGCTTTCATGCAATGGTCGCGCGAACTGGATACCGGCATCAGCGTTATCGACCAACAACACCAACGTATCGTCGAATTTATCAATGAGTTGGCCGTGATTAGCGCGACCTCCCGCGATCCTAACGAGGTGAATCGGGTGCTAGCCATGCTGATTGAATACACCCAAACGCATTTCTCATACGAAGAAAAACTGCAAGAAAGGCTGGACTACCCCTTCCTCAAGGCACATCGCCGCGTCCACGATATCTTCAGAAGAAAAGTGGATGAATATCAGATTCGCGCTCAAGCCGGTGAGTACGTCATCCCTGAATTGCTACACATGCTGAAAGAATGGTTGGCCAAGCACATCAAGGGCGAAGACGCACACTACGTCGAAATGATCCGGCGCTCCCTTGGAAACCCGATCGGCACGATCCATCTTGCAGAGATCGAGATCTGACAGCTTCGTATCGCAGCATTTCACGGCAACTTGCATAGGGGGCAGGATGGTTGGCATCGTAGAGCATTTCAAAAAAGGGACGTTCGAGGAGAAGTATTGGCTTCCTGCCCACAATAAGCGGCGTGAGTCCGCGCTGTTCCGCAAGAACAAGAAACTATTGCGCGACGATTTTGGCGCGCCGTGCTGGATCTGCGGCGCTACGACCGATTTGGAAGTTCATCATGTATTCGAGTGGGCTTTTTGGAATGCGCTCGACCCGCGCAAAGTCACCGACATTTTGCACGCCATCGAATTTTATGACGAGGACTACACTGCCCGAGCCAAAGAGGTAGAGCGACTGCGACTGCACCTCGCAGCCTTAGCAAAAAGCAAACCCATCATCGACAGCCCGGACGATGCCCGCAATCTCGTGGTGTTGTGCCGAGAGCACCACCGGCTGGGCCTTACCGGCATTCACACTGTCTCGTTCCCGCTGTGGCTGGCTATCGCCGCCGTGCCTATCACTAACGCCGTCCTGACGCGCTCGCAGCTGCTGGCCGCCGTGGCACGAGTCAGCGCGATAGACCAAGAGTTGGCGGCGCTCGCCGCCAATAACTACCAACCCCATCGTATCTAAAATCTGACAGGAGAAAATTTATGCCTATTCCGTTGATAGCGGCTGCTTTGTCTGCGATTGCGCCCCAATTAGCGCAACGCGGGCTTGATTTGCTGAGTGGCGTATTTCGCGGTGCGCTGGATCAAGGAGCCGATAAGGTCACTCAACTGATTAAGGAAAAGACCGGCATCGACGTTCACGATGTCGCCGAGAACAAGTTGACCGAAGAGCAGTGGGTCAAGTTGAAAGAATTCGAGCTGCAACATCAGGATCAGTTGCTAGCGTTCCGTCAGGCGATTGACACGCACGAGCTTGAGATGGAACGGTTGCGGGTGGAGGATTCAAAAAGCGCGCGAGATACTCAAAGCGGGCGCGATAAGAATGAAGATACGTTAGTGCGTCGTTTCGCTTACTACTACGCTTATCTGATAACCGCACTCACTTTTTTGTTTGTATTCATGGCAATTTTTGCGGGGCCAACCAACCCCCAGAGTCCTGCTTGGCGTGTTATCGACACCATGCTGGGATTTCTCTTGGGGACGGGGCTGTCCGCAATCATCCAGTTCTTCTACGGCTCAAGTCAGGGGAGTCAGCAAAAGTCGGATCAACTCAAGGAGTTGACCAAGCAGCTTTCAGTCAATCAGGCTAACAGCGAAGGAGTGAAATGAGATGGACCTCACTCGCGAACAGTCAAAGTTCTTACAGCATGTCGCTGAGCTTATTCGCAAGGCCCCGGACTATGGGCTGATCGTTACGGCAGGTGAGCTTTATCGCACCTCGGAGCAGCAGGCGCTGTATATCAAAAATGGTCGTAGCAAGACTATGAGTAGCCAGCATCTCAAACGATTGGCGATAGATTTGAATTTTTTTCAGGAGTCACCGGATGGTTCGCTGAAGCTGACCTATGACGGCGATAACGTGCGCCAGCTCGGTGTCTATTGGGAAAGCCTTGATCCAGCCGTGAATCGTTGGGGTGGCAACTGGTCTAGCTTTAAGGATGCACCACATTTCGAGCGGCGCGAGAGCGCCGATAGCCAGTCGAAAAGTGCTTCTTCTTCGTTAGTCTCCGGCTACAGCACCTTGTCTGGCAGTACTCCCGCCGCGCCAGTCCGTGGCGCGAAGCTGTTGGGGGATACCGTCGGGCCGCATTGCACCAATGCACCGTTTGACGTGGAGACCGTGCAGCGCCTGCTCAACCTCAATGTGAATCGCTTCGACTTAGTTGAGCCGCTAAAATCCGATGGCAAGATCGGTGAAAAGACGCTTTCGGCGATCTGTGCTTTTCAGAAAGTGGTGCTGGCGCAGCCCGCGCCGGAAGGCATCATCCGCCCCGGCGATGCTACGCTGATGGCATTGAGCGGCGCTATTCCCAATGGTTTCAATGAGGCCGTGCTGGCGCTACTCTATCTTAATGCGGCCGACTCTGCCGTGAGTACCTTTACCCCGATCATCAAGGATGTGATGGAAAGGTACGGCATCAACACACCTTTGCGTCAGCTACATTTCTTGTCTCAAGTCGGGCACGAGAGCGGGGAACTGCGTTATCAGCAAGAGTTGGCATCTGGCGCAGCTTACGAAGGGCGACGAGATTTGGGCAACACTCAGCCCGGTGATGGCCCTCGCTACAAAGGACGTGGGCTGATCCAGCTTACCGGGCGTGCCAACTACAGCAAATATTCGGAATATTGCCGCAGCCATGGGAGGCCGCTGGATGTGGTCGCCGAACCAGGGCGACTCGCTGCCGATGTGAATTTGTGTGCGGATGCCGCCGGCTGGTTCTGGGAGGATCGCGGACTCAATGCGTTGGCAGATCGAGATGATCTGGAAGCCATCACCCACCGCATCAATGGCGGACTGAACGGGTTGGATGAGCGGCGTCGGTTGAGCATTCGCGCGCGAACCTTGTTGGCGGCTTAACTCAGTACAGCGTAATTTATCAAATCATCAGGAGAAACCATGGATACGGAATTTCATTACTGGATGACAGGGCTGGTTGCGCATCGGGCCGGGTTCAGCGAGGCGGAGGCGGAGGTGATCGCCTACTCGTCGGAATACATCGACGAGAACGATGTCAGCTACTCCATCGTCGATAAACATACCGGCGCTGAGTACATCAATTACATGAGCCAGACGCTGAATATCCTCAAGCCCAAGGATACGCTGATGCGCATCTATCCCATCTTTCACTTCATTCCCGGCGACCCTGAGGCGGCGACGGCGCGGCGGCGCGATGGCAAGATGCATTGGCTGAACACCACGCCCGACGGTGAATATGCCAACCAGATAATCGACGCCGCATTCAAGGCATCGGAGGACACCCGTCTTTTTCGCATCGGCATCGCGTCGCACAGTTATGTCGATACCTGGGCGCATCAAAACTTCATCGGCTGGTATGACTACTTCAACGACATCGACCTTAAAGTCGGAGCGGCGATCGGGCACGCCATCGCTGGTTGCCACCCCGATTGGGTCGCCCATATTTGGACGGATAATCGCTTGCTCCAGAGCGAGATCAGCAACCGTGATCGCTTTATCGAGGCGGCGAAGGCGCTGTACCAAAAATATTGTGGTTATCAGGTCTCCATCGGCAAGCTGGATAACGTCTCTTCGTGGCCGGCGGTCGAGAAGGAGTTGATCGCGATCATGGGACAGACCTATAGCGGCGATGACTGCCGTTATGCCGAAAGTCGGTTAAGGAGCTACAAGCAACGGCTGCACTGGTTCCCTGATTTCGATGAGGCGCGCTGGTTCGATCAGGCTATCGAGACGGATGTGCGCGGACTGAAAGACCTCAAAAGTGGGTTGCTTGCCGGGATCACACTCTTCCGCGACAAGTATTACTGGCGGCCCGATCAGGACAAGACGAAGACGAACTGGTATCGCTTTCAGGAGGCCGTCAAAGAGCAGGAACGGCTGGGCATCCAGTTGCTGTCTGGCAGATTCCGCAACATGGGGATGGATTTGGCAGTTATCTGAATTTCAGCTGACGAGGGAAAAAGGCTAGGGGAACCCCTAGCTTTTTTGTTTGGCGTGCGGTTTGGGGGAGTCGACAACGATAGACCTGCCCAGCCGCAATCTGTGGCTACTTGTATTTGCGGAACTGGCCGACGACGATGCCGAAGATCTCGAAGTCGCCTTTAGGGCGGATGGTGGGATAGGCTTTGTTGGCGGGGATCAGGGTGAATTTCCCCCCCTCCAGCCCGAGTGTTTTTAGGGTGAACTCGTTGTCGACGATGGCGATGACCATATCTCCGACATTCGCCCCGCCGCGTTTTTCTACCACGACGATGTCATCGGGCATGATGCCTGCATCTATCATCGAATCACCCTTGACCGTGACCAGTACCGTGCTGGATGGATGGGAAATCAGATATTCGTCGATGGCGACGTAGTCATGCCGCAGGTCGCCCGCCATGCTGGGCATCCCGGCGCGCACGCTGTCGAAGATAGGCCGGTCGAAGAAGTGTGCGCCGGGCTTCAGCCGCTTGTCCGGCGTCGACTCAATGAACCCAGCCAGCTTCAGTCGGGCCACCATGCCGGCCACCGCATTCTTGGACTTGAAGCCCATCAGCGTCATCAAGGTGGAGTAGGGTGGGATCACACCGTGGTCGGCGTAGTAGTCCTGTAGCTTGGCGAGGTATTGAGTGTCGGGTTCCATGGGGCTGAACGATACTGAACGGGCGTTCAGTCGTCAATGCGGCGCAGAGCGAAATCAAAGAAATCTCAGTTTCCGCCGAACTTATTTAATGACCGATAGTCATAGTTGCAAGCAAGTCATGAATGGAGCGTTGCTCGACGTGTGACTAGGTGCTACGGATGAATGGAGTTGAAGATGGAACGTATGAAGAACTTTTTTGCTGACGTGAACCGCATGACCTTTTTTGTGGCGGACATCATCCTGAGTTCGGTGATCGCTGCGGCCTCCGCCGCGCAAGACCTAGTGGTGATGACGACTATGGCGATGGGTGGCCTGCTGGTTGGCTTGGTGGGCTTCTTCTCCAACATCGCGCTGGAGCTTGCCGCACCCAAGCAAAAGTTGGCGACGGTCCCAGTGCGTAGTCGTTAATCGCTAAAGTCGGGCATCAAATGAAGGGGAGTCATGGAAGTGACTCCCCTTCAGCTATCTGGGCCATGCGAAGGTAGATGCGTGGCTGCTCTGGTAGCATGGCGCATCCACCACGCCGAATCACAAGGAAACCCATGAAGATACTGCATACGATGTTGCGCACCACCGACCTTGAGCGTTCGCTCACCTTCTATACCCAAGTGCTGGGCATGAAGCTGTTGCGTCGCAAAGATTACCCGGAGGGCAGATTCACCTTGGCTTTTATCGGCTATGGCGAGGAATCCGAGCAGGCGGCAATCGAGCTGACCCACAATTGGGATACTGATCGCTATGAACTCGGCACGGCCTTTGGGCATATCGCCATCGAGGTCGACGATGCCCATGCCTATTGTGAACAAGTGCGGCAGAACGGCGGGCAAGTGGTGCGCGAAGCCGGACCGATGAAACATGGCACGACCGTCATTGCTTTCCTGCGCGACCCTGACGGCTACATGATCGAGCTCATCGAGAAAAGCACGGCTGATTAACCCGTTGCTGGTGGTGGAGACGAGGAGGATCGAACTCCCGACCTTCGCATTGCGAACGCGACGCTCTCCCAGCTGAGCTACGTCCCCACGACACCAGCATCGTAAACCGATTTTAGGGGGATGAAAAGTGCGGGCGGCTGGTAAAGTGCCGCCTTGTTCAGCAGGCGGACTAGCCTGCGCTACGGAGAAGATATGTCGTCGTTCTGTCATTGGGAGGGAGATACGCTGGTGCTGAATATCTTGGGGCGACCTCGCGCCAAACGGACTGCTATCGGCAAGGTCATCGGCAAGCAATTGGAAGTGCATGTCGCCGAAGTTCCTGTGCGTGGACGGGCGACGGCGCATTTGGTGGCATTTCTGGCCGGAGAGTTTCAGGTGCCGACGAGCGCGATCACCGTGGTGTTCGGGGTGTATAACGTCAACAAGCAATTGCGCATTACAGCGCCGGAGCGGCTGCCGGACCTGATTCCGTCGCCATCCCGTCAGGAATCGCTTTGGTAGCCGGCAGACTGGAAAACTCCGCCGTTTTCCCCGAGAATGTCGGTGCGGGTACGCTGGGATAACGATGTTCAACCAATAGATCGGAAACTGGATATGTGGCGAAATACTGAAAAAGAATATGGCAAGGGGATGCGCTTGCTGCATTGGCTATCAGCTTTTCTGGTGATTCTCGCACTGGTGCTGATCGAATCCAAGGGCTATTGGCCCAAGGGTTCGCCTGAGCGCGAGGCGCTGAAGTCGGTACACGCGCAGTTCGGTTTGCTGATCTTTCTGGTGATGTGGGTGAGATTACCTTGGCGTATGACGCAACGTCTGCCCGACATCACGCCGCCCCTGCCGCGCTTGCAGGCATTGGTGGCCCACCTGATGCACGCAGTGTTGAACCTCATGTTGCTGATCCTGCCGGTGCTGGGCATTCTGATGATGAACGCCAAGGACAAGGCCATCGGGCTGTTCGGCGTGACGTTGCCCAGCTTCATCGGCCCGGACAAGGAGCTGGCGCATACCTTGCAGGAGGCGCACGAGACTCTAGGTGAGTTGATGATCTGGTTGATTGCCTTGCACGCGGCGGCGGCGTTGTGGCATCACTGGGTACAGCGCGACAACACGCTGCGCCGTATGCTCTAGTGGCGATCTGCCGTGACTGAAGCCGGTCGCAGCGCACGGGTGTTCTTCGCGCTGTGGCCGGATGCGACGGAGTGTGCCGAACTGGCGGCATGGCAGCCGCCACTCCAACAGTTGTGCTGTGGCCGTGTGATGCGGGCCGATACCTTGCACGTTACACTGGTCTTTCTCGGCGAGGTCGCCGAATCCCGTCTGGAAGCCCTGAAGCTTGCCGCACAAGAAGTGCGGGGCGAGCGCTTCGAATTGAGTCTGGACACGGCCCGTTACTGGGAACATAACCACATCGTCCACGCCGCACCGCAATACATGCCGCCTGCTTTGGCGGCGTTGGTGGGCGAATTAGAACAGCGTCTGCGCCAGCATCGCTTCGCCTTCGAGCGGCGCGAATACAAACCCCACGTCACCTTGCTCCGTCACGCCCAGTGGATGGACGCGTCATTGCCTGAGATGCCGCCGGTGGTCTAGCGGCCGTTCGAGTTCGTATTGCTGGAATCGTTGCCCGATGAGGCCGGGGTGCGCTACGAGGTGAGGGCGCGCTTCCCCTGGGCTTGAATCACTGCCCGCCGCGATGCTCGGAGAACTGGCTGCGATGCAGCTGAGCATACACGCCGTTGCGTGCCAGCAGTTCGGTGTGGGTGCCGAGCTCGACGACTTCGCCTTTCTGCATCACCACGATGCGGTCGGCTTTCTCGATGGTGGACAGGCGGTGCGCGATCACCAGCGAGGTGCGGCCCTGCATCAGTGTCTCCAGCGCGGCCTGCACGTGGCGCTCGGATTCCGAATCCAGCGCCGAGGTCGCCTCGTCCAGAATCAGAATGGGCGCGTTCTTGAGGATGGCGCGGGCGATGGCGATGCGCTGGCGCTGACCGCCGGAGAGGCGCAGCCCCTTTTCGCCGACCAGCGTATCGAAACCTTCCGGCAATTCGCGGATGAACTCCAGCGCGTGAGCGGCACGGGCGGCGGCTTCAATCTCGGCCAGTGGCACTTCACGCATCTGACCGTAGGCGATGTTGGCGGCCAGCGTGTCGTTGAACAGCACCACTTCCTGGCTTACCAGCGCAATGTTGGCGCGCAGGCTGGCCAGTGTGAGCTCGGACAGATCATGCCCGTCCAGCGTGATGCGTCCGCTGCCGGGTGAGTAGAAACGTGGGACGAGATTCGCCAGCGTACTCTTGCCGCTGCCGGACGAGCCGACCAGTGCCACCGTCTGCCCAGCCGGGATGGAGAGGTTGATGTCGCGCAGCGCCAGCCGTAAGCCATCGTCCTGATAGGAGAAATTCAGGTGTTCGATGGCCAGTTCGCCCTGCGCCCGCCCGATCACCGTTTTTCCGGAATCCACTTCACTGGGCGTATCCAGCAGCTGAAAGATGCTCTCCGAGGCGGCCAGTCCGCGTTGCAAAAACTCGCTGACAGCGGTGAGCCGCTTGATCGGCGCGGTCAGCATCAGCATGGCGGCGACGAAAGACAGGAAGCCACCGACGGTGGTCTCGTCGGTACGCGATTGCACCAGCACCAGATAGATAATGACGGACAGCGCGATGGCGGCGACCATCTGCACGATGGGCACGTTGGCGGCGGCAGCGGTGGCCTGCTTCATGGTGAAGCGGCGCACCCGGTCAGCCTGCTGGTGGAAGCGCCCGCCCTCATAACTTTGCCCGCCGAATAGCTTGACCACCTTGTGCGCGGTCACGCTTTCCTCGATCACTTGAGTGATGTCGCCCATCGCCGCTTGCGATTCGCGGCTGGCGGTGCGCAACTTGCGGCTGATGGTGCGGATGATGAAGGCGATGATGGGCGCCATCGTCAGCGTCAGCAGGGTGAGTTTCCAGTTCAGATAGAACAGCCAGCCGAGCAGGCCGGTGATGATGATGGAGTCGCGCACCGAGATGGTGACGACATTGGTCGCCGCCGCCGTGACCTGAGTCACGTCGAAGGTGATCTTGGAGATCAGGATGCCGGTGGCGTGGTCGTCGTAAAAGCGAGTGGGTAGCGACAGCAGCTTGGCAAACATGGCATCGCGCAAATCCATCACCACTTGGTTGCCGACCCAATTGATGGTGTAGGTGGCGACGAAGGTCGCCGCACCGCGCACGAAGAAGATCGCCAAAATGAAGAACGGGGTCATCTGGATGACGGTGTCGTCCTTGTGGACGAAGGTGCCGTCCAGCATGGGCTTGAGCAGGGCAGGCAGCAGCGGCTCGGTGGCGGCAGCGACGATCATGCCCAAGATGGAAAGTGCGAATACGCGCCAGTACGGTTTGACGTGGCCGAGTAGGCGCAGATAGAGCTGGGAACTGGTCATTTGCATGGCGCGCACTCTAGCAGAAAAGTGTCGGCTGACTTAGCCGTTCGCCCCGAACATCATGCGCTTGGCCACGAATTGTTTCGCCAGCGGCACACAATCCAGCGCCGACAGCGCCAGCCCGCGCGCGTTGCCCAGCAGCGGCAGATCGTTGGAGAACATGCGCACCAGCCCGTCGGTGAAGCGGATGCCAGCGTTGCGGTCGAGCTGGCGCGAGTGCTGATAGTCGGCCAGCATCGCCGCCGAACCCAGCGTCTCCGGTGCGGCACGCAGGATCACTTGCGCCAACTCCCACGCATCGCGGATGCCCATGTTGAAGCCTTGCCCCGCCACCGGATGCAGCGTCTGCGCGGCATTACCGAGCAACACCGCGTGCGGGAAAGCCGTTTCCGGCGCGCGCTTCAGCCGCAACGGGTAGCAAGTGCGTGCGCCCACGCCGGTGAACGCGCCGACGCGATCGCCAAAATGTTCGTGCAGTTGAGCGAGGAAAGTCGCGTCGTCCCAGACCAGCATCGCCTGCGCCTTGTCGTGCGCCGCCGTCCATACCAGTTCGTAACCATCGTGATACGGCAACAGCGCCACAGGCCCTTGTGCGGTAAAACGCTCGAAGGCCGTGTCCAGCTTGGGGTGCGCGCACGTCACATGCGCGATGACGGCGCTCTGCCCGTACTCATGCACCTCGGGCGGATGGCTGGCCTCCAGCAAGCGCCCGCCGTCCGCCACCACCGCCAGTTTTGCCGTGATTCCATGCTCCACCCTGTTGTGGCTGTAACGGATGGTCGCCACTTCCGCGCCCGTCTCCAGCGCCGTCACCGCCGCACTGCCGATACAGACTAACTCTCCTCCCCCTTCGGGTGATGGGCCGGGGGGGAGGAGAGTTGATTCGGGACGAGCGTCGCCAACCCTCACTGCACTCGCCAGCACCGCCGCTTGCAAACCATTTTGCAACGCCGAATACGGCAGCACATGCCCCAGCGCCGGAACACCCATCTCATCCGCCCGCAACATCGCCCGCCCGAACGATTGCTTCTGCGAAATATGGATGGTGCGAATGCCAGATACCTGCGGCAACCTCGCCCACACGCCCAGCCTATCCAGCAACAAGCGCGTGCCATAAGACAAGGCCAGCGCGCGCGGGTCGTTGCTGGGCGAAAAGTCGCGCGCCTCCAGCAGGCAGATGCTCAGCCCGCTATCGCGCAACGCCAGCGCCAACGTACTCCCCACCGGCCCGCCACCGATGATGGCGATGTCATATTGATTGGCTCTACTCATACTCAACTCACCTTTCCGCGCACAGCGAAAAAAGAAACTCATCTCGGCCAACCGAACGCTGGGAAACCCCGGCTCTTCAGCCCTACTGACTTAGGCGGATTCATTACCCAACTCTTGTTCAATCTCTTCGATGCTGGGCAAGCTCGATTTCAATTCCGCCGAAAGCGCACGAGTCAGCTCAAACGTCGAAATGACCTTCCCCCGAAAAAACGTCTTCCAAGGGTGACATAAAATCACAGTCCCATTGGAAAGGAAGATGATGAAGATACCGAAGCAGGAGTATACGACCGAGTTCAGGGAGCTGTCGGTCAAACGAGTGAAATCAGGTCAGTCGATTGGTGTAGTAGCCAAGGATCTCGGGCTGATCGAGCAGACGCTGCGCAACTGGGTTAAAGCTGCCGATGCGGGGAAATTGAATGGTGCTTGGAGGCAAGGTGGTTACCGCCGAGCAGATGGAGTTGTCTCGGCTGCGAGCGGAAAATATCCGGCTAAAGCGGGAGTGCGAAATCCTAAAAAAAGCGGCGGCGTACTTCGCGAGAGATGTGCAGTGAAGTACGCTTGGATTAGTGCGCAACGCACAGATTACCGGCTGGACGAAATGTGTCGGGGGCTGGATGTCAGTACAAGCGGCTATCGATCATGGAAGCTTGGCGGGAAGCCACACCGCAAGCGCCTAACTGATGTGCAGATACTGGCATTGATTCAATCCATCCATGTCGAATTCAAAGGCGCTTACGGCAGTCCGCGCATAACCAGAAAGCTGCGCGGCCGTGGCTTCCCTGCGAGTAAGGAGCGGGTTGAGCGCTTGATGCAAGAGAACGACATTAGAGCCAAGCACCAACGACGCTTCAAGGTCACGACGGACCCGAAGCACAATCTGCCGATTACTCCGAACCTGCTGGATCGGAACTTCACGCCTGACGCACCCAATCAGGTCTGGACCTCCGACATCACCTATCTTTGGACGGACGAGGGTTGGCTGCATCTAGCCATCGTGATCGACCTGTTCAACCGTGAGGTGGTGGGCTGGTCACTGAAACCGCGCATGACAGCCGACATCGTGACCGATGCCCTGACGATGGCGTGGTTTCGCCGCAGGCCGGCAGCAGGCTTGATCCATCACTCGGATCGCGGCAGCCAGTATGCCAGCCACGCATATCAAGCTAGGCTGAAGAAATACGGCATGGCCTGTTCGATGAGTCGCAAGGGCAACTGCTGGGAGTGCGAAGCCTACCCTTTAGGGTGCATGCCCCGACCGAAAGCTGGTTCGGCAGCTTCAAGAACGAGCGGGTGTACGGTGAGCGTTTCGAGACACGGAACGAAATGCTCGCCATGACATTTGAATATATTGAGGTGTTTTACAACCGGAAGCGGCAGCACTCGACGCTGGGCTACAAGTCTCCGATGCAGTTTATGAATAATTGGCTCAATGCCCCGTCTCCGGAAAAACTGGTAGCATGAAACCCACCTCTTGGAAGACGAAAAGCCGGGGGAAGGTCATCCTGCCGATTTTCTTCTGACTTTTCCCCGCCAACCACGCCGCACGCCATCCCCTGCTTTCACGTAAAATACGGGCCACGATCTTCTTCCGTACTTTTGCTATGAATCTTTCCTCGCTCACCGCTCTTTCTCCGCTCGATGGCCGTTATCACTCTAAGGTGGACGGGTTGCGTCAGCATTTCAGTGAATTCGGCCTGATCCGCAATCGGGTGTTGGTCGAGATCGAGTGGTTGAAGGCGTTGAGTCTTGAGCCGGGCGTAGGCGAGATCGCGCCGTTCTCGGCGGAGACGATGGCATTGCTGGATCTGCTAGTGGAGCGTTTCAGCGAAAGCGACGCCGAGGAGATCAAAACCATCGAGCGGCGCACCAACCATGACGTGAAGGCCATCGAGTACTGGCTGCGCGACCATCTCATCGCCCACCCGGAAACCACGAATGTGCTGGAGTTCATCCACTTTGCCTGCACTTCGGAAGACATCAACAACCTTTCCCACGCGCTGATGCTGAAGGCCGGGCGCGACGAGGTGATGCTGCCTGCGCTGGACGCAGTGATCGCCCGCTTGCGCGCGCTGGCGCTGGCGTTGGCTGATCTGCCGATGCTGTGTCGCACCCACGGACAGACCGCCACGCCGAGCACGCTGGGCAAGGAGATGGCGAACGTGGTGTATCGCTTGCAGCGCGCCCGCGACCGCATCGCCGATGTCGCCATCTTGGGCAAGATCAACGGCGCGGTGGGCAACTACAATGCGCATCTTTCCGCTTACCCGAATGTCGATTGGGAAGGGTTCGCGCACCGTTTCGTCGAAGCACGCGGCATCACGTTCAACCCCTACACCATCCAGATCGAGCCGCACGATTACATGGCCGAGCTGTATGACGCTTTTGCCCGCGCCAACACTATTCTGATCGACCTTGACCGCGACATCTGGGGCTACATCTCGCTGGGTTTCTTCAAGCAGAAGGTGGTGGCGGGCGAAGTCGGCTCTTCCACCATGCCGCACAAGGTCAACCCCATTGACTTCGAAAATTCGGAAGGCAACCTCGGCCTAGCCAACGCGCTGCTGCGCCATCTTTCCGAGAAGCTACCGATCTCGCGCTGGCAGCGCGATCTGACCGATTCCACCGTACTGCGCAACATGGGCGTGGCTTTTGGCTACACCTTGCTGGGCTACGAGTCGCTGCTGAAGGGGCTGAATAAGCTGGAGGCGAACCCGCAGCGACTGTCCGAGGATTTGGACAACAGCTGGGAAGTGCTGGCTGAGCCGATCCAGACCGTGATGCGCCGTTACAACGTCGAAAACGCCTACGACAAGCTGAAGGAACTGACGCGCGGCAAGGGCGGCATCAACCGCGACAGTCTGGCAAATTTCATCCAGACGCTGGCCATCCCGGAGGCCGAAAAAGCCCGTTTGCTGGAACTCACCCCGGCCACTTACATCGGCAAAGCGGCAGAACTGGCAAAGCGTATCTAACTCCTCGGGAGCGCGGAATGGTCAAGTATTACGTGATTGCAGGGTTACTCGCCATCGTGGCGATCTTCACCATCGTGGTCGACGCCTGCCAGCATTACTCGTGTAACAACTACTTCGCCAACATCCATCTATTCGAGTCGAAAGACCCGATGGCGAAATACAAGGATATGCTGACCAACTCGCGCTTCGCCAAGATGAGCGTCAACGACATCGCCGAGCGTGTGCCGGAGACTCAGCGTTGCGAACTTTATCGCCGCGCCATACAGAACGTGGGGCTGGGCGGCGGACCGGAAACCAGCGAGAAGAAGGTCGAAGCGGTGCTGATTTACGAGGTGGCCGCAGGCCGGAAATGTACGCAGGATCAATGAAGCACGCCGCTGCCGACTGAGTGCGGCTAGTCCAGCCGTCCCAATCCATACAGCTTCAACGCCTTGCGTCGCGCCAGATAGTCCGGGCAGGCCGCCTCCACCTCGCGCCAGAACGCGGGCGCATGGTTCATCTGTTTCAGGTGCGCCAACTCATGTACCACCACATAATCCACCAGCGCCAAGGGCAGTTTCACCAACTGCCAGTTCAGCCGCACCACGCCTTGCGAGGTGCAGCTGCCCCAGCGGGTGCGTGCCGCCGAGAGCTTGATCTCGCGCGGCATCACCTGCATCGCCACGGCATAGTGCGCTACGCGGGCCTCGAACAGCTGCTGCGCCGCTTGCTGATGCCAGCGCAGCACCGCCGCCTCTACCCGGTCTGGCCGAGCGACTTGTAGATGTAGCTCTGCGCCGACGCGCTGCGGCGGGCGGATAGGCGAGCCGATGCTGACGCGCAGGATCAGCGTTTCGCCCAGATGCGCGACCGGCTGGCCGTCCGCCCACTGCTGTGGCGCGGCCTGTTTGGCGTGCCACTCGGCGAGCTTCTCCACCACCCATCCTGCCCGCTCTTGCAACACACTGTGCAACCATTTTTCTGGCGTGCGCGTCGGCACACTCACCGTCAGCCCGCGATGGTCGATGCGCAAACCGATGCTGCGCCGACGCGCGCTACGCTTCAAAGTGAACGAGATGGCTTGCCCAGCAAGCTCGATGCTGCGCGCTTCAGGCGCGGGCGGTGGCGGGGAGATCAGGCGGCGGAGGCGGCGCAGCATGTCATCAAGGTAGCTTGGGTATCTCCGCTTCGATCCACTCTTCGACCTGACGGTTGAGCTGGTCGGCCTTCATGCCTTTTTCGGGGTGGATGGGCTGACCGATGCTCAGGGTGATGAGGCCGGGGCGCTTGAGGAAGGCGTTCTTGCCCCACAGCTTGCCCGCGTTATGCGCCACCGGCACTACCGGCGCGCCGCAAGAGACGCCCAGCAGCGCGCCGCCCACCTTGTATTTGCCGCGTTCGCCGTAGGGCACGCGCGTGCCTTCCGGGAAGATCACCACGCAGAAGCCGCGCGCCAGCCTATCTTTCCCTTCGCGCAGCAAGGTGCGCATCGCATCGCGCGTCTCAGCGCGGTTGATGGCGATCGGGCTGGTCAGCGCCAAGCCCCAGCCAAAGAACGGGATCTTCAGCAGCTCGCGCTTCAACACCCAGACTTGCGGCGGGAACACCAGTTGCAGCGCCATCGTCTCCCAAGCCGACTGGTGCTTGCACAAGATCAGGCACGGCTCAACAGGGATGTTCTCGCGCCCGCGCACCTCCATCCGCACCCCGCACACCACGCGCAACAGCCACAACATGATGCGCGCCCACTGCGAGATGTAGGCGTAACGCTGCATAGGCGAGAGCGGGATGATGAGCACGCCTAGCGTCACGAACACCGGCGTAATGACCAGTTGCAGTAGGAAGTAGACGAGGGAGCGCAGGACTACCATGCCATCACACCAGCTTCGCCACCGCAGCCGCCAAGTCAGCGTACACCTGCGTCCCCTCGGGCAAGCCGCCCTTGGCTTGGGTCTTCACGCCCTTGCCGGTCAGCACCAGTATCGGCTGCGCGCCCATTTTCACCGCTGCTTCCAGGTCACGCAGCGAATCGCCGATGGACGGCACGCCTGCCAGACTGGTGTTGTAGCGCGAAGCGATCTCCTCCAGCATCCCGTGGCGCGGCTTGCGGCAATGGCAATCCGCCTCTGGCCCGTGCGGGCAGAAAAACACCGCGTCGATACGCCCCCCCGCCAGCGCCACCGCCTTGTGCATCTTGTCGTGGATGGCGTTCAGCGTCGGCATATCGAACAATCCACGCCCCACCCCAGACTGATTGGTCGCCACCACCACCCGGTAGTCCGCCTGACACAAGCGCGCGATGGCCTCCAGACTGCCGGGAATGGGCTTCCACTCTTCGGGCGACTTGATGAACTGATCGGAGTCTTGGTTGATGACACCGTCGCGGTCGAGGATGATGAGTTTCATAGCAAACCTGTGAAGGGGGAAGAGTATAGGGGGAAGGGTAAAACCCGGCTCACCACTCCGCCCCTTGATAATTGAACATGTGGATGTTCGCCAGTTGCACGCTTACGCCGCTAATTTGGAAAGGTCGGCCACGCGGTTCATCGCCGCGTGCAACTGCGCCAGCAACGCCAGACGGTTGGCGCGCAAGGCGGGGTCTTCGGCATTCACCATCACACCGTCGAAGAACGCATCCACCGGCGCGCGCAACGCCGCCAAGGCTTGCAACGAAGCGGTGTAATCGCCGCGCTCGAAGGCCGCGTTCGCTTGCGGGGCGATCTCGCTGAGTGCTTGATGCAAGGCTATTTCAGCCGCCTCAACCAACCGCGAAACATCCACCCCACCCCGTTCGCCCTGAGCCTGTCGAAGGGTTGCATCCCCCTCGACCTTCTTCAGGATGTTGCCGACGCGTTTGTTCGCGGCGGCGAGTGCGGCGGCTTCCGGCAAAGCGGCAAACACGCGCACGGCAGCCAAGCGAGTCGGAACATCGCGCAATTGTGCCGGGCGCAGCGACAGCACTGCATCGACCTCCTGCGCACTGTAGCCTTGCTCACGCAACGAGCCAGCTAGACGGTCAAATATAAAATTGGTCAAATCATCATTGCCGGTGCTAGCAAATCCGAGCATGAACTCAAACTCCTCTGAGGCGTCTTTAATCTGACCACCTTGAAAATGAGCCACTCCATGAAATGCGCCAGAAGAAATATCAACTAACTTCCCAAGATCCAATTCCAAACGTTTTTCGACCAGCATCCGAATCGCCCCCAGAGCATGGCGGCGCAGGGCGAATGGGTCTTTGTCGCCGGTCGGAATCTGGCCAATGCCAAATAGTCCGACCAAAGTTTCCAGTTTGTCGGCCAGCGCAACGCAAATGCCAACTTCGTTGCGCGGCAGTTCGTCGCCAGCGAAACGCGGTTTGTAGTGGTCTTCGATGGCGTAAGCCACTTCATCCGACAGGCCGTCGTGCTGGGCGTAGTAACGCCCCATGATGCCCTGCAACTCAGGGAATTCGCCCACCATGTCGGTCAGCAGATCGGCCTTGGCCAGCAGTGCGGCTTGGTCGGCTTGGCGCGCCAGTGCTTCGCCGCCGAGTTGCAGGCCGATGGCGCGGGCGATGGCTTGTACGCGCTCGACGCGCTCGCCTTGCGTACCCAATTTGTTGTGATAGACCACCTTGGACAGCCCCATCACGCGGGCATCCAGCGGCTTCTTGCGATCCTGATCGAAGAAGAACTTGGCATCCGCCAGTCGCGGGCGCACCACGCGCTCGTTGCCGCCGATGACCAAGCTAGGATCAGCCGGGCGGATGTTGCTGACGATGAGGAACTTGTTGGTCAGGCGGCCAGAGGCGTCCAGCAGCGGGAAGTATTTCTGGTTGGCCTTCATGGTGAGGATCAGGCATTCCTGCGGCACTTCGAGGAAGGCTTCCTCGAACTGGCCCAGCAGCACGTTGGGACGTTCGACCAGCGCGGTCACTTCGTCCAACAGGGCATCGTCCTGAATCGGCACCAGATTTTGCTTGGTTGCGGCATCAAAGAGTTGGCGCTGGATCTCGGCGCGGCGCGCCTCGAAGCTGGCGATCACCGCGCCTTCGGTTTCCAGTTGTTCGGCGTAGCTGTCGGCGCTGTTCAGCGTCACGGTCGGGTTGGCTGCTTCAAAGCGGTGGCCTTGCGTGGTGTTGCCGGAGGTCAAGCCCAGCACCGAGATCGGCACGACTCCGCTGCCATGCAGCGCGACCAAGCCATGCGCCGGGCGCACAAAGTTGACCGTCGTCCAGCCGTCGGCCAGTTGGTAGCCCATCACCTTGGGGATGGGCAGCTTGGCGAGGGCTTCTTCCAGCGCTTTTTGCAGACCGTCAGCCAGCGCCGCACCGGCGACCAGACTGTCGTAGAACAAGGCTTCGTTCTTGCCGTCGGGGGCGCGCTTGAGTTGCGCCACGGCTTCTGGCCCTGCGCCCAGACCAGCCAGTCGCTTGAGCAGCGCAGGTGTGGCTTGGCCGTTGGCATCCAAGCCGACCGACACTGGCATCAGTTTCTGCGACACGGGTTTGTCGGCAGCTTTGGCGGCGACATTGGCGACCTGCACCGCCAAACGGCGCGGCGAGGCGTAAGCGGTCACGGCAGCCTCGGCAGCGGCCAGTCCTTGTGCCTTCAGGCTGTCGGACAAAGTGGCGGCAAAACTTTCGCCTAGTTTCTTCAGCGCCTTGGGCGGCAGTTCTTCGACGAATAACTCAACCAATAAATTCTTGCTGCTCATGCTAAAACCCCGTCATTCCGGCGCAGGCCGGAATCCAGTTGATTGAATGATGCCTGCGTAGCAGGACAAAACTTGAGTGTTGTCCGCTGTGCGGAGTGTTTTTTCTGCGGGATTCCGGCCTGCGCCGGAATGACGGTCTGTGTGTTTCTCATGTCAAGCCACCCCTTCGACCTTGCTCAGGACAGGCTTCTTTGCATTCTGTGCCAACACTTCCTCGGCCCAATCCTTGGGTGCCATCGGGAAGCCCAGCCGCTCGCGGCTTTCGTAGTAGCTCTGCGCCACGCTGCGCGCTAGGTTGCGGATGCGACCGATGTAAGCGGCGCGCTCCGTCACCGAGATCGCGCCGCGCGCGTCCAGCAGGTTGAAGCTGTGGGCGGCTTTCAGCACTTGTTCGTAGGCGGGCAGGGCGAGTTGGTTCTCCATCAGGTGCTTGGCCTGCTTCTCATAGCTGCCGAAAGCGTGCAGCAAAAACTCCACGTCGCTGTGCTCGAAGTTGTAGGTGGATTGCTCGACCTCATTCTGGTGGAACACGTCACCGTACTTCAAGTCTGGCGCGCCGTTCACGCCCTTGGCGTAGGTCAGGTCGTAGACGTTCTCCACGCCTTGCAGATACATGGCGAGGCGCTCCAGCCCGTAGGTGATCTCGCCGGTGATGGGCTTGCAGTTGATGCCGCCGACCTGCTGGAAATAGGTGAACTGGGTCACTTCCATGCCGTTCAGCCACACCTCCCAGCCCAAGCCCCAAGCACCGAGCGTCGGATTCTCCCAGTCGTCTTCGACGAAGCGGATGTCGTTCTGCTTGAGATCGAACCCCAGCGCTTCCAGCGAGCCGAGATACAGCTCAAGGATGTTGGCCGGAGCCGGTTTCAGCACCACCTGGAACTGGTAGTAATGCTGCAAGCGGTTGGGATTCTCACCGTAGCGGCCATCCTTGGGGCGGCGCGATGGCTGCACGTAAGCGGCTTTCCACGGCTCTGGGCCTAGCGCGCGCAGGAAAGTGGCGGTGTGCGAAGTGCCCGCGCCGACTTCCATGTCGTAAGGTTGCAGCAGCGCGCAGCCTTGTTTGTCCCAGTATTGCTGGAGGGTGAGGATGATCTGTTGGAATGTGAGCCCTAGGCTCAGCTTCGGTGAAGACCCCCGTCCGCTTGCGGACGTGATGTCGGAGGCAAAAGTATTCATGTATCCGAACCGGCGATAATTCGCAAAGGCGGCATTTTACGGGTTTTCGCTGGGTCGCGTCACCCCGCATAGCGCCAGCTTGTCGTCGCGCTTGAGGCGTTTGACTTGCGCCTCGCGTTTGAGCGCGCTGGAGCGATCGGCGCAGGGTTCGCTGTAAGCCAGCCGAACCGGAGCGCGGCTGCGGGTGTATTTCGCGCCCTCGCCGGAATTGTGCGCGGCGAGGCGGCGGTCAAGGTCGTTGGTGATGCCGCAATACAGCGTGCCGTCGGCGCATTCGAGGAGGTAGCAATGCCAGCTCATCGGCGCGGATTCACTTGGTCTTTTCGCCGGGAGTTTCCGGTGGGCGCGGGCGGGCGATGGCTTGGGCGGCCAGCAGCATCAAGATCAGCATGACGATGACGATGGCGTTGCCCCAGCGGGCGTAAGGCGTGAGGCCGGTGTAGCCTTGGGCTTCGCCGTTGAGTATGCCTTCCTGATGCTGCGGCAGGGAATCCTGCACTACGCCGTCGCGGCCTATGATGGAAGTCACGCCGGTGTTGGTGGCGCGCAGCATCATGCGCCCGCTCTCCAGCGCACGCATCTGCGAGATCTGGTTGTGCTGCACCGCCGCGTGCGAGTGGCCGTACCAAGCGTCGTTGGTCACGTTCACCAGCAGCGTGGCGACAGGCAGGGCACGCACGATCTCTTCGCCGAACACGTCTTCGTAGCAGATGTCCACGGCGACCTTTTGTCCGGCGACTTCCAGCGGTGCCTGGGCGATGCCGCCGCGCGCCAAGTCAGACATGGGGATGTGCAGCACGTCGTTGATGAGAGGGCCGAACAGCGGGCGCAGCGGGATGAATTCGCCGAAAGGGACGAGGTGGTTCTTGCGGTAATGCTGCTCGGGCGAGCTGCCCAGCGAGACCACGCTGTTGAAATACTGCTCGCCTTCGCGCTCGAACAGGCCGACCAGCAGATCGCCCTTGCGCGCAAAGGCAGGCGCGGCGAGCAGGCGGATGTACTCGGGCGGCAACTCCTCGCGCAGCAGCGGCAAAGCGGTCTCGGGCAAGACGGTGAGACGGGCGCGGCTGGCTGCGGCCAGTCGCCGGTAATGCTCCAGCGAGCTGAAGCTGCGGTCTTCCTCGAACTTGATCTCCTGCGGCACATTGCCTTGCACCAGTGCCACGCTGAACGGTTCGCCCAGAGGCTGCGTCCATTCCGCCATGCGCAGGGCCGAGCCGCCGATCAGCATCTCGATCAGGATGAACAGCATCAGCATACTGCGCGTGTGATAGACCCAGAGCGCCAGACCGGCGGTGAGCGCGACCATCAGCGATACGCCGTACACGCCGATGATGGGGGCGTAACCGGCCAGCATACTGGGCGAAAGTTGCGAGTAGCCCAGCGTCAACCAAGGAAATCCGGTGAACAGATAGCCGCGCAGCAATTCCATGCTGGTCCACACCGCAGGCATCAGCAAGATCAGCCGTGCGCCGGTCGGCATGGGGAACTTGGCTTGCAGATAGCCCGCCAGTCCGGGCAGCAGGGCGAGGAAAGCGGCGAACAGCGCGGTGGCCGCCAGCGCCAAGGGGAACGGCATGTCGCCGTAATCGTGCAGCGCGACATAGATCCACCCCACCCCGGCGGCGAACAGACCGAAGCCGAAGGCCCAGCCCAGCAGGAAGGCGGTGCGGGCATCCGCTGCGCGCAGCCACAACGAGAAGAGTACGCCCAACGCGATGACGGGCAGCGGGAACAGGTTGAGTGGCGCGAACCCCGCTACGGCGAGTGCGCCCGCTGCTGCGGAGAGCAGGAAGTAGCCGATGAACGGGGGGCGGGAGGAAGATGATGCCATGAAAGATCAGCCCCGGATCAGGCTTTCCACAAAGTCCACAAGCCGATGACCAGAAAGCCTATCCCGGCGACGTAGTGCAGCGTCTTTTCGCTGATGTAGTTGGAGAGCAGGCTGCCCGCCAGCACGCCGATGCCCGAGGCAATCACCAGCGCGAGGGACGCGCCGAAGAATACCGTCCACTTGCTGACCTCTTTGTCGGCGGCGAACAGCATGGTGGCAAGCTGGGTCTTGTCACCCATCTCGGCGATCAGCACCGAGACGAACACGGTGGCGAAGATTTTCCAATCCATTTTTTCTCCAGATAGTTTGCGGGAGGGAAGGGGGACGGCGCTTAGACTCACGGCACTTCCCTCATCCCCAGCCCTTCTCCCGACGGGAGAAGGGAACAATTCTTTCTGGGGGCGATGCAAGCCCCTCGTCCTCCGGGAGAGCGGTTGGAGTGAGGGACTCCCCGGCGGCTGACAGCCTTACTTCAGTTCCAGCACGTCCTGCATGTCGTACAGCCCCGCCGGATTGGCTTTCAGGAAGCGTGCTGCGCGCAGCGCACCCAGCGCGAAAGTGGCGCGGCTGCTGGCTTTGTGGGTGATCTCGATGCGCTCGCCGATGCCTGCGTACAGCACGGTGTGGTCGCCCACGATGTCGCCGCCGCGCACGGTAGCAAAGCCGATGGTGGAGGGGTCTCGCTCGCCGGTGACACCTTCGCGACCATACACGGCGACTTGCGACAGGTCACGGCCCAGCGTGCGGGCGACCACTTCGCCCAAGCCCAGCGCTGTGCCGGAAGGTGCGTCCACCTTATGGCGGTGGTGCGCTTCGATGATCTCGATGTCGTAGCCGTGGGAAAGCACGCGCGAAGCGGTTTCCAGCAGCTTGAACAGCAGGTTCACGCCCACGCTCATGTTGGGGGCGAACACGATGCCGATGTCCTGCGCCGCCACGCCCAGTTCCGCCTTTTGCTGCGGGGTGAAACCGGTAGTGCCGATCACGATGTTCACGCCGAGCTGGCGACAGATCTTGAGGTGTTCGAGCGTGCCTTCCGGGCGGGTGAAGTCGATCAGCGCGTCCGCGCCTTGCAGGGCGGCGACCACATCCGCCGTGACGGTGACACCGCGTGCGCCGCCGAATTCGCTGGCATCGCGGCCCAGATGCGAGCTGGCGGCATGTTCCAGCGCAGCGTGCAACTCAAGATCGTCGGCTTGGGCGACACACTCCAGCAGCACCCGGCCCATACGTCCGGTGCATCCGGCGATGGCGATCTTCAGCTTGCTCATTGCTTGCTCTCCACCTTCGGGTCTTCTTCGATGCGGGTCAGCGTCTCATCGTCGAAATACAGCGTCAGCCGCGATTGCTCGACGACCGCGCCGGATTGCTCAAGGCGGTAGACGTAATCCCAGCGATTGGCGTGGAACGGGTCGCTGAGCATCGGCGTACCCAGCGCGGATTGGATCTGGAGCCGCGTCATGCCGACGCTGATGCGGGCGCGCATCTCAGGCGTGATGAAATTGCCCTGACGTATCTCGATCTTGTGCGGAGTGAGGAGGATGCCACCGTTGCTGCACGCAGCCAGCAGCAAGGTAAGGGCAATCAGGGCGTAACGCATGGTGTGAGCCTTAATCTGGAAAGCGCGCATGATACCTCAGGACACCTCGGAAAACCTACTGCGCGACTCGCTTGCGGCGTTGCGCAGTGCTCGCTCAATCGCCTATCCATTTGATATGTGGCTACGACATAACCTGAAGGTTAGTCTTCGCCGAAACTCGCTTTGCTCGTTTTCTCGATCGCTCCGCTCCGTGCGCCTTGCACTCAAACCGCTCGTTATGGTTTTTCGAGGCGTCCCTCAAGCGACTCATTTGGCGCTGCTCCGCTCACTGGTGATGAGCCAGCGTTCGCCCTGTTTTTCAAGTTGCAGCGTCTTCCGCGTCAGGTCTTGATGGCGGTCGGATTGGTAGTCCTGAATGAAATCGACCGAGGCGTGACTCATGTCCTTCATGCTGATGGAGGTGACGTGCACCCCGACCATGATGGATTTGGCGCGGCTGATGCGCTCTTTGCGCTGCGTTTTCCAATCCGCCAGACTCAGCTTGCCGCCGGGCTGGAACTTATCGCTGTAGAACGAGAGATATTTCTCCACATCGCGCTCGGACCAAGCGCGCGCCCACTGATTGACGGTGTCCAGCGACGTGCGCGGCGGCGCGGCGGCTGGCACATCGACCTTGGGCGCAGCCTTGATCGGCTCAGCGACTTCAGGTTTTACAGGTTCGCTAACCTTGGCTGGCGCGGCTTCCTCGGCGACTTTGGCAGGAGCAGGTTTCTCGGCGGGTTTGGCTTCCTTCACCGGCTGGCTGGCGCGGGCAGGCTGCGCCGCTTCGGTCGGCTTGGCGGCTGGCGTCGGCTTCGCTGGCTCGGCAGGCTTAACCTTTTCAGCAGCCGGAGCAGGCTTGACGGGTGCAGCCTCAGGCGTTGTTGGCGCTTTGCTGCTGGCAGCAGGCTTTTCGCTACGCTCCTCGGTGATCTTCCAGTCGTTGCCTACCTTGCTCAGATTGAGCGTCTTGTTGCTGACCTCACGGTACGCCAAAGCGCGAAAATCCTGCGTGAAGCGCACTTGCGCGTGGCGCTCATCCTGCACGCTCACCGCCAGATCGGACAATGCGACCTTGATCGTAGCGACCCGATGGAAATAGTCGCGGCGGCGCTGCTCCCAGCTGGCGCGCGGCGAGCCGTCGTCCGGCTTGAAACCCGGCTCGTAGAAAGCCAAGAACTTGTCGGCATCTCGCGCCTCCCAAGCGGCGATCCATTCCTGAAGCGTAGTCTGTATCGCTTGCTCTGTCGTTGGTGCTGCGGGTGCTTCGACTGCCCCCGCGACAGGTACGGCGACCGCTTTCGGTGGCGTCACTTCTGGCGCAGGCTTGCTGGGAGCAGGAGTCGGGGTGGCGGCGGCCTTGCTTGGTGGCACAGCACTAGCGGCATCCGAGCGCTCGGCTTGGATCTTCCACACTCCTTCGATCTTTACCAGTTCCAGTGTTTTGGCGGCGGTCTCGTGGAAAGCGCCGGAGCGGAAACTCTGCTTGAAGCGAACTTCGGCGTGGCTGCCATCCAGCAAGGTGATGGCCGAGTCGCTCAGATCGACCTCGATCTTGCGGCTACGCTGAAAGGCATCGCGGCGGCGCTGCTCCCACACGGCGCGGCTGTAGCCGTTGGCCGGCTCGAAGCTATCGCTATAGAACGAGAAGAACGCTGTGGCGTTGCGCGCCATCCAGGCCTCGGCCCAGCCTTGCACGGTGTGGTTGATCTCATCGGTGAGTTGGGTGGGCGAAGGCTGCGCCGGAGCGGGGGCGGCTTCTTTGCGGCTGGCGTCCGGGCGTGGCACGGCGACACGCGGGGAGCTCTCCTCTATCCGTACCAGCCGATCACCGCTGAAAAACAGCGCCAGCGGACGTGCCGCCTTGCCACTGATTTCGGTGTCGAGCAGATAATCCCAGCGATCCGCGTGTTCCGATGCGTCACTGAGCGGTGCGCCCAGTTGCGCCCGTACTTGTTTGCGGCTCAAGCCGGGGGTGAGGTCACGGTAGGTGGCTTGCGAGATCAGGTTTTCTTTGACGGGCTGACTCGCTGCGGGCATTGCAGCTGCGGTCGGCTCGGAGAACGAGGCGCTGCTGTACGAAGTCAACAGCATGGCAAGAAGAGTCAGCTTGATTCGCATAGAAAACCTTTCTTCAGTGCGGCAACGAGGCCGTAAATTTACTAGCTCAGCCCGCGCTGCGCGAGGCGGCCAACATTTCCGCCGCGTGTTTGCGCGTGGTCTCGGTAAGGTTGACGCCGCCCAGCATCCGGGCGATCTCTTCCACTCTTTGCGCTGCGTCCAGCACGGCGATGCGGCTGTAGGTCGCACCGTCGCGGCTGGATTTGCTCACCTGCCATTGCGCGTCCGCCGCTGCGGCGACTTGCGGCAGATGGGTGACGCACAGCACCTGATGGCGGCGGCCCAGCCGCTTCAGCAGCAGGCCGACGATCTCGGCGACGCGCCCGCCGATGCCGCTGTCCACCTCATCGAAGATCAGCGTCGGCACGCAAGCGACCTCGGACAGCGCGACCTGTATCGCCAGACTGATACGCGCCAGTTCGCCGCCGGAGGCGGTCTTGGCCAGTGCGCGCAGCGGCATCCCAGGATTGGCGGCAACCTGGAACTCAACGGTTTCCAGCCCTTGCGCACTGCCTTCTGGCAGCGGCGGCAGCGCCACGGCGAAGCGTCCGCCCTGCATCGCCAGCGTCTGCAAGGCGGCAGTGATCTCTAGCGCGAGCCGCTCGGCGGCCTCGTTGCGCGCCGCCGAAAGCTGGCGGGCAAGGGCGAGGTAGGCGTTGTGTGCGGCTTGCTCTTGCTGGGCCAAGGCCGATTCGTCCGCGTCACCGCCCAGCTCGTCCAGCCGGGCCCGAATATCGGCCAGCGTCTGCGGCAGTGTTTCCGGGGCGACGCGATATTTGCGGGCGGCATCGACCACGGCCTGAATGTCGCGCTCCAACTCGCGCAATTGCTGGGGGTCGGTGTCCAGCCGCTGCTGGTAATGGCGCAAGGCGTACACCGCTTCCTGCAATTCGGCCTGCGCACTGCCCAGCAGTTGCAGGGTCTCGCCCAGCGCGGCATCGTATTCGCTGCCGCTTTGCACGCGACTGATGAGCGTGTTCAGTTGCGGCAGGCAGGCCATTTCGGCCTCGCTCAGCACGTCTACGCCGAAAGCGGCGGTCTCCAGCAAGGTGGCGGCGTGCGACAGCCGGGCGTAGTCTGCCTGCATCTCGTCCCAAGCGGCGGGGTTGAAGCTCAGTGCTTCCAATTCTTTGCGCTGGAATTGCAACAGCTCTCGCTCGGCGGCGATGGCAGCGGCATTTTGGCTGAGTTCCAAGCGGCGACGGCGCAGCGTCTGCCAGTCGCGGAACAGACCTCCGATCTGCGCGACACGCTCGCCCAGTCCAGCGTAGCCGTCAAGCAGGGCGCGTTGAGCTTCGGCACGCAACAGCGATTGGTGGGCGTGCTGGCCGTGGATGTCGAGCAACCATTCGCCTGCATCGCGCATCTGTTGCTGGGTGGCGGAGCGTCCGTTGATGAAGCCGCGTGAGCGCCCGCTTGCGTCAAGAACGCGGCGGAACAGGCAGACGCCCTCGTCGCCATCCAGCTCTTGCTCGTTCAGCCAGGCTTGCAGCTCGGGCAGGTAGGACGAGTCGAATTCGGCAGAGATCTCGGCGCGTTCGCAGCCGGCGCGGATCATGCCGGCTTCGCCGCGCTCGCCCAGCGCCAGTGCCAACGCGTCAAGCAGGATGGATTTGCCCGCGCCAGTCTCGCCGGTGAGGGCGGTGAATCCGGCGGAGAAATCGAGTTCCAGGGTATCGACGATGACGAAATCGCGGATGCTCAGAAATTTCAGCATCGAGTCATCCTTACAGTGTTTGATTCCAAAGCAGCTTCTCGCGCAGAGTGCGGTAGTAGCTGTGCCCGACCGGATGCAGCAGGGTGGCGGGCGTGGGAAAACGGGTGACGAGCAATTGGTCGTGCAGCTCCAGATAGAATTCGGTGTGGCTGTCGAAGTGGGTGCGCACGGTCTTGGAGCGATGCATCAGGATCTCGATCTGCGCGCTACTCTTCACCACGATGGGGCGGTTGCTCAAGGTGTGCGGGTTGATCGGCACTAGCTCGATCACGTCCAGACCGGGGTGGATGATCGCGCCGCCCGCCGACAGGGCGTAAGCGGTGGAGCCGGTCGGCGAGGCGACGATCAGGCCATCGGCGCGCTGGGTGTAGAGGTAATCGCCGTCGATGCGCACCTCGAATTCGATCATGTTGCTCAGGTTGCCGCGATGCACCACCACCTCGTTGAAGGCCAGCGACTGGAACACTTCGACGCCGTCGCGCAGCACGCGCGAAGCCAGCAGCAGGCGCTCGTCGGTGACGAACTGGCCGTCCAGTATCGCCGCCAAGGTCTGCTGCATGGTGTCGAGCGAGACATCGGTGAGGAAGCCCAGCCGCCCCTGATTCACCCCGACCAGCGGGATGCCGCGGGGAGCCAGCGTGCGGGCGATGTTGAGCATGGTGCCGTCGCCGCCCAGCACGATGGCCAGATCGACCGTGCCGCCCATGCCATCCAGCGGCAGGATGCGGTAGGGATGGGCGGGCAGATGCTCGGCAGTCAGCTCATCCACGACGACGCTCAAGCCCCGAGCGACCAGAAACTCACCCAGTCGCAGCAGCGACCCGGTGATCTCCTGTGATTTGTATTTGCCGATCAGCGCGACCGTTTGGAAGGGGTGTTTCATGGTGGGGGATTAAACCATAACCCGCCATGAAATGCATGGGCAGGCGGGATGGTTCAGCGACTCAGCGTGCGCTCCAACTCTTCGATCGGCACGGGCTTGCCGAAGAGATAGCCTTGAAATGCCCGGCAACCGCGCAACTCCAGAAATTCACACTGGGCTTCGGTCTCCACGCCCTCGGCGATGACGTTCAGCCCCAAGCTCTGCGCCATGGCGATGATGGTCTGCACGATGGCGGCGTCGTTCTGGTCGGTGGTGATGTCGCGCACGAAAGACTGGTCGATCTTGATCTGCTCCAGCGGCAGGCGCTTGAGATAGGACAGCGAAGAGTAGCCCGTGCCGAAGTCATCCATCGAAAAGCGCACGCCCAGCGCCTTGAGTTGCACCATCTTGCTGATGGTGTCTTCGACATTGTCCAGCACCAGACTTTCGGTCAACTCCAGCTTCAGCCGGTTGGGGTTGATGCCACTGGCGAACAACACCGACTTCACCTCGTTCACAAAGCTGTCCTGACGGAACTGGCGGGCACTGACGTTGACGGCGATGTTCAGTTTGCTGAAACGGGGAACGGTCTGCCAGCGAGCCAGTTGCGCGCAGGCCGTTTCCAGTACCCAGTGCCCTATCGGCAGGATCAGCCCGCTCTCTTCAGCGATGGGGATGAATTGGCCGGGCGAGACCATGCCCAGCGCCGAATGCCGCCAGCGCAGCAGTACCTCGGCCCCGATGGGTTGGTGCTGAGCATCCACTTGCAGCTGGTAATAAAGCTGAAATTCACGGCGGGCCAGAGCTCCGCGCAGCGCCTTTTCCAACTCACTGCGCGCTTCCAGCGCGGCCTGCATCTGCGGATCGTAAAAACGGATGGTGTTGCGTCCGCCCGCCTTGGCCTGATACATCGCAGTGTCGGCGTGGACGAGCAGGTCTTCCTGATTGTGCTGATGCCCGCGAAACATGGTGATGCCGATGCTGGGAGTGATGTGGTAGTCGTTGTCATCCAGCCGATAGGCTACGCTGAGTGAGGCCCGGATCTTCTCCGCCACTTCTTCCGCTTGCGCCTCGGCTTCTTCGGGAACGCTGCTCAGAGTTTCCAGCACCACTACGAACTCGTCCCCGCCCAGCCGGGCGACGGTGTCGCCCTCACGCACGCAGCTTTGCAGCCGCCGGGAAACCTCGATCAGCATCTTGTCGCCGACGCCGTGTCCCTTGGTGTCGTTCAGGGTCTTGAACTGATCCAGATCGAGCAGCATCAACGCGCCGTGACGCCCGTTGCGCATACTGACGGACATGGCTTGCTGGATGCGATCCAGCAACAGACGACGGTTGGGCAGGGAGGTCAGCGGATCGAAAAAGGCCAGTTGGCGGATCTGCGCTTCGGCGCGCTTTTGCTGGGTGATGTCTTCGTAGATGCCAAGGATACCGATCACCTCGCGCTCGCTGTTATGCAGCGGCACCTTGGAGGTACGCAGCCAGATGTCGTGTCCATCCGGCGTGGTTTGCGGCTCTTCGTAGCCAAGCCGGGAGATGTTCGATTCCATCACCTCTTTGTCGTCCGCGCGGTAAAGCGAGGCCTGATTCTGCCAGCTCATCGCAAAGTCGTCCTTGCCGATCAATTCTTCCGGGCGTTGCAGTCCGGCATCGCGGGCGAACGCAGTGTTGCAGCCCAAGTAGCGCGATTCCGTGTCTTTCCAGAACACACGGATCGGCGCGTTCTCTAGCACCGTGTGCAACATTTCGTTGGAAGCACGCAAAGCGTGTTCGGTGCGTTTCTGATCGGTAAGGTCGATGAAAAAGCTGAAGGTCAGAGACCTTTCCGGCAGTACCACCCGCCTCGCCGAGACTAGGAACGGAAACTGTGAGCCGTCCCGGCGCAAACCTGTGGTCTCGTAGACGTTTTCCACCGGCAAACCCTGTGCGCGTTTGTTGATGCGTTCCAGCATCTTTTCCCGACACTGGGGAGCGATCTGTTCGAGCAGCGGCCTGCCCTGTATCTCGGCAATGTTGTCGAGGCCGAACATTTTCAGATAGACGGCATTCCCGTCCACCGTGACGCCATCGCTAGAAAAGGCCACGCCGATAGGACACAACTCGATCAAGGCACGCAGGTTTTCCTCGCTCTGGCGCAGCGAATGCTCGATCCGCGCCTGCTGTGCAGCCACCTCGGCCGCATGGGTGTCGTACTGGCGACACAGGCGCACCGCTTTGGCAAGGTTGGACATCACCGGCATGAACATCTGCGTCAGCGGCATCTCGCTTTCCGGCAACTGCGGCGCGAGCAGGATGATGACGCCGCAGCCGTTGATCGGCAATCTCAGATAGGCGTTGTAAGTGGTGCCGGAGGGCAATTTCGCCAGCAACTCCGGCGCCTCCTCTTCGCGTGCGCCATCGCCACGCAACAGGGCTGCGGGTAGGGATAGCGTTTGTCCGACCAATTGGGTCAGTTCGAAATCGCCCACCACGGCACTGAACTGCACGTTCAGCATCTCCTCCAGGTGCGGCTGGGCGTCGGGCAGGTCCAGACAGATGAAGCCTGCCGGGAATGAGGTGAAATACAGCAGCCGTTGCAGCGCGCGGGTGAGCAATGGTTTGAGGCTGACCTCGCCCCCGATGGTCATCGCCATCTCATACAGGATAGGGAGGATGAGCTCTTGCCGCATGTTCAGTCCGGTATCCGCGTCACCAAAGGGCAGCGACCAGTGTGGCGTTGTGGAACAGCGGGTAGCCCCACAGTGTGGAGCCGCCGATCTCGCCCAAGGACAGCGCGCCAGCGACTTGTGCCGCTCCGGTGCGATGAGTGAATTCGCGCACTTCGCTGGTGGCGGCGGGAACGCCCAGATGCATCCGTCGTCCGGCGCAATAGAACAGCAGCACGTCTTCATCGACCGAACCGCCATTCAGCCCGGCCAGCCCTTGGGTCAGTGCTTCCAGCGTCTGGACGGAATCAACCTTGGGTGAATCGAGCAAGGCCAGCACCGAGTTCGGCGGCACTTCGCCCACGCAGAACAGCGAATCGTCATCGCCCAGCGCCACCGGGATACGCACCACCACGTTGTGATTGGCGCGCAGGATGCCAAAGGGAAAATGCACGCCGTATTCGTAGAAATTCTCGCGGGTGACTTCGACACCGTATTGCGCCTGAATCAGTTCCTGATACACGGTGAAGGCTGGCCGCCAGTCGATCTGGATGATGCGATTGCCCACGGTCGAGGTGGCGTTCATGGTCTGTGGCGGCACGCAGTAGCCGTGTTCGAGGATCGCACCATGATGCCCCGAGAGCAGCATCACCAGCACACCATCCTGCACGATGCGGGTGGCGTCGAACAAGCAGGGCATGGGCTGGAAGGTCTCGCTGCCGGTGTTCGCACCGACGTAGTGGACACGGTTCGCCAGTTGCAGATAAAGGGAGTCGAGCAGGGTCGAGATGTTGGGGATTTGCGCATCGACCAGCATGAACAAGCTGGCCTCCTGCCGCGTACCGCGCAGATGGGGACGCACGCCTGCGGCGATGGCTTCTGCCGCTTGCATCGCACCGGCATCGCCGGGTTGCAGTCCTTCGTGCAGCGCTACGTAAGGCATGGTGTCGAAACGCATCAGCCAAGCGCCTTGCCGGTGGAAGACGCCCTCGGCGATCAGCGCCGGAAAGATGCCGCCGACCAGCGGGATGCCGCGTTCCGCGAATAGCGCCTGCAACTGCGCGACGGCATCTTTTTCCGCCTCGGGCAGCAAGACCAGCACGCCCATCTCGGGATGGACCGCTTTCCACGCATCCAAGGTGGTGGCAAGCGCACTCACATCGAGAGTATCGAAATATCTCAGTTTCGTTTCGCTCATGTCACCCCCAGAAAGAAAAGTCGCTGAGTAATCCCAGCGGCTCGATGGTAAGAGTCTAGCAGAACTGACCGTGACGTTTGGGAAAGCGATTGTTTGAAAGCGGTTTTAAGCAATTCTGCGGGCTTCTTGTGTCGCGCCCAGCATTCCGACGTTGGGATGGATGACGATGTGCAGCGGCAGTGTCGTCAACAATCCGGCGTAACGCCCTTTGTCGAGGAAGCTGCGCAGGAACTCGCCGCTCTGCATCCGGCTCAGTATCTTGGCGGCGATACCGCCCGCCAGATAGATGCCGCCACGCGGCAAGGTCAGTAGGGCGGCGTTGCCGACGTAGGCGCCATAGAGCGAGACGAACAGGTCCAGCGCCTGCGCCGCGCCCGTGTCTCCGACCTCGGCACGCTGGGTGAGTTGCGCCGCTTCGTCCGCCGCCGGGCCGTCCGTCCTGCCACTGTAGCGCAGGAAATCATGGATCGCCACGATGCCGGGGCCGGACACTAGGCGTTCCCAGGAGACATGGCCGTAGCGGGTTTGCAGATGGCGCAGCAACTCGATCTGCAACTCGTCCGCCGGGGCGAAATCCAGATGCCCGCCCTCGGAGGGGTGTACCGCGTAGCCCTCCCCCTGCCAACTCAAAAAAGCTACACCCAATCCGGTCCCCGCCCCGACCGCCAGCCGTGCGCCGCGCGGCTGTTCAGTCCCGGCTTGCAGGGTGACGAGGTCGTCGGCTTGCAGCGCAGCGATGCCCAGCCCCACCGCCTTGAAGTCATTGATAAGCTCGATGCGGGCGATGCCAAAGCGGGTCTGCAATTGGTCGGCATCCACATCCCAAGGCAGATTGGTAAACCTCACCCGCCGTCCGTCCACCGGCCCGGCCACCGCCAGACAAGCGGCGGCAGGAACTGCCGCGCCGCGCAAGAATTCATCGAGGATGTCACTCAGCGTGACGTACTGCGCGCTGGGAAAGCTCTGTTGCCGCACGGTAATGCCGTCCCCATCGGATAGTCGCAGCAAGGTCTTGGTGCCGCCGACATCGGCGGAGAGAAAGGTGGGCATGGCAGATAGGTTATAGCAGGTTACGAGTAGTGAGGCTTGTGACTAGCGCAGGGCTACCCGCTACCAGCCACAAGCTGCGAGCTTAGTACGCTTGCAGGTTCGCCCCATCCACACCCAGCGAATGACGCCAGAACTGATCTTCGCGGTCGAACAGGCGGTAAGTGCCGCGTGGTCCCCATGTCCCGGCGGCGTAGGTGTTGATGAAATCGCGCTCCATCGACCATACCTTGAGCACCGGATCGACCACGCGCCAAGCCCACTCGACCTCGTCGTAGCGCAGGAACATCGAGTGATCGCCCTGCATCACGTCGAGCAGCAGACCCTCGTAAGCATCGTGGTCTTCGTCGCTGCCCTTGCGGTAGGAGGCGTCCAAACTGATGGTGCGGGTATTCAGATCCAGCCCCGGCACTTTGACGTGCATCTCCATCTTCAGACAGTCGTTGGGCTGAATGCCCAGCAGCAGCCAGTTCGGGTGAGACGGTTCGTGGCGGGTGGCACGGAACAAGTCTTGCGGCGGGTGCTTGAAGCGGATGCAGATCGCCGAGGCAGTCTCGGCCATACGCTTACCGGTGCGCAGATAGAACGGCACACCCGCCCAGCGCCAGTTATCCACGAACAGCTTCATCGCGGCGTAAGTTTCGGTGACGCTGTCTTCCGCCACGCCAGCCTCCTCGCGGTAGCCGGGAACCGGTTGCCCGGCGATCTGTCCGCTGACGTACTGAGCGCGGAAGGAGTGCGCATTGACCGCGCTCTGGGTGATGGGACGCACCGCTTTCAGCACCTTCACCTTCTCGTCGCGCAGATGTTCGGCGGACATGCTGACCGGCGGCTCCATCGCCACCAGCGTGAACAGTTGCAACAGATGGCTCTGGATCATGTCGCGCAGCGCGCCTGCACCTTCGTAATAATCGGCGCGACCTTCCACTCCCAGCGTCTCGGAGTGGGTGATCTGCACATGGTCGATGTAGTTGCGGTTCCACAGCGGCTCCAACAGCAGGTTGGCAAAGCGGAACACCATGATGTTCTGCACCGTGCCTTTGCCGACGTAGTGGTCGATGCGGTAGATCTGCGGCTCGTTGAGGTGGCGGTAGAGCGTCTGTTGCAGCGATTGCGCGGAGAGCAGGTCGGAGCCGAACGGTTTTTCGATCACCACGCGCCGCCAGCCGGATTGCTCCTTGAGCAGGCCGACACTGCTTAGCTTCTCGATGATGCGCGGAAACTCGGTCGGGCGCACCGCCATGTAATAGGCGATATTGGAGGGGAAGGTCGAGCTGTCATCCAGCCGCTGCTTGAGCTTCTCATAAGCCTGTTCGTCGCCGGGCAGGATGGTCTGGTAATGCAGTCGGGCGAAGAAACGAGCCTCGGCGGCGGCGTTGAGCCCGTCCGGGAACAGCGGGCGCAGCATCGTACCGACTTCGGCCACCCACTCTTCGCGGCTGCGCGGTTCGATGCCGCAACCGAGGATCGCCATCCCGGCGGGCAGTCGCCCGGCCAGATCCAGCCGGTACAGGGCGGGGATCAGCTTGCGGCGCGACAGATTGCCCGCCGCGCCGAAGATGGCCAGCGTACAAGGTTCCAGCGTCTTCATTTCGCGCCCCCCTCACTCCCCGCCCCGCTCCCGGAGGGCGAGGGGAGTACAGCATGGCCGCCGAACGCATTGCGCATGGTCGAGAGCAGGCGGTTGGCGTAGCCGGTCTGGTCCTGGCTGGCGAAGCGCATCTGCAAGGCCAGCGTCAGCACGGGTGCGGGCACGCCCTGATCGACCGCTTCCACCACAGTCCAGCGGCCTTCGCCGGAATCCGACACGTAAGGCGCGATGTTGTCCAGCTTCTGATCGTGCGCCAGCGCTTCGGCGGTAAGGTCGAGCAACCAGCTACGCACCACCGAGCTATGTCGCCACAACTCAGTGATCTGCGCCAGATCGAGGTTGAACTCTTCCTTGCCGCGCAGCAGATCCAGCCCCTCGGCGTAAGCCTGCATCATGCCGTACTCGATGCCGTTGTGGATCATCTTGGTGAAGTGGCCGGAGCCGATCGGGCCGACGTGCGCCCAGCCGCGATCCGATGCAGGGGCCAAGGCTTGCAGGACGGGCTTCATCACCACCGCGACTTCCGCCGTCGCCCCCACCATCAGGCAGTAGCCGTTGTCCAAGCCCCACACGCCGCCGGAGGTGCCGGAATCCATGAAGCCGATGCCGCGTTCGGCCAGCCAGGCGCCGCGCCGCTGACTATCGTGATAGTTGGAGTTGCCGCCGTCCACCACGATGTCGCCGAGCGAGAGCATCCCCGCCAGCGCCTCGATCTGCTGCTCGGTCGGCGCGCCGGAAGGCAGCATCAGCCAGACCACGCGCGGCGCCTGCAACTGCGCGACGGCGTCGGCAACCGAAGTCGCCGCCAACATGCCTGACTCGGTCGCCAGTTGCGCCACGACTTCGGTCGAGCGGTCATACCCTACCACCTCGATGCCGCCACGCCGCAAACGACGCACCATATTCCCGCCCATTTTTCCCAATCCGATCATTGCCAAACGCATTTTGTCCTCCCGGTTTCGACGTAGAATGCAGCCATTCTAACCGGACTGCGATGTGTGTTCGTTACTTTCACGCCAGTAAAAATCTTCAGGTGAGATACCTCATGGATGTTCCTCAAATCTGCCATTGGCATGGCTACGAAACTACTGCCGCGCTTGAGCGATCCGCCGTGTGCGCGATTCTGGAAACGGCTGAATCAGCCATCCGACAACGTGGGGATTTTCATCTGGTGCTGGCGGGCGGGACCACGCCGCGCCGGGTGTATGCTGCGCTGAGTCAATCTCCTGCCAATTGGGGGCACTGGCACATCTATTTTGGTGACGAGCGTTGCTTGCCACCCGCCCACGCCGAGCGCAACAGCCAGATGGCGCACGAGTCCTGGCTGACACACGTCGCCATCCCTGCGACGAACATCCATACCATTTCCGCCGAGTTGGGCGCACGGGAGGCCGCCCAACGCTACGCGGCGAAGCTGGCGTCGGTCGGCGAGTTCGATCTGGTGCTGCTGGGTTTGGGCGAAGATGGCCACACGGCCAGCTTATTCCCCGGCCACGAGGCGGGCGAGGCTGCGGATGCGCCCGATGCCTTGGCCGTGTTCGATGCACCCAAGCCTCCGCCCGAGCGCGTCTCACTTTCGGCTCATCGTTTGAGTTATGCCAAACGCATCGTGTTTTTGGTGACGGGTGCGGGCAAACACCCGGCAGTGCAGGCTTGGCGCAACGGTGAACTGATCCCCGCCGCCCGTATCACGCCACCGCAGGGAGTGGAGATATGGCTAGAGCAATCCTTGCTCTAGCGTCGAACTACTTGGCGTTCCGCTGAGGCTCACTGAGTTCGATCACACCACCGCCCAGACACACCGCTCCGTCGTATACCACCACCGACTGCCCCGGCGTGACCGCCCACTGCGCTTCGGGGAAGTGGAAGTGCGGCTGGCCTTGCGCGGTGAGGGCGATGCGGCAGGCCGCATCTTGCTGGCGATAGCGCGTCTTGGCAGAGTAATCTCGGGCAAGGTCGGGTGCGCTGCCTGCGATCCAGTGCATGTCCAGCGCAGACAGATCGTGCGCTTGCAGCGCTGGGTGGTCGTGACCCTGCACCACGATCAAGCGGTTGTTCGCCATGTCCTTGGCGGCGACGAACCACGGCTCACCGCTGGAATCTTTGCCACCGCCGATGCCCAAGCCTTGGCGCTGACCGAGGGTGTAGAACGACAATCCCTGATGCGTGCCGACCTTTTTGCCCTCCGGGGTGAGCATGTCACCCGGCTGAGTCGGCAGATAGCGATTGAGGAATTCGCGGAACGGGCGTTCGCCGATGAAGCAGATGCCGGTGCTGTCCTTCTTGGCGTGGTTGTGCAGGCCGTGTTCGCGGGCGATGGCGCGCACCTGCGACTTGAGCAGATGTCCCAACGGGAACATCGAGCGCGACAACTGCGCCTGATTCAGCCTATGCAGGAAGTAGCTCTGATCCTTGCTGGCATCGTCCGCCTTGAGCAACTGGAACAGGCCGTCCACCTCGCGCACCTGCGCGTAATGGCCGGTGGCGATGGCGTCCGCGCCCAACGCGATGGCGTGGTCGAGGAAGGCCTTGAACTTGATCTCGGAATTGCACAGGATGTCGGGGTTGGGCGTGCGTCCGGCTTGGTATTCGCGCAGGAAATAGCTGAACACGCGATCCTTGTACTCCTTGGCGAAATTCACCGCCTCGATGGGAATGCCGATCTGGTCGGCCGCCGACACCGCGTCGATCAAGTCTTGCCGCGACGAGCAATACTCGGAGTTGTCGTCATCCTCCCAGTTCTTCATGAACAGGCCGGTGACTTGGTAGCCCTGCCGCTTGAGCAACAACGCGGTGACGGTGGAATCCACCCCGCCGGACATGCCGACGACGACGTGCTTATTCATAATGGGTAATCAAATCGAGCGGGTAGCGTTTGCCCGCCAGATAGTCTTCCACGCAGCGCAAGATCAACGGGCTGCGATGGCGATCTTGCGTCGCGCGGATCTCGTCCAGCGTCATCCACACCGCGCGCACAATGCCGCAGTCTAGCTTGCGCTCGGGATGATGCGCCAAAATCTTGCCGCAAAAGGCAAAGCGCAGATAGGTCGTCGCGCCGTCCGACGTGGGCCAGCGGTAGATGCCGATGAGATGCTGCGGCTCGAACTCGTAGGCAGACTCTTCCAGCACTTCGCGCGCGGCTCCGGCAGCCAGCGTCTCCCCCGGCTCCCAGTGCCCGGCAGGTTGATTGAAGCGCAAGCCCTGCGAGGTCTCTTCCTCGACCAACAAAAATTTGCCATCCTGTTCGAGGATGGCGGCGACGGTGACGTTGGGCTTCCAGATCATGGCTCGACGATGAAAATTGAAAAGGCGGGAGATACCCCCGCCTGTATTGTACTACTGCCGCCCGCGTTGGCGGCGTTGGCGCATCTGGCTAGGGCGTGTTAACACGCCTTAGTAACTGGTCTTGCGGCCCTCGATGACCGGCATACCGTCGCCGCCGATGAAGGTCCAGATCAGTCTGGCGACGCTCTCTGTCGCGATCACGGTGTGGTGATTGTTCGATACGGCGAGTTTTGCACGCAACTCCCGGCGCACCGCAGGCAGGCCGGTCAGATCGAAAACGATGTCCAATTCGTCGCCCAAGGCGATCAGCTGGTCGATATCCACTAGGCGGATATTGGCCGCAACGGCCTGCGCCTTGCCCGGTGTCTCTCCCGTTTCTGCCACGCATACCAGATTGATCCCTGAATCCGCTTTGAGCAGCACCCCGCTCAAAAACACCGAACCCACCCTGCCCAAGCCAACGATAGCGATATTTTGTTGTTCCATACGTCCCCCTGTGATTAAGACAGCCCCAAACGAAGCGGCAGTATATACCTCTGATTTGCCGTCCGACATCAGAGCTGCCCGCCATGCCAACGATTCGCTCCCCGATTCTGTCGATTCGTCGCAAAGCGGTTGGGGCACCGATAGCGGCGGCTTAAAGTGCCGCCATCGAAATCAGCCAAGGAATCGCGATGAAAGTCCCCACGACACTACTACTCGCCGCCTGCACCACCTCTGCGCTGGCAGGCGAGATACAGCTGGAAGTCGCCGGCTGTCAGCCCGGCCAAGAGGTGCGCGTGGCGCTGTACAACTGGGCGGCGGGATTTTCCTCCGACCGGGACGCCAAATCCGCCTTGCGTGAACAGGCGATCAGGGCCGAGAGCGATGTGGTGCGACTCGGTTTTTCCGACCTGCCCGCCGGACGCTACGCGGTGGCCGCATTTCAGGACCGCAACGGCAACCACAAACTGGACAGCAACTTCGTCGGGATGCCGACCGAGCTGTACGGTTTTTCGCGCGACGCACGCAATTTACTCAGCGCCCCCAGCTTCGAGCAGGCCGCTTTCGAACTGGGCGACGGCAGCGTCACTCAGCTCATCCACCTGAAATGATGCCCGCCATGGATACCCGACCTCTGCTACAACTGCGCGACATCCGCCGCCGCTTCATGCTGGGCGAGACCGCCATCGACGCGCTGCACGGCGTTTCGCTGGACATCCACGCGGGCGAGTTCCTCGCCGTGTGGGGGCCGTCCGGCAGCGGCAAATCCACGCTGATGAATCTGGTCGGCCTGATCGACGCGCCGACTTCGGGCGAGATCTTCTTCGACGGGCAAGACACACGCTCGCTGGACGACGATGCGCTGACCGAGTTCCGCGCGCAGAAGATCGGCTTCGTGTTCCAGAGCTTCAATCTGGTGCCGGTGCTCTCGGCGCTGGAGAACGTGTCGCTGCCGCTACAACTGCGCGGCATCCAAGAACAGGAAGCGCGCACTCGCGCCGAGCAAGTGCTGGACGAGGTCGGGCTGGCGAAATTCGCCGCCTCGCGCCCCGACAAACTCTCCGGAGGCCAGCGCCAGCGCGTCGCCATCGCCCGCGCGCTGGTGGTGTCGCCCCGGCTGGTGATCGCCGACGAACCGACCGCCAATCTGGATTCGGAGAACAGCCGCATCATCGTCGAACTGATGCGCGAGATGAACCGCGCCCACGGCGTGACCTTCGTCTTCACCACCCACGACCCGCGCCTGCTGGAGCATGTGGACAGAAAGATATTGCTGCGTGACGGCAACATCGAGAGCGATGAGGTGATGCCATGAACGCCAGCCAGCGCCCCACCCACGCCGTTCGCTCTGAGCGTAGCGGTGGGTCTTTGCCGCGAAGTCGAAGCGGATACGCAGCCTCGGACGACACTTCGACTCCGGGCTGCGCCCTACGCTCAGTGCGAACGGGTGTCTTCGACAATCGGTCACTTCCAAGCATCAATCAGGGACGCAACGAATGGAGCTACGCATGAACACCCTCAACCTCGCCCTGCGCGGCCTTACCCGCAACCGTCGCCGTTCGTTGGTGACGCTGCTGGCCATCGCCTTTGGCTTCGCCGCCATCGCGCTGTTCGCCGGTTACACCCACAACGTGTACGACGGGCTGGCGCGGCAGTCCATCCACGGCGAGTTGCTCGGCCACCTCACCATCAGCAAGCGCGGCATGAGCACGGAAGGCAAGCTCGATCCGGAACGCTATCTGCTCACTAGCGCCGATGTGGCGCGCATCACCGAGCTGCTGCGTGACGAGCCGCAGGTCAAGCTGGTCGCGCCGCGTCTGGGGCTTTCCGGTCTGTCCAGCAATGGCCGCGCCAGCACCATCTTCATCGCCGAAGGCATCACCCCCGAAGCGATGGCGAAGCTACAGGAGAACGTGCTGACAGCGGAAGAGGCGCGCAGCGGCATGTACGCCGACATCATCAAGCAGCTCGACCCGGCGCACCCCGAGTCCATACTGCTCAGTCAGGGGCTAGCGGCGATGCTGCATCTCAAACCCGGCGACCAGACCGCGCTGCTCACCAACACCCTAGGCGGACAAGCCAACGCGCTCGATGCCACGGTGGGCGGGCTGTTCAACACCGGCAACGCGGGCAGCAACGACAAGTTCGCCTTCATGCCGCTGGCGCTGGCGCAATCGCTGTATGACGTCGGCAACGGCGCCGACCGGCTGACCGTGCTGCTGGCCGATGCCTCGCAGACCGAAGCGATGCGCGACCATCTGCTCACCAAGCTGAAAACCGCTGGGTTCGATGTGGAGATCAAGACCTGGCAGGAGCTTTCCGACTTCTACAATCAGGTCCACGACATGTTCGACATGATCTTCGGCTTCATCTTCAGCATCGTGCTGACCGTGGTGGTGATGAGCGTGGCCAATTCGATGGGCATGACCGTGATCGAACGCACCCGCGAGATCGGCACGCTGCGCGCCATCGGCTTGAAGCGCAGCGGCGTGGTGCGGCTGTTCACCGCCGAAGCCCTGCTGCTCACCCTGCTCGGCTGCGCGGTCGGCGTAGCCCTCACCTTGGGCGTGCGCTACGGCATCAACCTCGCCCACATCTCCTACACCCCACCCAACAGCGCCAGCGCCGTTCCGCTGCTGGTGGACGTGGATGCCGGACGCACCCTGTTCACCGCCCTGATGATGCTGGCGGTCGGCACGCTGGCGGCGTATCTGCCTGCCAGACGCGCAGCGAAGCAGCCAGTGATCGAGGCGCTGGGGCATGTTTGATAATGAGCTGCTAGCCACGAGCTAAAAAGGAGAACCCATGAACGCAAAACATTTCTTACTCCCTCTCGCACTCTGGAGCGCCCCTCTGTTCGCCGCCCCCGATGCCCACTCCCTGCTCGAACACGCCGACCGCGCACGCGGCGGTGGGTTGCCGGGCATCGTTTGGGAGATCAAACTCACCTCGCGTGACGGCGACAAGGTGGCGGACGAGCAGCGTTTCGAGGTGCGCGCGGTGGACGATGCGAGCGTGGCCGAGACGCTGGAGCCGGTGCGCTTCAAGGGTTCCAAGCTGTTGCAGGTCGGGCGCAATATGTGGCTCACCCGCCCCGGCTTGTCCAAGCCCATCCCCATCTCGCCGCGCCAGCGTCTGAGCGGCCAAGCCTCCAACGGCGACATCGCCGCCACCGATTACGCAGGCGACTACGACGCGCAGCTGGCGGGCGAGGAAGCGGTGGACGGCGAGGCCTGTCAGGTGCTGGAGCTCACCGCCAAACAGAAACGCGCCACTTACGACCGCATCCGCTACTGGGTGTCGGCCAAACGCGAGGTGGGCGTGAAGGCCGAGTTCTACTCGCTGTCCGGCAAACTGCTCAAGACCGCGCGCTTCGACTACGGCAACAGCATCGACTACCACGGCCAGCGCCTCCCCTTCGTCAGCCGCATGACCCTCCGCGACGCGCTGCTGGACGCCGAAACGACGATGGTGTTCGGCACGGTGCAGGTGCGCAAAATACCGGCGGCGGAGTTTGATTTGGGGCAGATGCAGTGAAAACGAAGAATCCCCCCTCCTCCCTCCTTTTTACCCGCAAGGGGTACGCCGGCGGATGCCCCGTTGCTTCGCAACGCCCCTTCCGCAGTCAAAGTGGGGAACTCGACTGGAGATGGAAAACTGGCTCCCCCCTTTGTAAAAGGGGGGCTGGGGGGGATTTGCTTTTGACTTTCCTGCTAACCCTCAGCACATCAGCCCATGCCGCCGACCTGCGCTGGGACGGCACCCTCTACGGCTACACCGCCCACTCCAGTCTGCGTGCCGACAGCCTGCTCAATCCCGCCAACCAGATCGCCCGTCTGCCGCAGGACAGCGCCAGTGCCGAAGCGCGCTTCAACCTCAAGGCCGAGGGTGACGTGCTGCGCCTCACCGCTCGCCCCATCCTGCTGGCGCAGGACAGCCAGCGCCGCAACGAAGCCTATCTTAGCCAATGGCAATTGCGCCTGCGCGCCTCGGAGGCGTGGAGCGTATCCGCTGGGCGCGAGGTGTTGAACTGGGGACCGGCGCAGTTCCGTTCTCCGTCCAGCCCATTTTATTTCGACAACGGACGCAGCGACCCGATGCGCGAGCTGTCCGGCGTGGACGCGCTGAAGCTGTCGTGGACACCCGGCATAGCAACCACCTTGTCGCTGGCGCGAATCACCGGCTCCGGCCATGTCGCGCAGGATCAATGGCGCGATAGCTGGCTGCTGAAAGCCGATCAGCGCGGCGACGACTGGGCGGGCGGGTTGGCGCTGGCGCGCACGCCGGGACAGGGCACGTTCGTCGGTCTGCACGGCCAGTTCACCGCCAGCGACGCGCTGCTGTTGTACGCGGAAGTCGCCTCGTCCAGCCGCAGCAATGCGCTGCAATCCTCGTCTGATGCGACGCTGTCGTTCAGCATCGCGCCCAGCTCTGCCCGCCACACCACCACCCTGCTGGGCGCGGCCTACACCTTCGACAACGGCCAGTCGCTCAACACCGAATGGCTGCACGACGACCACGGCTACCGTGCCGCCGAGGAAAGTGCTTACTTCGCCCGCGCTGCCGCGTCGCCCATCAACGCTGGATTGGCGCTGGGCAACGTACCGCCCTTGCTGGGGCGCGACTACCTGCATCTGGTGTGGCAGAGCAATCAGATGGAGAGCGGCGGCTACTGGCGGGCGATGGCGACGCATGGTTACACCGACGGCAGCGACGAGTTGTCCGGCTACACCGAGACGGCGCTGAATGGGCGCGTCACCGGCTTCGTGCTGGGCGTGCTGCCGCTGGGCGGCAACCGGCAGGAATTCTCCAGCTTGTCGCGCTGGAGTGCGACGGCGGGGCTGAAGGTGGCGTTGCCTTGACTCAACAACATGCCATAGCTCATGTCAGAGATCTCGAAGTGTGGCGCGTCCGCTCATCCTTCGACTGCGCTGCGCTACTACCCGCAAGGAGTACGCCGGTGGGTGCCCCGCTGCTACGCAGCGACCCTTCCGCAGGCTCAGGACGAACGGTTACCAAGTGGCATTGCCCTCCCCATATCTCACCCGCATAATCCCCCCATGCGCCACTGGATCATCCCCACCCTTTCCTCCCTCCTGTTCAACAGCGCCATCGCCGGGTTGCTGACGCTGGTGTCGTTCGGCGGCAGTTTCTGGAACAACTTCGTGTTCTCGCAGTGCATCGGCCTGTCTATCTACGCCGTCAACGCCAGCGTGGCTTGCCGCATCGCCGACCGTCGTCGTCGCTGGCAGGTGCTGGCGCTGGCCTTTCCCGGCAGCATCTTCCTCGGCGTGTCGCTGGGGGCGTGGATCACCGGCGAGGGCGACTGGAGCGATCCGCGCGCTTGGGTGGCGGTGGTGATCGGCCTGTTCTTCGGCGGTATCGGCGGCCTCACTTGGTTCTTGTCCGAGCGCATCGAACAGCTGGACGCCGAGGTAAAGCAGCGCCAGTTGCAGCAGAGCGAAACCGAACGGCGCGAGCTGGAAGCCCAGCTCAAACTGCTGCAAGCGCAGATCGAGCCACACTTTTTGTTCAACACGCTGGCCAATGTCGGCAGCCTCATTGAAACCAACCCGGAAGCCGCGCGCCGTCTGCTCGATCGCCTCAACGACTGGCTGCGCGTGGCGCTGGTGCGCGCCCGCAGCGACCATGCCATCTTGGGCGACGAGCTGAATATGCTGGAGAACTATCTGGAGATATTGAAGGTGCGCTTCGGCGAACGGCTGCGCTGGCGCATCGAAGCGGACGAGTCCGCGCGCCTCACCCGCTTCCCGCCCATGCTGCTGCAACCGCTGGTGGAGAACGCGGTGCGCCACGGCATCGAACCCAAGCTGGGCGGCGGCGAGATCGTGATCGCCGTGACACAGGCGAATGAGCAGCTCGACATCGAAGTCAGCGACAACGGCGTGGGGCTGGGCAGTGCGCCCGCTTCCGGCACAGGTCTCGCCAATGTACGCGCGCGGCTGGCGGCGCTGTATGGCAATGCGGGGCGGCTGGAACTGGAAGACCGAGCCGACGGCGGCACGACGGCACGACTGAGATTGCCGCGATGAACATCGGGATGGCGATAGCAATACGGCGACTCCCTCATCCCCAGCCCTTCTCCCGGCAGGAGAAGGGAGTTGCGCCCTCTCCCCTCGGGAGAGGGGTGGGGTGAGGGGGCATCCGTGAAAGCGCTTATTGCCGACGACGAACAGCATCTGACCGACGACCTGCGCCGCCGCTTGACGCGGCTGTGGCCGGAGCTGGAGATCGTCGCCACCTTGCACGACGGCATCGCCGCCGCCGAGGCGCTGGCGACGCTGCGACCGGACATCGCTTTCCTCGACATCCGTATGCCCGGACTGTCCGGGTTGGACGCGGCACAAGCAGCACCGCCCGGCTGCCGACTGGTGTTCATCACCGCTTACGATGATCACGCTGTGGCTGCGTTCGAACAGGCGGCGGTGGATTATCTGTTGAAGCCGGTGTCGGATGAGCGCCTCGCCCGTTGCGTAGCGCGGCTGAAACGACACGACGCAGCCGCCCCCGACGCGCTGCTGGCCAAGCTGCAAGCCCTGCTCAACGCCCCCGCCAAACCCGAACCGCTACGCTGGCTGCGCGCCCAAGTGGGACAGACAGTGCGCTTGCTGGCGGTGGAAGAGGTCTGCTATTTCCAGTCCGCCGACAAATACACGGCGGCCTACACCCGCGATGCCGAGTTGCTGCTGCGCACGCCGCTCAAGGAACTGGTCACCCAGCTCGATCCCGCCGAATTCTGGCAGGTGCATCGCGGTACGCTGGTGAACGTGCGCCAGATCGCCGCCGCCCGCCACAACCTGCTGGGGCGCGTCACCCTCACCCTGCGCGACCGCCCCGAGACGCTAGCGGTGAGCCGCAGCTACGCGCATCTGTTCCGGCAGATGTAACTGATCTTTCGGAGATAGTTAGTCCGAAATTGCGCACCCGCGCACCCATCCAGTCTCCGCATGCCCCGCTTCCCGATTGATCGTCCGCGCCAACACGAACAGCCAGTCGGATAGGCGGTTGAGATATGGCAAAAGGGACGTTGCGATCAGCTCTTGCTGGGCCAGCGCAGCCACATCGCGTTCGGCGCGGCGGGTGGTGGCGCGGGCGACGTGGGCAAGGGCGGCGGGGCGAGTTCCGCCGGGGAGGATGAATTCCTTCAGTGGCGGGAGTGCGGCGTTGTAGCCGACGGCGAGTGCGTCCAGACGGGCAACGGCAGCGGGTGGGAAAACGCCGTGTTCCGGGTAGGCCAGCGCGCCGCCCAGCTCGAACAGTTCGTGCTGCGTAGGCAGCAGGTCGGTGCGGACACGCTCCGGCAGCGGTTCGCACAGCAGCAGACCGAGCAGGCTGTTGAGTTCATCCACGCTGCCGATGGCGGCGATGCGGGCGCTGGTCTTGCTTACGCGGGAGCCGTCGGCGAGGCCGGTCGTGCCGTCGTCGCCAGTGCGGGTGACGATGTGGGTCAGTCGATCAACCATCACTGTTTGCTCATGCAGTCGAGGTAGATAGCGGCATCCGGCGCAGTCTTGTTGCGTTGCGCCTGCCAGATCATCTCGCCCAGACATTCCATCATGGCGTGCTGGGCTTCGTGTTCGGACTCGTATTTCTGCGTCAGCCGAGCGAACTGTTCGCGCACGCCGTGCGGCTGGCCGATGGAGATTTGCTCCTCGATGGTGAGGTGCATCATCAGGTGCAGGAAGGGGTTGGTCGTGCCATGCTCCGGCAGGTAATCCTTGTCCAGCGCGGTGTCGGGGTTGGCAAGCAATTCGTGGAATTCCGGGTGTTTTTCGATGAGCTGGGCGGTCAGGTCTTCCAGCGGCGTGAGCAATTCCCCTGCGCGGCGCTTGCGCCAAGCGTCGAACAGGAACGACCGGGCTTGGTCGCGGCTCGGATTAAACAAAGATTTTCTCCTTGAATTCGCACAGGTCGGCGATCAGACACTGGCCGCACTTCGGCTTGCGTGCCACGCAGGTGTAGCGGCCATGCAGGATCAGCCAGTGGTGGGCATCGAGTTTGAATTCGTCCGGCACGACCTTGAGCAGCTTGTTCTCCACCTCGACCACATCCTTGCCGGGAGCGAGCTTGGTGCGGTTGGATACGCGGAAGATGTGTGTGTCCACCGCGATGGTGGGCTGACCGAAGGCCGTATTGAGCACCACGTTGGCGGTCTTGCGACCCACGCCGGGCAAGGCTTCCAGCGCCTCGCGCGTCTGCGGCACCTCGCCGCCATGCCGCTCCAGCAGGATGCGGCAGGTCTGGATGATGTGCTTGGATTTGGTCTGATACAGCCCGATGCGCTGCACGTAGCTGCGCAGCTCGTCTTCGCCCAGCGCTAGGATGGCCTGTGGCGTGTTAGCCACCGGATACAGCTCACGAGTCGCAAGGTTGACACTGACATCGGTGGCCTGCGCCGACAACAGCACGGCAATCAGCAACTCGAACGGCGTGTTGTATTCCAGCTCGGTGGTGGGATGCGGATTGGCGGCACGCAGCCGGGCGAAGATCTCGTGACGCTTGCTTTGATTCACGAAGCAGTCTCGTTCAACTTGAACTTCCTCGAACAATAGCTGCGTGCTTGCTCGTGCCATTTCAGCAACGCCGGAATGCAGTGAACCATCTCTTGAATGATCGCGCTTAGCGCCTCGGGATCGTCTTCGTATTCGTGGTTGATCTGGTTGCGTATCTCGCGGATCTCTTTCCACTCGGCTTCACTGGCGATGATGCTGACCTTTTCGGCAAAGGCCAGCACGTCGGAGAAGCCGCTGAACCCGACCTCCTCTTCACGGGCGATTGATCCGAGCAACTTGCCGAGATGCTCCTGGAATTCCGATACGCGCATACGAAAAGCAGCAAGGTCGTTGGAGTCATCCAGCGAGAATTCCGTCTGGGGCTTGTCAGGTAAACCTGCCACTTGGATCTTTTGAGTGGCATGGATCAGATAAGCGCGCATTTTTTCAAGATGCACCAAGCGGGAAGCGATCAGTTGCAGGTGCGTTTTCATGCCAGCTTCACGCCTTGTTCGCGGGCAATCTGGTAGATGGGGCGTTCCTTGCGGTGATTGTTGACGACCAGATCGACCGAGCGGCCAAAGATCTCTTCGAGCACGATCTTGGTGCGCACCGTTTCGCGCAACAGCACGCCGGGCAAGGAGGTCTCGGCATAAAGATCGACATCTCCGCCGCGTCTGGCATCGTCAACGCGCGAGCCAAACAGCCATACGGCGGCATCTGCACCCAAGCGGGTGCGAATCGCGGAGACTGCTAGTTCGGCTTGTGCTGGCGTGATACGCATGGCCTGTTCCTTGAGATCAGGCCGTCATTCTACATGACGGCAATGCTCAATGCCCCGCCGGAGAGCAGCCGCCTTCCACCGGGGAAGCGACGGCGTTCGCGCCCTTCTGCTTGCGTTCGGCGCGCAACTTGAGCCAGTTCTTGCCGGCAATGAGCAGGGCTAGGCCGATGAATGCGCCGGGCGGCAGGATGGCGACGAGGAAACCGTGATAACCGGGCACGACGTGGATCACCCAGTCTTTCGCCATGTCACCCAGCGCCAGATCAATGCCGGAGAACAGCGTGCCTTTGCCTATGATCTCGCGGATACCGCCCAGCACCGCCAGCACCAGCGTCAGCCCCAGCCCCATGGCGAAGCCGTCCAGCGCGGCATGGGCGGTGGGATTCTTGGCGGCGAAGGCTTCCACCCGGGCCAGCACGATGCAGTTGGTGACGATCAGCGGGATGAAGATACCCAACACCAAATACAGGCTGTGCAGGTAAGCGTTCATCGCCAGTTGCACCACGGTGACCAGCACGGCGATGATAAGGATGAACACCGGGATGCGGATCTCGCTGGGGATGAGGTGGCGGATCGGCGCGATGGCCGCGCCGGACAGCGCCATCACCAGCGCCGTCGCCAGCCCGAGACTGACGCCGTTGACCACTGTGCCGCTCACCGCCAGCAGCGGACACAGCCCGAGCAGCTGCACCAGACCGGTGTTCTGCTTCCAGATACCGTTGTAGAGGATGTCGCGATAGGCGCTCATGGCTGGGGCTCCTGTGCGAACAGCTTGTCCCGGTTCGCCTCGAAATAATTCAGGGATTTATTCACGGCCTTGACCACGGCGCGCGGGGTGATAGTCGCACCGGCCATGTAGTCGAACTGACCGCCGTCCTTCTTCACCTTCCATTCCGCCTCGGGCAGAACGGCATGGGATTTGTCGTCAAAGCCCTTGATCCACGGGCTCTTGGGTAGCTCGATATAGTCGCCCAACCCTGGCGTTTCGCGGTGGGAGGCGACGCGCACGCCCGCCAGCGAGCCGTTCTCGCGGATGGCGACCAGCAGGAATATCTTGCCGCTGTAACCGTCTGGTGCGATGGGCGAGAGCACCACCACCGAAGGCTGCCCCTGCAAGCGTCCGCGATAGGCCAGCGAGGTGACGCCCGTGCCGAGCAGCGGGTCGGCGGGCAGCGTCAGCGCGTCCTGCACGATGGCGTTGTCGAACAGGCTGGGCGGTACGATCTCGTTGATAAGTTTGAGCTTCTCCCGCTCTTCGCTCTGGGCGATCAACTCGTGCGTCTGATTGAAGCTGAACGCCAGCAGCGCCGTGCCGACCACGGTAAAGGCCAGCAAATTCAGCGCGGTCTTGAGCGAGACTTTCGCCAGCGAACTACTCATCGCCCGCCCCCTTTCGTGCCGTAGACCTTGGGCTGAGTATAGGCGTCGATCAACGGCACGCAGATGTTCATCAGCAAGGTGGCGAAGGCCACACCGTCGGGGAAACCGCCGAACACGCGGATGATGTAGGTGAGGAAGCCCGCTCCAGCGGCGAAGATCAGCTTGCCGCGCGGCGTGGTCGGGCCGCTCACCGGGTCGGTCAGGATGAAGAACGCGCCCAGCATGGCCGCGCCGGACACCCAGTGGAACAGCGGTGCGACATAGTGCGCCGGGTCGATTAGGTAGAACAGCCCTGCGGTGGCGAACAACGTGCCGAGGAAAGCCGCCGGGACATGCCAGGTGATGATGCGGGTGGCCAGCAGATACAGGCCGCCGAGCAGAAAACCCAGCGCGACGACTTCGCTGCCCTTGCCGCCCAGATAGCCGTAGATTGGCAGGCCGAAAATGTCAGCGACGGCGCGATCCAGATGCAACTGCGTTTTCAGCGTATCCAGCGGCGTGGCGGTGGTGAGCGCGTCCAGCACGGCGTTGCCCGGCAATTGTCCACCGAAGATGTAAGCGAGCTGCCCGGCGAGATCCAGATCGAGCTGGGCTAAGCCGTGCGGTGCCAGCCAGTGCGTCATCTGCACCGGAAAGGAGACGATGAGCACGGCGTAGCCGATCATCGCCGGGTTAAACGGATTGTTGCCCAACCCGCCGTACAGATGTTTGGCAACGCTGATGGCGAAGGCCGTGCCGACCACCACCAGCCACCAAGGGGCGAGCGGCGGAATCGACAACGCCAGCAACCAAGCGGTGAGCAGGGCGCTGTAGTCGCTGAGGAAGGGGCGGATCGGGCGTTCGCGCAGCTTGAGCATGGCTGCTTCCACCGCCAGCGCAGTGACGGAGGCCAGCGTCAGCGAGACGAGGATGGCCGGGCCGTAGAACCAGACGTAAGCGGCGATGCCGGGCAGCAACGCCAGCATCACCCGGCGCATGATCGCTGGGACGCCTATCGGTTGGGTGACAAAGGAAGGGGCGAACATGGGAACCTCAGTCTTTCGGTGTCGCGACGTGGGCCACTGGCTGCGCCTGTGCGCGGCGGGCTTCGGCCTCGGCGATCTGCGCCCGCTGCTCCGGCGTCAGATTGTCGGTGTTCTTCGGTGCAGCGGCCTGTGCGCGAACGCGTTGCAATGCGGCTTGGATCAGCGCCTGCGCATCGTCGGCGGACGGCGGGCTGACAGCGGCGGCTTCGGCCTGCTGACGTGCCAGCGCGGCAGCGCGTTCCTTCTCCGCCAGCTTCTCGGCTTTTTCGCGCTTGTCGCGCTCGATGCGCGACAAGCGCGCCTCATGGCGCTCACGCGCGTGGTCGGCGGCAGCACGCTCGCGGTGCTGGGCTTGCACCTCGCTCTTGGCGTAGCGGTAATACTGCACCAACGGGATGCTGCTCGGGCAAACGTAGCTGCACGCGCCGCACTCGATGCAATCGAACAAGTGGTAGGACTCGGCCTTGTCGAGCTCACGACCCTTGGCGAACCAGTACAGATCCTGCGGTTGCAGTTCCGCCGGGCAGACCTGCGCGCAGCGCGTGCAGCGGATGCACGGCAGCGTGGGCGCGGCAGGCGGGAACAGCCGGTCGGATTTGACGATGATGCAGTTGGTCGATTTCACCAGCGGCAGGCTGGTATCGGTCACATGCAACCCCATCATCGGCCCGCCCAGAATATAGCCGGTCGTGCCGGGTAGCGCGCCACCGGCCAGCCGCACCACCTCGGCGATGGACATGCCCAGTGGCACTTCGATGTTTTGCGGTGCGGCGACGTTGCCGGTGACCGTGACCACGCGCGCCATCAGCGGCTCGCCGTGATTCACCACGCGATGCACGGCGTAGGCCGTGGCGACGTTGGTGCAAGCCACGCCGATGTCCAGCGGGCGACGCCCCGAGGGGACTTCCTTGCCAGTGAGTATCTTGATGAGTTGGCGTTCACCGCCGCTGGGATACAGCGTGGGGATGGCTATCACTTCGATGTCGGTCCCAGCGCAGGCTTGCCGCATGGCGGCGATGGCTAGCGGCTTGTTGTCCTCGATGCCGACCACGATCTTGCTCGGGCTGACCAGATGGCGCAGCACGGCGATACCCTCGACGATCTCGGCGGCGCGTTCGCGCATCAGCCGGTCGTCGGTGGTGATCCACGGCTCGCACTCCGCGCCGTTCAGCACCAACGTCTGCACCAAGGTGGCCATCTTGACGTGGGTGGGGAAGGTCGCGCCGCCCAGCCCGACGATGCCGCCGTCGCGCAACCGCGCCAACAGTTCGGCCTTGGACAGCGGACAGAAATCGAAGGAAGGATGCTCGTCCCACTGGTCTGCGCCGTCCGGTTCGATCACGATGCACACATCCGGCAGGCCGGAAGGATGCGGCACGGCGCGCGGCTCCACCGCCAGCACCGTTCCCGAGGTGGGTGCGTGCAGTGCGGCGCTCACCGTGCCTTCGGCGTAGGCGATCAACTCGCCCTTCAGCACGCGGTCGCCCGCCTGCACCACCGCCTTGGCGCGTGCGCCTATGTGTTGCAGCAAGGGCAGTACCAGTTGCTGTGGCAACGGCGCACGCGCGATGGGCCGCTCGGACGACTCCTGCTTGTGTTCAGCCGGATGGATGCCGCCATGGAAGCGATGCAAAGTGCTCATTTCGTCACCGCCATGGTGTAGATCGGGTAGTGCCATTTCCAGCTTTGCACCGTCTGCGGCAGCGGCTCCATGCTGATGCAGTCCACCGGGCAGGGCGGCAGGCACAGTTCGCAGCCGGTGCACTCGGAAGCGATGATGGTGTGCATCTGCTTGGCTGCGCCCGCGATAGCGTCCACCGGGCAGGCTTGCAGGCAGAGGGTGCAGCCGATACAGGTGTTCTCGTCGATGAAGGCGACCGACTTGGTTTTGGGCTGGGCCATGCCCTCGCCGAAGGGCTTGAACTCCACCTTGAGCAGATCGGCCAGTTTGTGGATGCCCTCTTCGCCGCCGGGCGGGCAGCGGTTGATGTCGGCTGCACCTTCGGCGATGGCCGTGGCATAAGGGCGGCAGCCGGGGAAACCGCACTGGCCGCACTGCGTCTGAGGCAGGATGGCGTCGATCTGATCGACCAGCGGGTTGCCTTCGACCTTGAATTTCAGCGCGGAATAGCCGAGCACCGCGCCCAGCACCAGCGCGATGCCAGACATGATGAGGATGGCGGTCAGCATGAGACTATCCCATCCATCACTTGATGAGCCCGGAAAAACCCATGAAGGCCAGACTCATCAGCCCAGCCGTGACCAACGCGATGGCCGAGCCCTTGAACACGCCTGGCACGTCCGCCGTCTCCATGCGTTCGCGGATGCCTGCGAAGAGGATCAGCACCAGCGAAAAGCCGATCGCCCCGCCCGCGCCGAACAGCAGTGATTCCATGAAGTTGTGTTTTTCCTGCACGTTGAGCAGCGGGATGCCCAGCACCGCGCAGTTGGTGGTGATGAGCGGCAGATAGATGCCCAGCGTCTGATACAGCTCCGGGCTGGTCTTCTCCACCACCATCTCGGTGAACTGGACGATGCCCGCGATGACCACGATGAACGACAGCGTAGTGAGATAGGCCAGATCTGGCCCAAGCAGATATTCGCTAATGAGATAGCTCGCCCCCGAGCCCAGCGTCAGCACGAATGTAGTGGCCGCCCCCATGCCGACGGCTGCCTCCAGCTTCTTGGAGACGCCGAGGAATGGACACAATCCGAGGATTTTGACCATCACGATGTTGTTCACGAACACCGTGCTGATGAGTATGAGCAGATAGCTGGACATGATAGGGCGGTTTTTTCAGGCGCGGATTATGCGCCGAATCAAGGGGGGCTTCAATGCCGGAAAGGTATATGCATATAACCGCCTACCGTATCCGCCCGCCAACCATCCCTGCCCCGCCGGGAGCTGGCGAGCGCACCGGAAGAACGATGGTGGCGTCTGCGACAGGACATCAAGAGTGCGGACTCCCCTACCCTTGCAGAGCGAGGATAGGCAAGTTGGACTTCACCAGCGCCGTCTGCTAGACGGGGGAAGGTTGAGTGTAGCAGCCCACCAATCCGGTTCGCGTGGGCACTTCTGCTCATCCTACCGGACTGGACCACACCCGCTCAGAACTTTAGAGAGCCGTAGGGTGCAATAACCAACGGGCATTGCGCTGGGCGGAGATTCGTAACGAGTTTCATGCGGCACAATAATGATTGCGCCCGTCAAGAGAGGGGGCGTTGTAGGTCGGGTGGAACGAAGTGATACCCAACAGGCAGCCGATGGGTATCGCGTTGCTCCCCCCAACCTTGTATCTTTCTCTCCGTGGTGGTCAGCTACTACCACACGAAGCAGAGGCAGCTTGAACCCACCCTTAAGGTTTACCTTGTTCCGTAATCAAGCCCCCTGCTTCACCTCTCGCCAGCAAAGACACTGAACGGTAGCCAAGGGGCGAACCCTGAATGCACAAGGCAAGTGGGCGAAGTTGGTCAATATTTTTAGCAGGGGGTCATCATGTTCTATCTCGGCATGGATGTCGCCAAAGCCAAATTGGATTGTTGTCTGTTGTTGGATGAAGCCAATGGTAAACGCGAAACCAAGGTAGTGAGCAATGCCAAGATCGGCATCGCTGATTTGCTGACTTGGGGAGCAAAGCACAACGTTACTCCGCAAGAGTTGCATGTCGTCATGGAAGGCACGGGTGTCTATCACGAGCAAGCCGCGCTGGCATTGGTGGATGCCGGGGTGACGGTGTCCATCGTCAATTCGGCGCATGGACACCACCGGCACCGGAGGCGCGGATGCTGCAAGCACTGCTGGCCAGACGCGATGCTGTCGCACAAGACCTGCAACGTGAGCGCAACCGGCGGGAGAAGGCGGATGCAACCGATACGCCAAAGCCAATCCGGGAGTCACTTGAAGAAAGCATCGAGTTTCTGGTCAAGCAACTCGCCAAGCTGCAACAAGACATAGATTCACACATTGATCGCCATGCCGATCTCAAAAAGGATATGGCGCTGCTCCAGAGCATCCCGGCGGTTGGGCCTCGGGTGGGCGGCAATATGCTTTCGGTCATGCACAGCCACGACTTCGGTTCAGCCGAGCAGTTGGCGGCCTATCTGGGACTGGTGCCAGTAGAGCGGCAGTCAGGAAGCTCGGTATTGGGACGAGCCAGACTCTCCAAGGCGGGGGCCAGCCAGAATACGCGCTGTGTTGTATATGGCTTCTGTGGTGGCGACACGCTGCAACCCGCACGTCAAAGCTGTTTATGATCGTTTGCTTGCGCGAGGCAAGCCCAAGATGTCTGCTCTCGGGGCTGCCATGCGCAAGCTGGTGCATTTGTGCTTCGGTGTGATTAAGAATCAGAAACCGTACCAGTACGATTATCCGAAAATTGCTTGACGGGGAAGACGGTATCTACGCGGGCTGGTTACAACGCGGGAAGTAAATCGTTGTTTTCTTCGATTCGCAACATTCGGATGTCAGTTACGCATTGTTTAAACCAAGGGTAGGTCTGACTTAACGAATTGACAGCCATGACGCATTTAACTGCATCAACAGTAGCCGTATCACCAAAATAAACGCTTCCCTGCTGCCGATTAAATCCCTTCGTTTGCAGGAAGTTCTTGATATCGCCGTAAGCATTGTTGTAGGAGTTACCCGTGTAATGCACCTGAAGATCCGCAACCCTTAGGTCAAAAGCAATGGCGTACATGAGAGTACCTTAAGATTTAAATTTGACCAGAATAATAGCGACTTCGCTAAAAAAGTCAATATTAAATAGCCTGTTAGTAGCCGGGGTATATCTGCTCATTACAGCTTATACCCCCGATGCACCGCCACCACTCCGCCCGTCAGGTTGAAGTACTCCACCCGCGACAATCCCGCGTCCACCATCATCTGCTTCAGTTCTTCCTGCCCCGGGTGCATACGGATGGATTCCGCTAGGTAGCGGTAGCTGTCGGCGTCGTTGGCGATGAGTTCGCCCATCTTGGGAAGGAGCTTGAAGGAGTAGAGGTCGTAGGCTTTTTCCAGCGGTTTGGCGACTTTGGAGAATTCCAGCACCAGCACGCGGCCCCCCGGTTTGAGGACGCGGCGCATCTCGCGCAGGGCGGCATCTTTGTGGGTGACATTGCGCAGGCCGAAGGCGATGCTGACGCAGTCGAAATAGTTGTCGGGGAAAGGCAGGTGTTCGGCATCGCACTGCGCGGTGGGGGTGACGATGCCTTCGTCGAGCAGGCGGTCGCGGCCTACGCGCAGCATGGCGTTGTTGATGTCGGTGAGGACGACCTGACCGCCGCTGCCGACCTTTTTGAGGAACAGCCGCGACAGGTCAGCCGAGCCACCCGCCACGTCCAGCACGCGGTCGCCTGCGCGCACGCCGCTGATACTGATGGCGAAGCGCTTCCACAGCCGATGCAGGCCGGCGGACATGAGGTCGTTCATCACGTCGTATTTGCTGGCGACGGAGGTGAACACGCTGGCGACGTGCTTGGCTTTTTCTTCTTCTGCGACGGTCTTGAATCCGAAATGGGTCTCGGCCATTTTATTGCTCCTGTTTGACTGCCTCGCCCCAACGGGGAGAGGGTTTGGGAGAGGGTGCGCTGAATTCGACCCTCACCCCCAGCCCCTCTCCCGCTTGCGGGCGAGGGGAGTATGGTTAATCCCGGCTCGCGCCTGCCGCGACCAGCTTGCCGAGATATTCCTGCCACAGGTTGCCCTGCATCTCGCCCAACTCGTATAGATAGTCCCACGAATACAAGCCACTGTCGTGCCCGTCGTCGTAGATGATCTTGAGTGCGTAGCTGCCGACCGGCTCGACGCCGGTGATGGCGACGTTGCGCTTGCCGACTTGCAGCACTTCTTGCCCTGCACCATGCCCACGCACTTCGGCTGAGGGCGAGTAGACGCGCAAGAACTCCGCTGGCAGCGTGTGGCGCGCGCCGTCTTCGTAGGCGACCTCCAGCGTTTGGGATTGTTGATGCAGGGTGATCTCGGTCGGTGCGGACATGGCGATTGCAGCAGATTGGGACGGCGCATTATCGCAAGCCGGGGGCGATACATCAAACGAATGCTGCTGCTTGACAGGTATTCGGCAAGCCTCCTACAGTTGCTCCGCCTGTCAGGCATCACTGACGCAGGTAGATCTATCAACCTTAAGGAGACTCTCATGGAAAACAAGGAAAGCGCAGTCCTCGAAGCGATGGTGAAGGCTGGCAAACCAGTGAAGGGCGCAGAAGTGGCCGAGGCGACCGGGCTGGATCAGAAGGAAGTCGGCAAGATCATCACCGCGCTGAAGAAAGCGGGCAAGATCACTTCGCCCAAGATGTGTTTCTACGAACCGGCGAAGTAACACCGCCACAGGAAGGGCCATCACAGGAAATCCGGCCACTCAGGCCGCCAACCGAAAGGAGAAATGCAATGAAAGCCAATCCCGTTTGCTGGTTCGAAATCTACGTGCAAGACATGGAGCGCGCCAAACGCTTCTACGAAGCCGTGCTCCAGATCACGCTGGAAAAGATCAACACGGAGTTCGAAATGTGGGGATTCCCGTCCAGCATGGAAAGCTATGGCTCTTGCGGTTCGCTGGTGAAGATGGAAGGCGTCCCTTCGGGCGGCAACAGCACGCTGGTCTATTTCAGCTGCACCGACTGCGCCGTCGAAGCCGCGCGCGTCGTGGCTGCCGGGGGGCGCGTCTTCAAGGACAAGCTGTCCATCGGCCAGTTCGGCCACATCGCGCTGGTGTTCGATACTGAAGGCAACATGATCGGCCTGCACTCGATGCAGTAGCCTGCCGCTTACTTCAGCGGCAGATAGATGTCCGTCACCAGTTCCGGTTCCGGCGTCTCGGGCATGAGATTCAGGTACTGGAAATACAGCGGAAAGTCGCGCAGCTCTTCGCCGCTTTCCGGCAGCCACTCGCGGTACAGGTAGTAGGCGCACTCGCGGATGCGGTCATGCGAGCCGGTGTGGCGCAGCACGGCGCAACGGCCAGCCGGGATGATGCCATTCACCACGCCGTGCGAGTTGGCGGGGATCGCCTCACTTACTGAGCCGCAGATGTCGAAGCGGAATTGCTCGGGGGCGGTGGTGTCGGGGTTGTCGTAGGCGATGCCATAGGTCTTACTGGTCTTCACCGGCGACAGGCCGCTCTGTTTGCGCCACGCGATGAACTTCTGCGCCGACTCCATCACCAGTTCGGCTGCGCCCCGGTGCGGGTACGCGGCGATGCGGGTCTCCTCGACATCCATGATCTTCACTTCCATTGCCTGTTTCCTTTCTCTGTTTGGGAATTTGTATTGTTCGTTCCACGGCTGCCAGGCGGGATGGCGCCTGAATTCGGACGGCGTTTGCCCGAAGGTGTTTTTGAACGCCCGCGAGAACGATTCGGGATTCTCGAAGCCGCTATCCAGCGCGATGTCGATGATCTTCTCGGCGCGGTTGAACACCAATCGGTAAGAGGCACGCCTGAGCCTCATCAACTGGACGTACTTGAAGACGCTGATGCCCGCGTATTCCGAGAACTGGCGCAGGAAGTGGAACTTGGAGAAGTTCGCCACCTGACTCAACACTTCCAGCGTCAACTCGTCGCCGAGATGCCGGTCGATGTGATCGAACACCCGGTTGAACCGCTCTGCGTAAGCACTTGCCTTCGACATATCCCCGCCGTGATTGACTGACCGGGGCGACTATAGCCCGCCCGACACGGGGTGTCTTGACCGGGATTGCGGAAGTGGCGGCATTGCTGCCACCACGCTGGCAGCAGGATGGCGTAAAGTCTGGCATCCCCCTCCTAGGAGATCGCCATGACTAAACCCATCCTCAATATCGCCGATGCCGAACTGTTGCCGCGCCCACCCGGCTTTGCGCCGACCGGCGAGATCGCCGAACGCTATGACGCGCGCATCGCCCGCGTCTCCGCCCAATTGGGCGCGCAGAAACTCGGTTACAACATCACGTCCGTGCCACCCGGCAAGCGCGCCTTTCCGCCGCACAGCCATCGCTTCAACGAAGAGATGTTCATGGTGCTGGAAGGCGCGGGCGAGGTGACCATCGGCAAGGAGACCTATCCGATCCGGCAGGGCGACATCGTGGCGCTGCTCACCGGCGGGCCGGAATCGGCGCATGTCGTCACCAACACCGGCAGCACCGAGTTGAAATATCTGGCCGTCAGCACGCGCATCTCGCCCGAGATCTGCGACTACCCCACCACCGGCAAATTCGGCGTGTTCGCAGAGTTGCCGCCGAGCACCGAAGGCAAGCCGGGCTTCTTCCGTCATGTCGGGCGCGAGAGTCTGGCGGCGGACTACTGGGAAGGCGGATGAGCCAACTCGCCGACCTGCCCAACTTCGGCCCCAAGTCGCAGCAGATGCTGGCGCAGGCGGGCATCCACACGCTGGAACAGTTGCGCGAACTGGGTGCGGTGCGGGCTTACCTGCAAGTGAAGCGTAGCGGCGCGTGTTCCAGCCTGAATCTGCTGTGGGCGATGGAAGGCGCGCTGTCCGGGCGGCACTGGCAGGTGGTGGCGAGAGAAGACTGGTTGCGGTTGTTGCTGGAGCTGGATGAGATCGGGCGACCTGTGCCGGACTGATGGATAAGACTGCTGCCACCACGCTGTCAGCAGCAGGGGCGTAAATTCTTCCTGTCGAATGTTTCGACGCAACCTGAGGAGAATGCAATGACCGACACGATAGAACTGGTACGTTTCCGCCTGCAAGCAGGCAAGACGGCGGCGGACTGGCTAAAGGCCAACGAGAAGATCAACGAGTGGGCGGCGCGCCAGCCGGGTTTCCGCTTTCGCAGTGTGTCCGAGACGGACGACGGCGAGTGGCTGGATCTGGTTTATTGGGCCAGCCCGGAAGACGCTGCCGCCGCCGGAGTCAGCTTTGAAGCCGAGATGATGAGCGTGTGCGCCCCGCTGGTCGCGCATGAAAGCGTGGTTTGCTTGCGCAGCAAGGCGCACGTGATGCAGCAAGGTTGAGAAAGGGGCGCGGTGCGCAAATCCGAACGGCTGTTCCAACTGGTCACGCTGCTGCAAGGACGGCGCACCGCCATCACCGCACAGGTGCTGGCGGCGGAGTTGGGCGTTGCGGTGCGCACCGTGTACCGCGACATTCAGGCGCTGGTGCTTTCCGGCGTACCCATTGACGGCGAGGCGGGCGTGGGCTATCGGCTGCGCGCCGGCTTCGATCTGCCGCCGTTGATGTTCCTACAAGATGAGATCACCGCACTGTTGGTCGGCAGCCGCATGGTGCAAGCCTGGACCGACCCCGCACTGACGCTGGCCGCCAAGGCGGCGGAAGCCAAGATACTGGCGGTGCTCAAACCCGAAGCGCTGATCGCCATCTCACGCTTGCCCTATCGCATTCCCAGCTATGAACGCGCCGAGAGTGACATCCACGGCCTGCTGCGGCAGGCTTGCGAGACGCGCTACAAAGTAGCCATCCATTATCAGGACATGAAGGGGCAGGAGTCCGAGCGGACGCTGTGGCCGCTGGGTATGGTCGGCTGGGGCGACCGCTGGACATTGCTGGCTTGGTGCGAGAAGCGCGATGAGTATCGCAATTTTCGCTTCGACCGGATACTGAGTCTGGCGCTGCTGACGGAGCGCTATCCCTTGCACGCCGAGCGCAATCTGGAGCATTACCTGACGCACATCGTCGGCATCGACGACGAACAAAGACCCGCGTGAAGCGAATTTGGAGTGCGCAGACTCGGCGGTTTTCCTAATAGCCCGCGATGGGTATCGCGCTGCTCCTGCCATCCTACGAACCGTAGCTGGATGCTGAGGCCAGAGCCGCTGGAGTGGCGCACTCAATCTGCCTCGGCTGGGCGAAGTTTAAAGGCTGCGTATCTTCTTCAACAACGCCGTGGTCGAGCGTTCGTGGCGGAACGGGATGCTGTGTACTTCGCCGCCCCAACCCCTTACTTCGGTACTGCCCACGATGCGATCCGGTGTCCAGTCGCCGCCTTTCACCAGTACGTCGGGGTGAGCAGCGAGGATGATATTGAGCGGGGTATCTTCGTCGAACACTACGACCAGACTCACCGATTCCAGCGCGGCCAGCACAGCCAGGCGGTCGTCCTGCTGGTTGATCGGACGGTCGTCGCCTTTGCCCTGACGTTTGACCGAGGCATCGCTGTTGACGCCGACGATGAGCGAGGCCCCCAAGGCGCGGGCCTGCGCCAGATAGGTGACGTGGCCGCGATGCAATACATCGAAGCAGCCGTTGGTGAAGACTACAGGATGCGGCAGTTGGGCCGCGCGCACCGCTAGCTCAGCGGGCGCGCAGAGCTTCGCTTCGAAGCCGGGGAGCGGATAATCCGCGCTCATCAGTGCTTGGCCGTGGGCTGGGGCGGACACTCGATGTATTCGAACACTTTGACTACGCGCTCGACGCCGCTGGTGCTGCTGGCGATCTCGGTGGCGGCGTCGGCCTCAGGGCGACAGACCAAGCCCAGCAGGTAGACCACGCCGTTCTCTGTCACCACTTTGACATCATTGGCTTTGAAGGCTTTGCTGCCGAGGAAGCGGGCTTTGACATCGGAGGTGATGATAGTGTCGCTGGTGCGCGAGGTCAGGCTGGCAGCTCCAGCGACGGCAAGTTCGTTGTTGATGGCGACGACGTTCTGCGTGGCGCTGACGATCTGGCCGACGTCGGCACGGATGGCCTCGCTAGGCACTTCGCCAGTGACGAGCGCGCGCCGGTTGAAGCTGGTGATGTTGACGTGAAGCGCTTGGCCCTTGTACTTGCTGGTGATCTCGCTCATCGCCTTGTTCTCGATGGCTTCATCTTCGATATAAGCACCGCTGCTGCGACGATCCGCCGCCATCAGTGCACCGGCGCCCATGCCTACCGCAACGGGGGCGACACAGCCTTGCAGTACGCCCGCCAAGGCGAGTCCGAGCAGGATAAATTTGGTGTTATGCATCATTCGTCTCCCATCAATAAGTGGTCTATCACATCGCACAGGCAGTGCAGCGCCAGCAGGTGGATCTCTTGGATACGCGCCGTGCTGTTGGCGTTGACGCAGATGTGCACGTCTTCTGGCTTCACCACCAGACCCATGCCGCCGCCATCGCGCCCGGTCAGAGCGATCACGCGCATATCGCGATCGTGCGCGGCGTGGATGGCTTCGACCACGTTGGCGGAATTGCCGCTGGTCGAGATCGCCAGCAACAAATCGCCCGGCATCCCTAGCCCGCGCACCTGCTTGGAAAAAATCTGGCTGAAATCGTAATCGTTGGCGATGGAAGTCAGCACCGAGCTATCCGTCGTCAGCGCGATGGCAGCGAGGCTGGGGCGTTCGATCTCGAAGCGATTGATGAGTTCAGCCGAGAAGTGCTGGGCATCCGCCGCTGAGCCACCGTTGCCGCAGACGAGGATTTTGCCGTCGTTGGTCAGACAATCGAACATCGCCTGCGCAGCGTCGGCGATGGGCTGGGCGAGCGAGCTGCTCAGACTCAGCTTGAGTTGGGCGCTGTCGTGGAAGTGTTTGCTGATGCGGTCGGTCAAACTCATGGCGTAGGGCGGGTACTGAAACTGGCGCGCATCTTACCATGCAGTGAAAGCGTTCTTAATCCATTCAATGGATTCGCCAGCATCGCGCATCAATATCGCGTCGAAACGGCAAGGCGGCGTGCGCGGCAACTGGGCCAGATAATGCTGGGCGGCAAGGGTGAGTTTGCGCTGTTTGTGGCTGTCGATGCTGGCCGCTGCGCCACCGAAATCGCTGCGCGAACGCAGCCGCACTTCGACAAAGACCAGCGTGTCGCCATCCTGCAAGATCAGGTCGATCTCGCCGTAGCGACAGCGAAAATTGCGCGCCAGCAGACGCAAGCCACGCCGGGTCAAGAAGTCGGCTGCGCGCTGCTCGGCCTCGTCGCCCCGGCTGCTCATCGCCCCACTCCCCGCCGGGTGGCGCGGGCGCACCCGCTCACGTATAGTGCGCGGCAAATCGTCATCGGAATCCTCGGCCTGTGCATACCCCCGTCCCCCTCAAACTCGAAGCCGCATTGTATGTCGTCGCTACGCCCATCGGGAATCTACGCGACATCACGCTGCGCGCGCTCGACGTACTTGCTGCCGCCGACATTATCGCCGCCGAAGACACCCGCAACACCCGCCACCTGCTCAACGCCCACGGCATCGGCGACGCACGCCTGCTGGCACTGCATCAGCACAACGAACGCGGTGCGGCGGAGAAGGTCATCGCGCAACTGGCGCAAGGGCAGAGCGTCGCGCTAGTAACCGATGCCGGCACGCCTGCGGTGAGCGACCCCGGCGCATTGCTGGTGGACGCAGTGCGCGCGGCGGGCTTCCGCGTTATCCCCATCCCCGGCGCGAGTGCCGCCATCGCGGCGCTGTCAGCCTCGGGGCTGGCGAACCCGCACTTCCTATTTTATGGCTTCCTGCCCAACAAATCGGCGGCGCGCAGCTCGGTGCTGCAAGCGCTGATCGAGCATCCTTATACCTTGGTGTTCTATGAAGCGCCGCACCGCATTTTGGAATGCGTGGCCGATCTGCGCGCCGTGTTCGGCGACGAACGTGAGCTGGTGCTGGCGCGCGAGATCACCAAGCTGTTCGAGAATATCCACCGCTGCAAACTGGGCGAGGCGCTGGACTGGCTGAACAGCGATCCGAACAACCAGCGCGGCGAATTCGTCCTGCTGGTGTCCGGCGCATCGCCGCAACCGGAAGGCCTGAGCGCTGAAGCCCTGCGCACCCTGAGCCTGCTGCTCGAAGACCTGCCGCTCAAACAAGCCGTACAGCTCGCCACCCGCATCACCGGGCTGGGCCGCAACGAGTTGTATCAGCGCGCGCTGGAACTTAAACGCGGAGAATAACCCGCACAGACTGACAGGGCCTCGAAGAGCCGTAGCGAACGGAAGAGTGGCGGCAACCCATCGGCCCACCTCTTGCGAGCAAATCGAGTCGCGCAGTAGGTTTTTCGGGGCATCCCTGATCTTTCCGTTGTATTCCGGACACTCACTTGCTACAGTCGTCGCGTCTTTCAACCCAACAACGGAGGCGATCATGGCAAAGGTAGCGGTGGTTTATCACAGCGGTTATGGGCACACAGCGAAAATGGCACAGGCAGTGGCAAGTGGCGCGGATGCAGCCTTGATCGCGATCGACGCCGAGGGCGATCTGACCGAGGCGGACTGGGCTGCATTGAACACCGCCGACGCCATCATCTTCGGCTCGCCCACCTACATGGGCATGGTGAGCTGGCAATTCAAAAAGTTCGCCGATACCTCATCCAAGGCGTGGTTCCACCAAAAGTGGAAAAACAAGATCGCCGCCGGATTCACCAATTCGGCCACGATGAACGGCGACAAACTCTCGACCTTGCACTACCTGTTCACCCTGTCGATGCAGCACAGCATGATCTGGGTCGGCACCGGCATGATGCCCTCCAATGCCAAAGCGGCGCAGCGCAATGATGTGAACTTCGTCGGCTCGTTCGCTGGCGCGATGGCGAGCACCCCTTCGGACGCAGCGCCCGATGAGATGTGGTCTGGTGATTTGGAGACAGCGCGGCAGTTCGGTCAACGTGTCGCAGAAACCTCCGCACAATTCGCCGCTGGGCGCAACGCGGCCTAAGCCACTCAACGCCGCATCGCTCAAACTAGAGAGGATTAAGACTTGCTGCCGATCCGGCTCTCTTTGCCGGACAGCAGATTCTCGATGTTCTTCTTGTGCCGCCAAACCAGCAGCACGGCGAGGATGAGCGCGACCACGATGTATTCGACCGGATCATTCAGCGCCCACACATAGAGCGGGGCGACGGCGGCTGCGATCAGCGCCGCCAGCGAGGACACTTTGAACACCTTCGCCACCGCCAGCCAGGTGACGAAACACGCCAAACCCAGCCAAGCATTCAACGCCAACAACACGCCCAGCGCCGTGGCCACGCCCTTGCCACCCTGAAAGCGAAAGAAAACTGGATAGATGTGGCCGATGAACACGGCGACGGAAGCGACAGCGATCAGCTCGATCTGCTGCGCGTCATGCGGGGCGAATCGCTCGGCGAGGAACACCGCCAGCCAGCCTTTGGCAGCATCGCCCAGCAAGGTCAGCGCCGCAGCGGATTTTTTTCCCGTGCGTAAGACATTGGTCGCGCCGGGGTTGCCAGAGCCGTAACTACGCGGATCGGGCAGCCCGAACGCCTTGCTCATCAGCACTGCAAAAGAGATCGAACCCAGCAAGTAGGCCGCCAAAACAAAAAACAAGTCCAACATCGGTAATGCCTTAAAATGCGCAGGTGGCGGATTCTACGCCAACTTTAATGCATAACCAAACGACCAAAATGGACATCATCTTTCTGCGCGAACTCAAAGTAGACATGCTGATCGGCGTGTATGAATGGGAAAAGCGCGTGCCGCAGACCTTACAGATCGACCTTGAGATCGCCCTCCCCGACAGCCGTGCCTGCCAAACCGACGACATCAACGATGCCCTAGATTACTCCGAGATCGTCCGCCACCTGCAAGCCGTCCTCACCACCCGCCACTTCAACCTGCTCGAAGCCCTGGCCGAACACATCGCCCGCATAATCCTCGACGACTTCAAAGCCCCGTGGGTGAAGGTCAGCGTAGCCAAGCTGCAAGCGATACGCGGCAGCAAAATGGTGGGGATTTGCTTGGAGCGGGGGACGAGGGTAGACAACTGATCCGGCATCAGCAAACGTAGGATGGGTGGAGCAACGCGATACCCATCGGCTGCCTGTTGGGTATCACTTCGTTCCACCCAACCTACAAACCCCTGCCCCCAGATTCCACCACGCCCCGTCCTAACTGCCGGCCACAAGCCACCCGCCCCTCAATATGCATCCTTTTGACATCATTCCCCCGTGATGCCATCTGTTAAAATACGCGAGTTTTCCAGTCAAGATAAATACCATGTCCGTTTCAAGTGACGCCATGACTCCCATCGAGCGCCGTGCCAGTGTCGGTCTGGCGGGCATCTATGGTTTGCGTATGTTGGGCCTGTTCATCATTCTGCCCATCTTTGCAATCTACGCGCAGGAGCTGCCGGGCGGCGAGAGCCATCTGCTGATCGGCATCGCGCTAGGCGCTTACGGGCTGACGCAGGCGATCTTGCAGATTCCTATGGGTTGGGCATCCGACCGTTATGGGCGCAAGCCGGTGATCTATCTGAGCCTAGTGCTGTTCGCCATCGGCAGCTTCGTGGCGGCTAGCGCCGACGACATCTACTGGATCATCGCCGGGCGCGTCATTCAGGGCGCGGGGGCGCTCAACGCCGCCGTGATGGCGCTGACCGCCGACCTGACGCGCGAGGAGCATCGCACCAAGGCGATGGCGATGATAGGCATGACCATAGGCATCACCTTCTCGCTGTCGCTGATCCTCTCGCCCATCCTCTACCAGCACATCGGCGTACCGGGCATCTTCGCTTTGACCGGCGGACTGGCGATCCTCGCGATGGCGGTGGTGGCCTTTGTCATCCCGAACCCGGCCATCACCCGCTTCCACTCCGACACCGAGGCCAACACCGGCAAGATACGCGAAGTGCTGCGCAACAAGGATCTGCTGCGTCTGGATTTCGGTATCTTCTCGCTGCACGCCATCCTGATGTCGGTGTTCATGCAGGTGCCGTTCCTGCTGCGTCAGGACGGGCTGGCCGCCATCCATCACTGGCAGGTCTATCTGCCGGTGATGCTGGTGGCCTTCGTGCTGATGGTGCCGCCCATCATCGTGGCCGAGAAGAAGGCCAAGCTGAAGCCGGTGTTCATGGGCGCGGTGGCGCTGGCGGCGCTGGCGCAGTTCTCGTTGCTGATGTTGCATGACAGCGTGTGGGGCATCGCCATCGCACTGCTGGTGTTCTTCACCGCGTACAACGTGCTGGAAGCGACCCTGCCCTCGCTCATCAGCAAGATCGCACCCTTGTCCGCCAAGGGTACGGCGATGGGCGTGTACAGCAGCGTGCAATTTCTGGGCGCGTTCTTCGGCGCGATGATGGGCGGGGCACTGATGGAGCATGTCGGCGGCGACGCCGTGTTCATCTTCGCCATCGTGCTGTTGCTGCTGTGGCTGGTGGTCGCCAGCGGCATGAAACCCCCTGCGGCAGTGCGGACTAAGCTGTATCATTTGCCCGAAATGGACAATGCCGCCGCCAGCGTGTTGCAGCAAGAGTTGCAAGGATTGAACGGGGTGCGCGAGGTGATGGTGGTCGCCGCCGAGGGCATGGCCTGTTTGAAAGTGGATATGGGCGGTTTCGATGAGGCCGCTGTAGAACGATTATTGAAAGGGGAGTGAGATGTCGGTTAACAAGGTGATTCTGGTGGGGCGTCTGGGCAAAGACCCAGAGACCCGTTACATGACCAGCGGCGAGGCAGTGACCAACGCGACGCTGGCGACTTCCGAGAACTGGAAGGACAAGAGCGGCGAGAAGCAGGAAAAGACTGAGTGGCACAATCTGGTGTTCTACCGCAAACTGGCCGAGATTGCAGGCGAGTATCTGAAGAAGGGTTCGCAGGTCTACATCGAAGGCAAGATACAGACTCGCAAATGGCAGACCAAGGAAGGCCAGGACCGCTACACCACCGAAATCATCGTCAACGAGATGCAGATGCTGGGCGACAAAAAGTCCGGCGGCAGCAATTTTGAAGTAGTCGATCGCCCGTCTTCGTCCGCACCGTCGCAATCCTCCGCTCCGGCCTCAGCCCCCAGCAGACCCACCCCGGCAAAAACCAACTTCGACAACTTCGACGACGACATTCCGTTCTAGGATTTACCTAGCAAGCAGTTCAGAGCAGTACTCCTGAAAGCCACGCACGTCGTGGCTTTCAGCTTGTTAGCCCGCCCAAAACGGCGCACACCTTTCCCACCCGCTCCAAAAAGCTTGGCCCCCAGCCCCTATTAGAGGGTGAGGGCCAAGTTGGCGAACATTGATCCGTAAGGTACCTACTGCATAGCCCGCAACCGGTCAGTCACCGACTTGTACTCTTGCTCGTCAGAGAATTGGCCTTTGTGAAAGACGAACTGCAAGCCGCGACCAGAGTTATCCATACCAGACAGGCCAAATGAGCGCCCTGCATAGTCTGAATAGAAGCGCACATTCTTCACCAAGTCTATCGACTGGCCACTTCTCAGCACGAGATGCACGGAGTCTTTGCGCACTTCCATTCCCACTGGAGCGCTGGACAGCAGCATCAGCCGAGTCTTCAGAATGCGATTGCTGCCCGCGATGAAGAAGAAACTGGCCAGAAAGCCGAAGAGGTAGGCCATGTTGCTATCCTGCTCGTACCAGAACTTGGCGGCGAGGGTCAACAAAACAGATACGGTGGGAACGTAGAGCAGCAGATCCCACATCATCCCGCGCTTATCCTGCACAAAATTTGATTTCATCTCTCTCATAATCAACTCGCAGGTTTTGTCACCGCTGGCTTCAGCATCTTTTGAATTGCGACATCCATCTCGCCGTATAGCATCCGACCAGCCTGCTGTTTGCGAACCACACCTTGGTCGTCGATGAAGAACGTCCAAGGGTCGCCGATCACCCGGTATGCCTTGAATGCTTGTGGATTCTCGTACTGATCCATGTGCAACACGATGACCTGCGTTTGATATTTATCAAGCATGGCCTTCACGATCTGCAACTGGTCATCGCACACCGTGCAATGACCAGGCGTGGCGAACTCCAGCAATATCGGCTTGCCCTGAGCCAAGGCCTGATCGAGCGAGTATTGATACATGCGGGCATCCGGCTGACGATAGGTGGTGATCTTGCTCATATCTCCACCGACGTCAGTCAATGTTTTGGTTGCCAGCCTAGGTGCAACCTCGCCAACCTTCAGTCCACCAGCAAGATCTCCCTCGCATCCCAGCAGGGATGAGACGACACAGGCGATCAGCAATCCACGCCACAACTTCATTTGTCCTTATCCCAGCCGGTACAGGTCTTGACGATGTTGTAGCCCCAGATGATGTTTGCCAGCAAGACCAAACTACCGAACACACCGTTACCAGCCATCAGGCGCGAGACCATCGCGTTGTTTTCTTCGCTGGCATCGTATCCGCTGACCGCCCCGGCGACGCAGAACAGGATCACCATGCCGACCAAGCCTATGTTGTGCATCCAGAAGTGCACTTTGACCAGACGGATGCTGTAGATAGGGCGCTTAACCAGTCTGGGGATGATGTAGTAGATCGCACCGAAGATCGCCATCTCTACCCAGCCCAGCAGATTGATGTGCGCGTGAGCCAAGCTGATTAGCTTGCCATGCACGGCGGTATCAACGAACAACCTGAAAGCAGGCACTCCGCCCATAATCGCCCCCCATGAGAAGCCGATGATGCTATAGGTGATACAGGCATAGATGAACATGATGGTATATTTTGTGTATACCTTGTCTGTCGCCCAAGGTTCATTTTGCGTTTGCATCGTGCTTCCTTTCATTTTCAGCATTGACTCGGGCTTCTTCCCGAATGTCGGTGTACTCAGTTTTCCAACCTTCCGGGGCCCACATTTTTACCATTCCGTCTACAAAGCTGGAGCGCTCTCCCACCGGGAGGCGTGCCGCGCCCGAACCTTGATCCGCGCGCAACTCTGACAGGAAGGTAGCGATCGCCTTACGATCAGCCTCGGGCAATTTGGCGACGTAGGCAGCTTCTTTGGGCGCAGGGCCATGATCCAGCGTTCGCGTCTGATAAGTCGCTTCGGGATCGCGAAGAAAACTCTCCAGATATTCCATGGAGCGCTTGGAACCGATCCCATCCAAATCCAGCCCCATGTTCGTTCCGCCTCGCACGGCCCGATGACAGGAAGTACATCTAGCCTCCCTGAACACCTCGGAGCCATGCAATCCAACTGGCGAAAAATCGTAGTGGGTCGTATTCGGATACATCGGCTTATCCGAGCTCATGCGCACAGCTTCCATGATGATATAGCTAACCAATGCAAAGGCAAAGAATAGGCCAATGATACCAAGGACCACCTTTTCTCCTCGCTTCAATCCATTTAATGCCATGCGAAATCACCTTTATTGCTCGTTATAAACAAAGCCCCGTGCTGCTCTCCAGCACGGGGCTTTGTCATGCACCACTACTACTCAGACGCTCCAACTGGCAAACCACATCTCAAGAAACAACCTAAGCTGTCGCTGCCAATTTTAGCATTAGTACTTTGCATTCTCTGGAACGCGGCTGTTGCCAGAGGTAGTCAGACGCGCTTGCGACAGGTATGCAGAAACATTCGCGATGTCTTCATCAGTCAAATTCTTAGCAACTTGTCTCATTTGACCCATAGAGTCGTTAGCACGAGTACCGGCTCTCCATGCCTTCAACTGGTTCACCAAGTAGGTGTACTTCTGTTGAGCGATTTGAGGGTAGAGCGGAGCTGCGCCACGACCATTGTACTGATGGCAACCCTGACACGCCGGAACTTTACCAGTCACGCCGAAGTTCACGATCTCGTTGCCCTTGCCCGGATTGCCAACTGGCTCACCAGCCTCTTTCAGCGCCTTCAGGTCAGACAACTCTGGCTTAGCTGCTTCCAGCGAGTTCACATAAGCGGAGACATCACGACGATCTTGATCGTTCAACTCTTTGGCGAACATCGGCATCACGGCACCTGCACCTTCAGGAACGCGCTTGTCGTTAGCCAAGTCGTTCAATTGCTTAACGACGTAGGTAGAACCCAGATTCGCCAAGCGTGGCGCACCCATCGCATCATTCCCCATCGCATTTTCGCCATGGCAAGATGCACAAGGAGCTGCGGCCCCCTTACCCTGAGTAAAGATAGTCTTGCCGTTAGCAGCATTACCCGCACCTGCCGCATAACTCGCCCCAGACACCATAACAGCAGCCATCACCAGCCACGACGACAACATGAATTTAGACTTACGCATTTCCCCCACCCCCGTAATTAGCTCTTTAAAATTTTCAAACCCGATTTCTACCGCACTACCCACCCGCACATACCACGAAAACCCTACTGGGCGATTCTAACATCGCCAATATTTGCGGCGCAATCGCTAGTCAGCAACAAGCCCCGAATACAATCATTTTGGCTGCCGCTAAGCCCCCCACCAAAAATCACAGCGTATCTAGCGTTATGCAAGTGCGGCAAACATACACGGAAAGCACAAAAACCACAATGGCCTCGAAAGTACAGTTGACGAACTCAATGCTTTTCACCGAATAGCCGCGACTCAATAATCAGTAGGATCATCTTGACCTCTTTTAGCGAATTTAATCCCTAATTGCTTCAATTTACGATGTAAGTGGGTACGTTCCAGTCCGACCTTCTCGGCGATCCGAGTGACATTGCCGCCCTCTTTCTGCATGTGATGATTGAAATATAGAACATCGAAGCGCTCACGCGCTTCGCGCATGGGCAAGTCCAGTGCCAGCATAATCTGTCGCTGGCCCTCGCTTGCAGAAGCCTCGACATCTACTGTCGATGCGGAACGAACGGGCAACAAACCTGCGCCCCCCAAACGAATAGACTTGGCTACCGTATTCAGCAATTTTTGCAGTGCGATAGGCTTTTCTAGGAAATCGACTGCGCCGATGCGCGTAGCCTCGACCGCCGTTTCGATGGTTCCGTGCCCTGACATCATAACCACCGGCATGGTCAGTTGCCCGCACTCCACCCACTCGCGCAGCAAAGCCACACCATCCGTATCGGGCATCCAGATGTCCAGCAGTACCAGATCGGGTTGATGGCGATTCCTGAATTGCCGCGCCTGCTCGGCATTTTCCGCAACATGCACGCGGTAGCCCTCGTCGTATAAGATCTCCGAAAGCAGCTCGCGAATGCCGATCTCGTCATCCACCACCAGAATTTCTTTTGCGCCCATCATGCCGCTCCTGTTAACAAGGGAAGGTTCACAACGACTTGCGCTCCCCCGGCTGTCACATTTTCGATGCCTATCGCCCCACCATGCTCCTCGACGATCTTCTTCACGATCGCCAAGCCCAGCCCCGTGCCCTTAGGCTTCGTCGTCACGTATGGCTCAAAAGCACGATCTAGCAATTTCTCCGGAAATCCCGATCCATTATCCTGTACTGTCAGACGCAGCCAGCCGTCTAGGGTGGCCGTCTCCAAAAGAATCTCCGGTCGCTCGACTTGATGCAAGGCATCTTGTGCGTTCTGCAACAGGTTGTGGATGACCTGCCGCAAGCGCGTCGCATCACCCATCAGCTGGGTACGTTGCGCCCCCAGATGCACGGTGATCGGGTGGCTGTTCGCCTCATACAAACCCAGTACTTCGGCCAGCAAGGTATGAAAATCCAGCGCCGCCAGCTTGGGAGCCGGCGCACGCGCGTAATCCGCAAAATCCGTCACCATGTTCTTCATCGCCGTGACCTGACTGACGATGGTCTGCGTCGCCCGTTGCAGCAACTGCGCATCCTCCTCATCCAGCTTGGCGTTCAGCTTATGCTGCAAACGCTCGGCTGACAGTTGGATCGGCGTGAGCGGATTCTTGATCTCATGCGCCAAGCGCCGCGCCACTTCGCCCCATGCCGCCTGCCGCTCTGCGCGCAACAGATGCGTGATGTCATCGAACACCACCACGTAACCGCTCTCGGCCGCCGTGGACAAGTGCGTACCGCGTATCAGCAATATCTGATTGCCGTTCTTGCTCAGACGCTCGATCTGGCGCTGCCATTCACCGCTCGGTGCATCTTCGAACGCCTGCTCGATCGCAGCGATAAATGGCCGTACCAACAAATGCAGAATGGCGACCTCCTGCAAAGGTTGCCCCTGCATCTCAAGCAACGGCGCACCGAGTATCTGTGCGGCACTCGCATTCACCGAGCGGATGCGATGCTCCGCATCGACCACCAACACCCCAGAGGACAAGTGCGCCAACACACTTTCCAGATGCAGCTTGGCGTTCTCCACCTGCCGCTGCTGCTGCCCGCTGGTCTCCTTGGCCTCCGCCAGTTGCGACGTCATCTGATTGAACAGTCCCGTCAATGCCCCCAACTCGTCGCTACTTTTCACCGGATGCTGGCGCGAAAAGTCACCCTGCGCCACCGCCCGCGTACCTTCCGCCAACGCTGCCAACGGCGCGCTCAAGCGATTACTGATAAAGAACGCCGCCGACACCGCGCTCAGCAACACCACCAGCAAGAACAGCGTCAGCGTCAGCCCATACAGCCGTTTCAAGCCCAACCGCGACAGTGACAGCCCCTGATAATCCCGATACACCGCCTGTACCGTTTCGGCATCGTCCTGCAACTGCTTGGGAACCGGCTGCATGAATTGCAGGATGCGCCCACCATCCGACGGACGGACCGCATTGACCGGAACCAGCACGCGCAACACCAGACTGTTGTCTGGCAGATTATCGACCACGCTGAACACGCCCTGAGCCACTGCCTGCCGCAGCATGGTCGCGTCCGGCAGATCGGGCGTCCGCGCCTTGCCGCTACTGGCAAAGGCCACTAGCTTACCGCCGCCATTAAACAGCGCGATCTCCTGCGCCACGCCCTCGTCGATCAGCCGATTCAACGTCGCAGGATGCTGGGCCTGATCCTGCTCAGCCAGCAACAGTGCGATGAACTGCCCCTTCTTGGACAGATCCTTCAATCCATATTCCAGCGAACTACGCCCCAGATTCAGGCCGCCTTCCAGCGCCTTCTCCACCCGCACATCGAACCAAGACTCGATACTCTTGCCGAGGAACTGCACCGACACGGCATACACCAACAGCCCCGGCAGGATCGCGATGACGGTAAAGAACAGCGCCAGTCGCAGCGTCAGCACCGCTCCGAACACCCCCGTCTTGATCTTGATGTACAGCTCTCGCAACTGATAGCCGACCAGCCCCATCAGACACAGCGCCAGCACACCCGTCAGCGCCAGCAAGCCGTACAAATTGTGCGAGAACAAGTCCGAGTTGGCGCTGGCTTTCGACAGCAGATACAGCAAGGGGATGCCAAGCAAGATGCTGATCGAGATAAGGTACTTCACCGCTTACTCGCCATGTCCATCGACGCCCTGATTCGGACGCACGATCAAGTGATACCAGTCGGAATCCAGATTCCAGTCCTTGCCGGTCAGCGCATTCACCTGCAAAGGCTTGGGCAGCTGTTTCACATCCAGCCGCATCCGCACCGACACCACATGATTACTGTCTTTTTTCAGCAAAGAAGCCGCCACCGGCGCAGAAGTCTGATGCCCCAGCACCGCCAGCACAGCCTCCAGCGTCGAAAAGTTCTGGAACAACGGCCCGCGCGCGATGCGGTATTGACGGGTCAGCGCGTTGTAAGAAAGTCTGGTGGTCTGCTCACTGCGCGCCACCTCCTCGTCCATCCAGTACCAGCGAGGGCGATTCAGCGTCAGCTCGCTGACGAAATACAGCGTCACACCGCGCATCAGCGCCTGCTCGACGACAAAGTTGAAGCTGATGTCGAAATCAGCGGAGATATGGTAGCCGTTGTCCGAGAAGCGGCCTTCGGCGCGTTGCACCGAGATTCCCTCGGCACTCGCCTCTGCCAGCGTCAGCCAAAAGGCCGCCAGCAAGGCCCAGAGCCAAGCGCTCTTATTCAGATTTCTGTAGCAACGCATAAAAGAAACCATCGTGCTGATCATCGGGTGCGAGATGTCCCGCATCGGGTAGCGCCGCAGGCAGGGGCAATGATCTAGCGGCGGCGTGCTGTCGCAAGAACGCCTGGATGACCTGTTGATTCTCCTGCTCGAACACCGAGCAAGTGGCGTAGAGCAATTTACCACCTCGTGCCAGCAAGTGCCATAAGGCTTCCAGGATGCGCGCCTGCTGCGCTGCGAAGCCCGCGATGTCCTCCGAGCGGCGCAGCCACTTGATGTCGGGATGGCGGCGCACCACGCCGGATGCCGAGCACGGCACATCGGCCAGAATGCGGTCGAACGGTTTGCCGTCCCACCAATCCTCGGGCCGCGACGCATCGCCGACCCGCAGCGTCGCCTTGAGCTGCAAGCGCCGCATATTCTCGTCCACCCGTTGCAGACGCTCGGCATCCAGATCCAGCGCCACCAGTTCCACGTCCGCCCGCTCCAGCAGATGTGCACTCTTGCCTCCGGGCGCGGCACATGCATCCAGCACCCGCATCCCGGCCTGCGCATCCAGCAGGGGCGCGGCATACTGCGCTCCTGCATCCTGCACCGACACCAGCCCATCGAAGAAACCGGGCAACTTGTCTACCGCCACAGGGCGAGCCAGCAACAGCGCCGCAGGCTCGATCAGCGTCGCCGCGATGTCGTGCTGCGCCAGCAAGGTCAGATAGTCGGTCGGTGCGAGGCGCCGCTGATTCACCCGCAGCGTCATCGGCGGATGCTGATTGCCCGCCAGTAGGATCGCCTCGGCCCGTTCGCCATACTGCCGCCGCAGCGCATCCACCCACCATTGCGGATAAGAGAAACGTCCCTCGTCGCTGATCGACGCCTGCGCCAGCAACGCCTCACGCTGACGCAAAAAGTTGCGCAGCACGGCATTCACCAGCCCGCTGGCTGCGGCGTTGCGCATCCGTGCCGCGCGCACGGCATGATCGACCACAGCATGAGGCGCGGATTTGCCGACCTGCAACTGATGCAGCGCCACCAGCAACAGATAGCGCAGTTGCGCATCCTTCATCGGCTTGAGCAGTAATTGGTCGAGCACGCGAACAAGCTGGCCATAGGAACGCAGCGTGCCGTAGCTCAGGTCTTGCACGATGGCGCGTTGCTGCGGTGTCAGCCCGGCGTGACGGCGCAAGAATTCGGCCAGCGCCTGATTGAGATTGCGTCCGCCCAACACTTGGCCGACGATTTGGCTCGCGCCCTGTTGTGCGATGTGCATCCTAAGCCACCGCGCCGAAGCGGTCGCCCGGCTTGACCCGGAAACCCTGCACGAACTGCGCCACAGGCAAGGCTTTGCCATTGGGACGCTGCAATTCTTCAAGCGCCAGCGCCCCACTGCCGCAAGCGACGACGATAGCGCCCTTCTCCACCGCCAGCACCGTGCCCGGCTCACCGCCTTGTCCCTCACGCACGCTGGCGCGCCACAACTTGATGACCGCCCCGTTCAGCGGAGAGTGCGCCACCGGTACCGGGTTGTAAGCGCGGATGGCGCGAGCGAGCAGGGCGGCGTCCTGCGTCCAGTCCAGCGAGGCTTCGGCCTTGCTGAGTTTGGCGGCGTAGGTCGCCAGTGCGTCGTTCTGTTTCTGCGGCGACAAACGCGGCAAGGTACACAGTGCTTCGACGATGGCTTCCGCCCCCAGCGCGGCCAGCTTGTCGTGCAACGCTTCCGCAGTGTCGCGCTCGCCGATCGCGCACGATTTCTTCAGCAGCATCGCCCCCGTATCCAGCCCGGCATCCATCTGCATGATGGTCACGCCAGTCTCGACATCGCCCGCCAGCATGGCGCGCTGGATCGGCGCCGCACCGCGCCAGCGCGGCAACAGCGAGGCGTGGATGTTGAGGCAGCCGAGACGCGGCGTATCCAGCACCACCTGCGGCAGGATCAGCCCGTAAGCCGCGACCACCATCACATCCGCGCCGAACTCAGCCAGTTGCTGCTGGATCTCGGGCTGGCGCAACGTCAGCGGCTGCAATACCGGCAGACCGTGGGCCAGCGCCAGTTGCTTGACCGGGCTGGCGGTCAACTGCATCCCGCGTCCGGCGGGGCGATCAGGCTGAGTCAGCACGGCGACGACCTCGAAACCGTCGTCCAGCAAGGCAGCCAGCGCCGCCGCTGCGAAATGGGGCGTACCCGCAAAAATGATCTTCAATGGCGCTCCGATTACAGTGTCTCGCGCAAGCGCTTTTTCAGCTTGGCGCGGATGCGGCTCTGTTTGAGCGAGGAGAGATATTCGACGAACACCTTGCCCTGAAGGTGGTCGATCTCATGTTGGATGCATACCGCCAGCAGCCCTTCGGCCTCCAGCGTAAAGGATTCGCCGCGCTCGTTGAGGGCGCGTACTTTAACCTGTTCCGGGCGGCGCACCGTGTCATAGATGCCGGGAACGGATAAGCAACCTTCCTCATGCTCCTTCAGGTCGCCCTCAGTCGAGAGCAATTCAGGATTGATGAACACGCGCAGGTCGTCATGCGTTTCGGAGGTGTCGATCACCACGATGCACTGATGCACATCCACCTGCGTGGCGGCCAGACCGATGCCGGGCGCGGCGTACATGGTCTCAGCCATGTCGGCGATCAACTTGCGGGTGGCATCCGTCACCTCGCTCACCGGCTTGGCCACGCGATGCAGGCGTGCGTCCGGGTACTGCAATATTTTGAGTATGGCCATAAGACTTGCTAACTTTGAGCGACTGGCTGCAAAATCGGAACGCTGCGCAAACCGCGCAACGCTTTCATCCATTCCAGCCGGGAGTTTGTATGGGCAAGATTATATCGCTGATTTGCTTCCTATTGCCCGCCCTCGCCTTTGCTGCCGAGCCGAAGATCAGCGAAAACGCGCCCGATCAACATATCGTGGTCAAGGGCGACACCCTGTGGGGCATCGCTGCCGAATTCTTCAATGACCCGTGGAAGTGGCCGCAGATCTGGGGTTTGAACAAAGACACCATCAAAGACCCGCACTGGATCTATCCCGGCGACATCGTGCGTTTCGACCACGTCAGCGGCACGCTGCAAGTCAGCCATGCGCAGGGCGGTCAAGTCGTGAAGCTATCGCCCGGCATCCGCACACAGGATAGCGACAACCAAGCCATCCCCAGCATCCCGGCTGGCGCCATCGCGCCCTTCCTCAACCAGCCGCTGGTCATCGAAAAGAACGAGCTGGCCAACTCGCCGATATTGGTCGGCACGCTGGAGCGACGCGTGGTGGTGGGCGATGGCGACATCGGCTACGTCAAAGGACTGAGCGAAAAACAGGGCACGACTTGGCATATCTATCGTCCCGGCAAAGTCCTGATCGACCCTGACACCACGCAGATACTCGGTTATGAAGTCACTTATCTGGGCAATGCCGAAGTCGAGAAGTTCGATGACCTCAGCGTGGTGCGCATCGTCAAAGCCCGGCAAGAGATCAAAGTCGGCGACCGGCTGGTCGCCCCCGGCAAAGAGGCGACCAACAACTATCTGCCCCATGCCCCCGCCGCACCGATCTCGGCCCAAGTCATCTCGCTCTACGACGAGTTGGCTCAAGCCGGACAATACGCCGTCATCACCTTGAACAAGGGACGACTCGATGGGCTGGAGAACGGCCACGTCCTCGCGCTCTACCGCAAGGGCGACGTGCTGCGCCACAACGGACAGCTCCAGTGCGATGAGGCCGACCAAGTCTGCCAACAAGGCCGCGAAGTGACGCTGCCCGATCTGCGCTACGGCCTGATCTTCGTCTTCCGCACCTTCGACCACGTCGCCTGCGCGCTGGTGATGCAGACCCGTATGGCGGTAGAGCGGCTCGACCGCGTGCAAACGCCCTGACCATGACTGACGAACTGGCAGCCTGGCTGGCGCTCAGCCTGATCCCCGGACTGGGGAACGAGAGCCTGCGCCGCCTGCTGCAAACCTTCGGCACGCCCGAACACATCTACGCCACTCCGGTCTCGTCACTGCGCGACATCGTGCGGCCCGCCATCGCCGAGGCCATCACTCGCGGCATAGATGACAGCGCGCTCGCGCCCACGGCAGCTTGGCTGCAAGACAGCAACAACAGCGTGCTGACGCTGGCCGATGCAGATTATCCGCAAGCGCTGCTCAACATCGCCGATCCGCCGATGCTGCTCTATATCAAAGGAAGGCGTGACCTGCTCAACGCCCCGGCTCTGGCCGTGGTCGGCAGCCGCAACGCCTCGCCGCAAGGCATGAACAACGCCGAGGCTTTTTCTGAAGCCTGTAGCGCCGCCGGACTTTGCATCGTCAGCGGCATGGCCCACGGCATCGATGCCGCTGCGCATCGGGGCGGTTTGCGCCAGCGCGGCTCCAGCGTCGCCGTAGTGGGAACCGGGCTGGACAAGGTCTATCCCGCCGCCAACCGCGAACTGGCGCATCAACTCGCCAAGGACGGCGCACTGATCTCCGAATTCTCCATCGGCACACCGCCGCTAGCCGCCAACTTCCCGCGCCGCAACCGCATCATCAGCGGCATGAGCCGGGGCTGTCTGGTCGTCGAAGCCTCGTTGCAAAGCGGTTCGCTCATCACCGCACGCATGGCACTGGAGCAATATCGCGACGTGTTCGCCATCCCCGGCTCAATCCACGCGCCGCAATCCAAAGGCTGCCATCAGCTCATCAAACAAGGGGCGAAACTGGTGGAATCGGCGCAGGACATTCTGGAGGAGCTGGGCAGCTTGGCTCACCCCGAACCCGCGACGGAAGCACCCGGCGACGAGCCGCCGCTGCTGACACAACTGGGCTTCGACCCGGTAGATATGGACACGCTCGCCCAGCGTAGCGGCTTGACGATTGAGGCACTATCCGCCATCCTGTTGCAACTGGAGCTGGATGGGCGGGTCTCCACCTTGCCCGGCGGGCTCTACCAACGCACCCCCTAAATCGTGATCCACGGGACACCGATGTTCGATATTTTGATGTATTTGTTCGAGAGCTACTTCGACGTAGGCAGCTATCCCGATTCCGACAAACTCTCCCTCAAGCTGTCCGCAGCTGGGTTCGAGGAAGAGGATATTCATCAGGCGCTGGCCTGGCTGAGCGGCCTCAAAAAGATGAGCGCGACCGATTACCCCGCTACGATCAACCGCAGTGGTGCGCGCTGCTATGCCGAGCTTGAGATTCAGCGCATCAGCTTGGAAGCCCGCCGTTTCCTGACTTTTTGGGAGCAGAGCGGCATGGTCACGCCGGTAGAGCGCGAAATGATCATCGACCGCGCCGTCGCACTGGGCCGCGAGAATCTCTCCTTGGAAAAGATCAAAGTGATCGCCCTGCTCGTGCTGTGGAACCAGCATGAAGATCTGGACCCGCTGATCGTCGAAGACCTGCTCACCCCGGCTGATTCCAGCCTACTTCACTGATCGTAACCCGCATGACATCCAATCTGCTCATCGTCGAGTCTCCGGCCAAGGCCAAGACCCTGAAAAAATACCTCGGCAGCGATTTCGAAGTACTGGCTTCTTACGGCCATGTGCGCGACCTCATCCCCAAGACGGGCGCCATCGACGTCGATAACGGCTACGTCATGCAGTACGAAACCATCGCGCGCAACGCTAAGCACGTCGATGCCATCGCCAAAGCCGCCGCCGCCGCAGACAACATCTTCCTAGCACCCGACCCGGACCGCGAAGGGGAGGCCATCGCCTGGCACTTGGCCGAGATACTCAAATCCAAACGCGGGCTGAAGAACAAACCGCTGAAGCGCGTGGTGTTCCACGAGATCACACAGAGCGCGGTGAAGGAAGCCGTCGCCAATCCGCGCGAGATCTCGCTGCCGCTGGTCAACGCCCAGCAGGCGCGCCGCGCGCTGGACTATCTGGTCGGCTTCAACCTGTCGCCGCTGTTGTGGCGCAAGATCCGCCCCGGCTTGTCGGCGGGTCGAGTACAAAGTCCGGCGCTGCGATTGATCGTCGAGCGCGAACTGGAGATTGAGGCGTTCCGCCCGCAGGAATACTGGACGGTGCATCTGGATAGCCAAAAGAACACCCTGCCGTTCACTGCCAAACTATTCCAGTACCACGGCAAAAAAGTCGAGCAACTGTCCATCGGCAGCGAAGCCGAGTACAACAAGATATTCGCCAGCCTGAACGATGCCAAACTGCCACCCAAGGTGGTCAAGGTGGAACGACGCGGTAAACAACGCTACGCCGCCGCGCCCTTCACCACCTCGACACTGCAACAGGAAGCCGTGCGCAAGCTGGGCATGACCTCCGAACGCACCATGCGCCTAGCGCAGCAGTTGTACGAGGGCATCGACATCGGCGGCGGTACGGTCGGCCTCATCACCTATATGCGTACCGACTCGGTGGCGCTGGCGAACGAGGCCGTGGCCGAGATTCGCGGTTACATCGGCGACAACTTCGCGCCCGACTATCTGCCCAAGACTTCGCCGGTCTACAAGAGCAAGACCAAGAACGCGCAGGAAGCGCACGAGGCGATCCGCCCGACCAGCATCGCCCGTACGCCGGACAGCGTGCGCGAATTCCTCACCGTGGATCAGGCGCGACTGTACGAGATGATCTGGAAGCGCACGCTGGCCAGCCAGATGACGCCCGCCCGCTTCGACACCGTGAGCGTGGACATCCGCCTAGGCGGCGACACCACGCTGTTCCGCGCCAGTGGCCAGACGCTGGTGTTCCCCGGCTTCATCGCCGTGTATCAGGAAGACACCGACGACAGCACCGAAGAGGATGGCGGCAAGCTGCCGCCACTGGAAGAAGGCGACGTGCTGCCGCTAGACAAGCTCTACGGCGAGCAACATTTCACTCAGCCGCCGCCGCGCTTCTCCGAAGCCAGCTTGGTCAAATCGCTGGAAGAATTCGGCATCGGCCGCCCTTCGACTTACGCCAGCATCATCTCCACCTTGCAGGCGCGCGAATACGTGGTGCTGGAGAAGAAACGCTTCCAACCCACCGACGTAGGGCGCGTGGTCAACCGTTTCCTCACCGACCACTTCACCCGCTACGTGGACTACGGCTTCACCGCCCAGATGGAAGACGAGCTGGACGAGATCTCCGAAGGCAAACGCGACTGGATACCAGTGCTGGACGAGTTCTGGAAAGGCTTCCACCAGCTGATCGGCGAGAAAAAGGATGTCGACCGCCCCGGCACCGAAGTACTGGAAGAGGCCTGCCCCAAGTGCGGCAAGCCGCTCTCCAAGCGCCTCGGCAAACGTGGCAGTTTCATCGGCTGCACCGGCTACCCCGAGTGCGATTTCACCCGCAATCTGAGCGGCGAAGTCGAATCGGCAGAAGACGCCCGCCGTGAACTCGGCGCAAACGAAGAAGGTACGCTGATCCTGTTGCTGCGCGGCCCGTACGGGCCGTACGTGCAACTCGGCGAAGCCAAGGAAGGCGACAAGAAAAAACCGAAGCGCGTCTCTTGGCCGAAAGAGCTGCCGCTGGAAGCGGCTGATCTCGGCATGGCGCTCAAGCTGCTGGCGCTGCCGCGTGAAGTCGGTCTGCATCCAGAATCTGGCAAGAAGGTAGTGGTCAACATTGGCCGCTTCGGCCCTTACATCGGCCACGACGGCGCGTTCAAGTCCATCCCCAAGACGGACAGCATCTTCACCATCGAGTTGGATCGTGCCGTGGAACTGCTCGCGCAGAAACGCGACAGCGCCACCACCATCCTGCGCGAACTCGGCCCGCATCCTGCCGACCAGAAACCGGTCGAAGTGTGCGACGGCCGCTATGGCCCTTATGTGCGCCACGGCAAGGTCAATGCGACCCTGCCCAAGGACGTGACGGTGGACGATGTGACCATGACACAAGCCGTGGAGTTGCTCACTGCGCGCGCCGCCAAGGGTAAACCTGCCAAGAAGACCACACGCAAAGCGAAAGCCTGATCCCCTCGGGCCGGACTTTTCGATTCGGCCTCCTCATTTCGCAACCCCGAACAAATCGCTAAACTTCTCTCGCGCAGTTTAGTTAGAATGCACCTCTATAAGCAGGCGAGAAAGAACCGCCAAAAATCAATCTCTCGGGGGAAGTGCAGCATGAGCGTCACCAATCAGCCCGTCGGCCTGAAAGCCGCCATCAAACATCTCGATGCCTTGCCTGCCATGCCGGTGGTGGTGCAGAAGATACTGACCTTGTCTCTGGATACCGACGAGGGTGAACGCGAATTGCTCAAGTTGATCGACAAGGATCCGCAGATCGCCGCCAAAATCATCGGCCTAGCCAACACCCCCTTGTTCGGCTCCTCCAAGAAAGTCTCGTCTGTCAGCGATGCTGCCATGCTGCTCGGCATCACCCGCGTGAAGTCGGTCGCCGTGGGTATCGCAGTCATGTCTACGCTGACCCGCCAACCCATGGGGCGGCTCGACTTGCAGAAACTGTGGCTGCACAGCTTGGGCGTGGCCTTGGCGATGCGCATCTTGGCCCGCGCCATGCCCGCTCGTACTCGCCCGCTGGATGACGAGATTTTCCTAGCCGGACTGCTGCACGATATCGGCTACATGGTGCTGAACTTCCTCGACCCCAAGCAAAGCGACGAGTTGCAAGCCCGCTTGGCCGCCAACCCCGAGCGTCCGGCTCAAGAGGTCGAAGCTGAATTGCTGGAGGTCGGCCACGCCGAATTGGGTGCCGAGTTGGCGAAACACTGGGATCTGCCGGAAGATGTCGCCGTGATCCTGCGTTACCACCACAGCCCCACCAACGAGGCGGCAGGCTCTGGTCAACCTCTGGTCAGCATGGTCAATCTGGCGGAAAAATTGCTAACTTCTTTCGGCATCACCGAATTCGTCGAGTCGGCTATCGCCGACGAGGAATGGGAGGCGCTGGGCATCAACCCGGAACGTGCCGAAGAGATCACAGAGGCCATTCTGGCCCAGTCCGAACAAGCCAAGCAGCTTGCCGCGACCTTCGGTTAAACCTCAGCGAGGCGGATAGAACAACAGCAAACGGTAGCCGACCGGATTCAGGTCGGTGGTATCCAGATGCAGCCCTACATCCAGTTCCCGCCCCGCAGCCAATCCGCTCTGCACCTCCGCCCCCGACTTCAGATATTCCGCCGGAGAGAAACTGCGCCGCGCTAGGGGCTTGTTCTGCCCGTCGGTCAGCGTCAGTTGCAGGTGCGGCAGGGCCTGAACGTACGGTGCGCGATTGAGCAACAGCACATTCACCGTGATAAGACTGGCCTGCGTCGGCGATGCCGCCAGATCGGATGACTCGATGCTCATCAGATCCTCGCGCTGCAACAAGGGAACGGTGCAACCCAGCAGATCGCAATAGGCCACCAATGCCGGGGTGAGTCCCGGCAATCGCGCCGCTAGTTCGCCGCGCAGAAAATAGACCGACTGCATCGACAAGAACAGTAGGGACACCACCATTCCCACACTCCAGAGCCATCCCCGTGATTTTTCGGAACGGCTGGTGGCAACGATGTTAGCTCTAGGGCTGGGCTGCGTCGCCACTACTGGTTCTGGTGGAGGGATTACCTTGCTTGGGTTCGGCGCAACTGGCTTCGCCGGGGACATACCAAGATTTTTATCTTGGAACTGCGGTTTTGCGTCGAACACATGATGGCAGCGCCCGCAACGCACCAGACCTTTGTGAGCATCAAGCTGCGCCGGAGTGACCTTGAATTTGGTCGAGCACTGCGGACACTGCGTGATGCTGCTCATCGCCGTTTACCGCTTGATGCCGGACAGGCAGGCCCAACCTTCTTCGATGACCGGTGCGTCGAGTTCGAACCACTCAGCGTAGATCCTCATCACGTCCGCCGCTTGCTCGTCCAAAATGCCGGAGAGCACGATCCGTCCGCCGGGCCGCGTAGCATTGGCCAGTAGCGGAGCCAGCATCCGCAAGGGATTGGTGAGGATATTGGCAACCACGATGTCCGTTTGGATCTTGGGGGCGGAATTCGGCAGATAGAACTCAGCTTGCACCTGATTAGCCTGCGCGTTGTCGCGGCTGGCTTGCACCGCTTGCACGTCCACGTCCACGCCCAAGGCGCTAGCCGCACCCAGCTTGAGCGCCGCGATGGCCAGGATGCCCGATCCACAACCGTAATCCAACACGGACTCACCCCCGCGCAGATTCGCATCCAGCCAGCGCAAACACAAGCGCGTGGTGGGATGGCTGCCGGTGCCGAAGGCCAGACCGGGGTCGAGCACGATGTTGATCGCGCCAGAGTCGCTTGGTGTGTGCCAAGTCGGCACGATCCACAGCCGATCCGAGATGCGGATGGGCTCGAACTGCGACTGGGTTAGTCGCACCCAGTCGTTATCGGCCAAGGCTTCGATCTTGTATTCAGGCAAGGTCGTCAGGCCGATGGCGGCACAAGCAGCCTTCAGGATGGACTCGACCGGCGCATCGCTCTCGAACAGGGCGTTGACCAAGTTGTGTTGCCACACCGATTGGGTCGGCTCCCCCGGCTCACCGAAGATGGCGCGCTCGTCGGGCGTGCCGGCATCGGCATCCAGCATATCGACCGACAGCGCGCCATGCTCCAACAAGGCCTCGCTAAGTGCCTCGGCGTAGTCGGCTGCGGCATGGACAGACAGCGTGTTCCAAGCCATCACTTGACCTTCTTGCTCTCGGCCAGCTTGTGTTCGAGATAATGGATACTGGTTCCGCCCTGAATGAAGGCTGCGTCCAGCATCAACTCCTGATGCAAGGGAATATTGGTTTCGATTCCTTCCACCGCCATCTCGGACAACGCAGTGCGCATCCGGGCCAACGCTTGTTCGCGCGTGTCGCCGTAAGCGATCAATTTTCCGATCATAGAATCGTAATGAGGCGGCACGAAGTAGTTGGCGTAAACATGTGAATCCACACGGATTCCAGGCCCGCCAGGAGTATGCCAAGTGGTGATGCGACCCGGCGACGGAGTGAATTTGTAAGGATGCTCAGCATTGATACGGCACTCGATGGCGTGGCCACGGAATTCGATGTCTTTTTGACGAAACGGCAGCTTTTCGCCAGCCGCGATACGGATCTGCTGCTGTACGATGTCGATGCCGGTGATCATTTCTGAAACCGGATGCTCGACCTGAACGCGGGTGTTCATCTCGATGAAGAAGAATTCGCCATTCTCGTACAGGAACTCGAAGGTACCCGCACCGCGATAGCCGATCTTGCGGCAGGCCTCAGCACAGCGCTCACCGATTTTGTTGCGCAACTTGGGGTTGAGCAAAGGTGCAGGTGCTTCTTCGATGATCTTCTGGTGGCGACGCTGCATAGAGCAGTCGCGCTCACCCAGATACACCGCGTTGCCATGCTGGTCGGCGAGGATCTGGATCTCGATATGGCGCGGGTTCTCTAGGAACTTCTCCATGTAGACCATAGGATTGTTGAAAGCAGACTGCGCTTCGCTACGCGTCATCACCACCGCATTGAGCAAGGCCGCTTCGGTATGCACCACGCGCATCCCGCGTCCGCCGCCACCGCCTGCCGCCTTGATGATGACCGGATAACCGATGCTGCGCGCGATCTTGATGATCTCCGCCGGATCATCAGGCAAAGCGCCATCCACGCCCGGCACGCAAGGCACACCGGCTTTCTTCATGGCGTTCTTGGCCGAGACCTTGTCGCCCATCAGGCGAATGGTTTCAGCTCGGGGGCCGATAAACACAAAACCGCTTTTCTCCACGCGCTCGGCAAAATCCGCATTCTCCGAAAGGAAGCCGTAACCGGGATGGATGGCTTGTGCGTCGGTCACTTCAGCAGCACTGATGATGGCCGGCACTTGCAAATAGCTTTGTGAAGACGGTGCCGGGCCGATACAGACCGACTCGTCCGCCAACTTGACGTACTTCGCATCGGCGTCAGCTTCAGAGTGGACAGCGACGGTTTTGATACCCATTTCACGACAAGCACGCTGAATACGCAGCGCGATCTCGCCACGATTGGCGATCAGAATCTTTTCAAACATCTGGACAGGCTCCGGCAGGATCGTTGCTGCACGCAGGATCTTATTTTTCAGCGCGGTGGCTTGCGACATCTCGTCAGCAAGTTTTAGGGACGGCTTCTTCTCGAACATGGTCAGCCGATAATGAAGAGTGGCTGACCGTATTCAACAGGCTGGCCATTCTCGACGAGGATGGCCTTGACGACCCCACCCTTGTCCGCCTCGATCTCGTTCAGCAACTTCATCGCCTCGATGATGCAAAGCGTATCGCCCAGATTCACACTCTGCCCGACTTCGACAAAAACCTTGGCGCCAGGAGAAGGTGAACGATAGAACGTACCGACCATCGGCGATTTGACGATGTGACCTTCCGGCTCGGCAGCCTTGGCTGGCTCGACCGCTGCGGTGGCAGGCTGCGCCACGGCAACAGCCACCGGCTGTGGAGCTGCGTAAACTGGATGGCTGGGCGCAAGGTGGCGAGTAATGCGAACCCGCTCTTCACCCTCCGAAATCTCCAACTCGGCTATGCCAGAGCCTTCGACCAGATCAACCAATGCCTTGAGTTTGCGTAAATCCATGACTACCTCCTAATAAGATTCTGAGTGAGTGATAGGGCAAAGCCCTTCGCTCTTTATTTTCTACTTAGCCGACAGCGCATATTGCAGCGCCAGTTCGTACCCAGTCGCACCCAAACCGCTAATGACCCCTAGCGCGATGTCTGAAAAATAGGATTCACGCCGAAATGCTTCGCGAGCGTACACATTTGAAAGATGTACTTCGACAAAGGGGATGGCAACAGCGGACAAAGCATCGCGCAAAGCCACGCTGGTATGAGTAAATGCGGCGGGATTGATGATGATGAAATCAGTGCCATCCAAACGTGCCTGATGCACACGCTCGATCAGCGCAAATTCGGCGTTGCTCTGCAAAAAGTCCAGACGCGCACCCTGCAAAGCGGCTTGTTGTGCCAATTTGTGGTTAATTTCATCCAACGTGACGCGACCATAAACCTGCGGCTCACGGCTGCCCAGCAGGTTCAGATTCGGTCCGTGCAACACCAAAATGTTTTTCATGCCCGGAGTTTGCCGCATTTTTGGTGCGTTTGTCCAGATTTTGGTGGCAATTGAAGAAAAACACGGGCGGCATGGCACCGCTGTATCGGCGCCATGCCGCATTGCGAAACCGTCTCAAGCACGGTCTTTAATGTCGAGGGAGAACCCCCTGCGGCAAAGCGTTAGCTTTGCTCCCACGGTAGACCTGCTGCACGCCAGCCATTCAGTTTGTTGCGATGTTTCTCCAAATTGGGATCGCCCTCGAATCCCTCAAGGATATTGTAGGCGTTGCCATAACCTTGAGCCGTCGCGGCGGCGGCGGCGGCATGTGAGCGCGCGCCGCTACGGCAGATAAACAGCAGCAGCGCCTCTTGGTCGACAGACTGCTCTAGTTGCGCACCGAAATACGGATTCGGCTTCATCCCTGGATAAGTGACCCACTCGATCTCAACCGCCTCGGGAATCTTGCCGACCCAATCACGCTCGGCACGCGTACGCACATCTACCAATTGCGCGCCGGGCGCGCTTTGCAGCAACTCATAAGCCTCGCTCGGCAGCAACGCGCCTTGATATGGCAGGTTCTCGCTCTTGGCCCGCTCTTGAGCGACACGCAAAATCTCAGTGATCTTTCCCATCGTTTTTTCCTATCTATATTCAACGTTCACAGCACAAGTGCTATCCTGCGCGCGGCGCTGAATACTATCCTATCCCTTATGAAAAATCATACTAACGGCGCGCAAGACGTAACCGAGCCAGAAAACTCCGAGCGTTTCGCCGCTGCCCAGAAAAGCACTTGGGTCAGCATCGTCGTCAATGTCGCGCTTACCCTACTGCAAATTTTGGCTGGCTACTTTGGCCGCTCGCAATCGCTGATGGCTGACGGCCTGCATTCCCTATCTGACCTGCTATCCGACATTCTGGTCTTATACGCCAATCGGCATGGCAGCCGTCATGCCGACGCCAACCATCCTTATGGACACGCGCGGATCGAAACCGCTGCCACATTGGTATTGGGCGCATTCTTGGCGGTATTGGGTATCGGGCTGCTCATCGCAGCAGGCTTGCGTCTGCAACACCCGGAACAGGTGCAGGCGGTACATCCGGCCACACTTTGGATCGCCCTGATCGCCCTGATCGCCAAGGAGAGTATGTTTCAATACATGCTGGCAGTCGCCAAGCGTGTCCGTTCGCAAATGCTTATCGCCAACGCATGGCACGCCCGCTCGGACGCAGCCTCGTCTTTGGTCGTGCTGATCGGCATCATCGGCAACCTGCTGGGCTATACCTTTCTGGATCTCATCGCTGCTGCGATCGTCGGCATCATGATTGCCCGGATGGGGGGCAAACTAGCTCGGGAGGCACTGGCCGAATTAATCGACACCGGACTGGCAGAAGAAGAGGTCGCCGCCATCCGCCTATCCCTGCTATCCACCCCGGGAGTGCACAGCTTGCACGAACTGCGCACGCGCAAAATGGCGGACCATGCCTTGGTCGATGCGCACATCATCGTCGATCCCAAGATCAGCGTATCCGAAGGGCATTACATCGCCGAGACGGCGAGGCAGCGCGTGTTGCGCAACCATCATGTGATGGATGTGATGGTACATATCGATCCCGAGGATGATTTTCTATCCATTCCAAATGCGCACCTACCTAATCGGGAGAAGCTGCTGGCGCATCTGATCCAGCGACTGGAAAGCGATCTCCCTCTCAACAATCGCACTTTGCTACATTATCTGGATGGAAAGATCGAGGTCGAATTGTTCTTGGATGCACGGATCGATGCCGCCGAACTCTCCGCACTGCGAGAGAAATGTGCGCTGATCGCCCGCGACGATCCATGGTTGCGCTCCATCCTCGTACATTACGATAGCGCACAAAAATAGGGCGAAACTCCCATTCAGCGCCTCACCTTGGTGCGCGGTTTTTTTGCCCTGCTACTTGCCGAATATGGCAAAATGCCGCTTTCCGGGCTGAAAGCGCAGGCACGCTTCCTGCTTTGGTTCAGGTTTGTTTTTGGTTGATGTTTTTAATTTGGGAGAGAGTGATGTCCAAGTCAGCAGCAGACGTATTGAAGTTGATTCAAAATGAGGTCAAATTCGTTGACCTGCGCTTTACCGACACCCGTGGCAAAGAACAACACGTGGGCGTCCCCGCCAAGTATTTTGGCGCAGACAAGTTCGAAGACGGCCATGCATTCGACGGCTCTTCCATCGCTGGCTGGAAGGGTATCCAAGCTTCAGACATGATTCTGATGCCGGATCCGGCCACCGCCTACATCGACCCGTTCATGGACGAAGCGACTCTGGTCATCACCTGTGACGTGATCGAGCCTTCCGACGGCAAGGGCTACGACCGAGATCCACGCTCCATCGCCAAGCGCGCCGAAGCCTACCTGAAGTCCTCCGGCTTGGGCGACACCGCCTTCTTCGGCCCGGAACCCGAATTCTTCATCTTCGACTCGATCAACTGGCATGTCGACATGTCCGGCTGTTCCGTCAAGATCAACTCGGAAGAAGCCGCTTGGGCTTCCGCCGAAAAGTTCGAAGGCGGCAACACTGGCCACCGTCCGACCGTCAAGGGCGGCTACTTCCCCGTTCCTCCCGTTGACAGCCTGAACGACATCCGCGCTGCAATGTGCTTGGCACTGGAAGACATCGGCATCGAAGTCGAAGTGCATCACCACGAAGTAGCAACTGCTGGTCAGTGCGAGATCGGCACCAAGTTCAACACGCTGGTACGCCGCGCCGACCAGACTCAAGCGCTGAAGTACGTCGTACACAACGTCGCTCACCAATACGGCAAGACTGCGACCTTCATGCCTAAGCCTATCGTTGGCGACAACGGTTCCGGTATGCACGTGCACCAGTCCATCTGGAAAGACGGCAAGAACCTGTTCGCTGGCAACGGCTATGCAGGCCTGTCCGAGACCGCTCTGTACTACATCGGCGGCATCATCAAGCACGCCAAGGCACTGAACGCGATCACCAACCCCGGCACCAACAGCTACAAACGTCTGGTTCCTCACTACGAAGCACCGACCAAGCTGGCATACTCGGCGAAGAACCGTTCCGCTTCGATCCGTATCCCGCACGTCGCCAGCGACAAGGCTCGTCGTATCGAGACACGCTTCCCGGACCCTACCGCCAACCCATACTTGGCGTTCGCTGCGCTGATGATGGCTGGTTTGGACGGCATCCAGAACAAGATCCACCCTGGCGATCCAGCAGACAAGAACCTGTACGATCTGCCACCAGAAGAAGATGCACTGATCCCAACCGTGTGCTCCTCGCTGGACGAAGCCTTGGCCAATCTGGACAAGGATCGTGAGTTCCTGACTCGCGGCGGCGTGTTCTCCAACGACTTCATCGATGCCTTCATCGCTCTGAAGATGGACGAAGTCACCCGTCTGCGCATGACGACTCACCCGGTCGAATTCGACATGTACTACAGCATCTAAATACGCTGTCACGGATGCAAATCCGTAGGGGCGGGTTCTCCATGATCCATGGAGAACCCGCCCTTCTTCTTTTCAGGGGCCAAGCCTGCCCGCATCCATCTGGAGAAAACCATGCGCTCGATCTTCCTGTCGCTCCTGCTGCTCGCCAGCTTCAGTGCTCACGCCCTCACGCTGAACGACCTTTCCAATAAAGACACCATAGCCGGGCTGAAAGAAGCCCTCACCAAAGGCTCGGGCAACGCCGTTGCCAGCTTGGGCCGGGTCGACGGCTTCCTCGGCAACCCCAAGGTCAAGATCCCCCTGCCCGATTCGCTGCAACAAGTGGACAGCCTGCTGCGCCGCTTCGGTGCCAGCAAATACGCCGATGAACTCGTGGTCAGCATGAATCGCGCCGCCGAAGCCGCCGTGCCGGAGGCCCGCGCCCTACTGGTAAAATCAGTCAAGGACATGAGCGTGCAAGATGCAAAAGCCATCCTGACCGGCGGCGACACTGCCGCAACCGACTATTTCCGCAGCAAGACCCAAACCCCGCTGGCGGCGAAATTCCTGCCCATCGTGCAAAAAGCCACCGCCCGTGTCGGCGTCGCGCAAAAGTACGACCAGTTCGCAGGCAAAGCCGCCAGCTTCGGGCTGGTCAACGAGAATCAGGCCAGCATCGAGAAATATGTCACCCAAAAGGCGCTGGACGGTCTCTACCTGTTGGTCGCCGAAGAAGAGAAAGCCATCCGCCAAGATCCGGTCGGCCAAACCAGCAAGCTGCTTTCCAGGGTATTCGGCGCGGTCGGACAGTAGCCCGACAGGAGCATGGCAATAATCCGCCCACTCCCCTATCATCCTAACAACCGCAGCCCACAGGAGTCCGAATGCTCAAGTTCTTTGCTGGTCGCGCCAAATACCTCGCCGCCTTACTGGCTCTGGGCCTGATCGCATTCGGCTGGTGGCAATCCCGCCCGCAGCCGGTCAGCGTGGCGCTAACAACCGTACAGCGCGGCACGGTGGAAGCGACGCTCAGCAACACCCGCGCCGGGACGGTCAAAGCCTGCCATCGCGCAAAACTCGCCCCGCCCGCCGGAGGACAGATCGCCCAACTGCGCGTCAAGAAAGGGGAGCGCGTGGTCGCCGGGCAAGTGCTGCTCGAACTCTGGAACCACGATCTGCAAGCGCAGGCGCAACTAGCCGAGGAGCAACTGCATTCCGCCTCGACCCGCGCCCAAGAAGTCTGCTCGGTAACGGAAGAAGCCCTGCGCAACGCCCAGCGCAGCCGTGAGCTGCGCGACCAAGGCTTCATCTCCGCCCAGCAACTCGACCGCACTCAGACCGACGCCGAATCCAAGACCGCCGCCTGCGCCGCCGCCCGCAACGAGATCGTACAAGCCCGTTCGCGCATCGCACTGGCCCGCGCCGGACTGGATCGCATGGTGCTGCGCGCGCCCTTCGACGGCATCGTGGCCGACATCAGCGGCGAGCTGGGCGAATACGCCACGCCCTCGCCGCCCGGCATCCCCACCCCGCCCGCCATCGACCTGATCGACGACCGTTGTCTCTTCGTCAGCGCCCCGATCGACGAGGTGGATGCAGGCTGGCTCAAGCTCGGCCAGACCAGCCGTATCACACTGGACGCGATCAAGGTCAAGACCTTTGCCGGACGGGTGAAGCGCATCGCGCCTTACGTCATCGACCTAGAAAAACAGGCGCGCACCGTCGAGGTCGAAGTCGAATTCACACCGCCGCCTAGCGATAGCCTGTTGGTCGGCTACAGCGCCGATGTGGAGATCGTGCATGAAGCCCGCGCCAACGTGCTGCGCATCCCGACCCAAGCGCTGATGGACGGCAAGCGCGTGTTGTTGCTGAACGAAGCAGGCGTGTTGGAAGCGCGCACCGTCACCACCGGGCTGGGCAACTGGAGTTACACCGAGATCACCGGCGGCTTGCAGGCGGGCGACCGCCTCGTCATCTCGCTCGACCGCGAAGGGGTCAAAGCGGGCGCGCACGCCACGCCCGACCCTGCCAAAAAATAGCCCAACGGCGATGATCCGACTTGAACACGTCAAACGCAGCTTCACGGTCGGCGACCAGCCAGTCGCCGCGCTGCGCGACATCAGCCTGCACATCGCGGCGGGCGAATACGTCTCCATCATGGGGCCGTCCGGCTCGGGCAAATCCACCCTACTGAATATGATCGGCCTGCTCGACCGCCCCGACGCTGGCCTCTATCTGCTGGCAGGGCAGGACGTGTCGCAGCTCAACGAAGAGCAACAGGCACAAGTGCGCCGCGACAAGATCGGCTTCGTGTTCCAGTTCTTCCATCTGGTGCCGCGCCTCACCGCCGCCATGAACATCGAACTACCGCTGATCCTCGCCGGCGTCGATCCACAAGAACGCAAACAGCGCGTGGACGAGCTACTCGCCAGCTACGGTCTGACCAACCGCGCCGACCACCGTCCCGAGCAGCTCTCCGGCGGCCAGCGCCAACGCGTCGCCATCGCCCGCGCCACCATCATGCGCCCTGCCGTGCTGCTGGCCGACGAGCCCACCGGAAATTTGGATCGCGCCACCGGACGCGAAGTGATGGCGCTACTCGAAGGACTCACCGAGCAAGGCGTGACGCTGATCCTCGTCACCCACGACCACGAAATAGGCGACCGCGCTCAACGCCAACTGGTGATGGTCGACGGGCAGTTGGCTTCCGACACCCGACAGCCATGACCCTCACCGACACCCTGCTATTCGCCTCCGGCAGCCTGCGCGGCGCACGCACCCGCACCCTGCTGATGATGCTGGCGATGGCCATAGGCGTGGCGGCGGTGGTCGTGCTCACCGCGCTGGGCGAGGGCGCACGCCGCTATGTGATCGGCGAATTCTCCTCGCTCGGCACCAATCTGGTGATCGTGCTACCGGGACGCTCCGAGACTTCCGGCATCAGCCCCGGCATGTTGGTCGGCCAGATCCCGCGCGAACTGGTGCTGGACGACGCGCAAGCGCTGCTGCGCAGCAACGCCATCCGCCGCCTCGCGCCCCTGTCGGTGGGCAGCGCGCAGGCCTCCAACGGCGCACGCAACCGCGAAGTGATGGTGCTCGGCTCCACCGCCCAACTACTCGCCATCCGCCACATGGAGATGGGCGAAGGCCAGTTCCTACCGGACACCGACGCGCGCCTCGCCAGCTCGGTGTGCGTGCTGGGCGCTAAGATACGCCGTGAACTTTTCGCCAACGAAGCGGCGGTCGGCGGCTGGGTCAAGCTGGGCGACCGCCGCTTCCGCGTGAGCGGCGTGCTCAAAGAGCAGGGCGAGTCGATGGGCTTCAACACCGATGAGTTGGTCATCATCCCGGTCGCCTCGGCCCACCAGTTGTTCAACACCCAAGCCTTGCTGCGCATCCTGATCGAAGCCAAGGGACGCGACGAGATTCTGCGCGCGCGTAGCGAAGCGGAAAGCATCCTGCTCGCCCGCCACAGCGGTGAACGCGATGTCACCGTCATCACTCAGGACGCCATCCTCGCCACCTTCGACCGCATCCTGCGCGCGCTCACCCTCGCCGTCGGCGGCATCGCGGCGATCAGTCTGGCGGTGGCGGGCATCCTGATTATGAACGTGATGCTGATCGCCATCGCCCAGCGCACCCAAGAGATCGGCCTGCTCAAAGCCATAGGCGCACCGCCCGCGCAGATCCGCAAACTGTTCTTCGCCGAAGCGGCGCTGTTGTCGCTGGTGAGCAGTCTGGCGGGTTGGGCGCTGGGCGAGATCGGCAGTTTCGTCATTGGCCGCGCCTACCCGACGCTACCCATCGGCGCACCTTGGTGGGCGGTGCTGGCCGCCCTAGCCACCGCGCTGGGAACCGGCATCCTGTTCAGCGTCATGCCCGCCCGCCGCGCCGCCAAGCTCGACCCGGTGTTGGCGCTAGCGCGAAGGTAGCCATGCACTTCGCCGACCTGCTCCGCCTGACCTCCACCACGTTTGCGATCTACCGGATGCGCAGTTTCCTCACTGGACTGGGAATCGCAGTGGGAGTGGCGGCGGTGATTCTGCTGACTTCGCTGGGCGAGGGGCTGCATCAGTTCGTGCTGGCGGAATTCTCGCAGTTCGGCACCAATCTGATCGCCATCCAGCCCGGTAAAGCGCAGACGCAGGGCGGCAGCGTGGGCATCTTTGGCTCGGTGCGGCCGATCTCGCTGGAGGATTGCGAGGCGCTGCGCCGAGTGCCTGAGATGGAGCACGTCAACCCATCGGTGCAGGGCAACGCCGAAGTGCGCGCCAACGGACGCGCGCGCCGCACCACGCTGCTCGGTGTCGGGCCGGAGATGCCGGAGACTTGGCGCATGAAGGTGCAACTCGGCAGCTTCTTGCCGCACGACGACCTCACCCGTCCGCGCGCTTTCGCGGTGCTGGGCGTGAAAGTGCGCAACGAGTTGTTCGGCAGCAGCAATCCGCTCGGCAGCTACATCCGCGTCGGCGATGCGCGCTTCCGCGTAGTCGGCGTGATGGAAGCCAAGGGCGAGATGCTGGGTTTCGACATGGACGACACGGTGTACATCCCAGCGGCACGAGCGCAAGAGATGTTCAACCGCCCCGGCCTGATGGAGATCCAACTCAGCTACCAGCCCTCCGCCCCGCTGGAAAAAGTGGAGGCCTCCATCCGCAACGTACTCACCGCCCGGCATGGGCGTGAGGACTACACGCTGATTCCGCAACAAAAGGCGCTGGCGGTACTGGACTCGGTGCTCGGTGTGCTGACTTTCGCCGTCGGTGCGCTGGGCGGCATCTCGCTGGTGGTGGGCGGCGTGGGCATCCTCACCATCATGACCATGGCGGTGAGCGAGCGCACCGGCGAGATCGGCCTGCTGCGCGCCATCGGAGCGCAGCGCAAACAAGTCCTGCTGTTGTTCTTAGGCGAAGCCATCCTGCTGGCAGCGGCGGGCGGATTGGCCGGACTGCTGCTCGGCATCGGCATCGCGCAAGCGCTGCACCTGCTCATCCCCGCCCTGCCGGTACACACGCCGCTAGGCTACGCCGCACTGGCCGAAGCCAGCGCCATCATCATCGGACTGATCGCTGGCGTGATGCCTGCAAGACGCGCCGCCATGCTCGACCCGGTGGAAGCGCTGCGCACCGAATAGCCAGAGAATCCGGGTTTCCCTCATTTTCTTTTGGATGTATGCGCGTAGAATGGCGGCCTTGAAAACCAGCGTAATGCCAACCAGTGCCATGCAATCTGTCCGTTGACCAGCCGAACATGCCACGCCTCACCGCCCCCGTGCCTGAGTCTCCCAGAATTTTCCGTCGCGCCGCTCTGGCTGCCTTGATCGCAGTCTTGGCTTCCAGTTGCGCGGTCGGGCCGGATTTCAAGCGCCCGGACGCGCCCAGTGCGACCGGCTACAGCCCGCTGTCTGCCGCGCCCACCGTCACCGCACAGCGTTTTGACCCCGAGAGGGACATTCCCTTCGAGTGGTGGAGGGAATTCCATTCGACTGCGCTGAGCTCATTGGTGACACGTGCTTTCCGCGCCAATCCTGATCTGGCGGCGGCGCAGGCGGCCTTGCGACAGGCGCAAGAGAACATCATCGTCCAGCGCGGATTCTTCTATCCCAGCGTCGGCGTCAGCTATTCACCTTCTCGCAACAAGCTGGCGGGCAACAACGGCGGCAGCTCACCGGGCGTGCAAGGCAACGGCAAAATCATCCAGACCTATGCCAATCCGGCGGGGCCGGTGTTCAACGGCCCGGCCTATTACAACTTCCATGTCGCTCAACTGACCGTAGGCTACCAGCCGGATGTGTTCGGACTGAACCGCCGACTGGCCGAATCCGCCGAGGCGCAAGCCCGCTTGCAGCGCTTCCAGCTCGAAGCCAGTTACGTCACGCTGGCGACCAACGTGGTCGCGGCAGCCATCCAAGAAGCGGCGTTGCGCGCCCAGCACGAAGCCCTGAGCGAAGTGGTCAGGATCAACCGCGAGCTACTCGCCATCGCCCAGCGCCAGTTGCAGCTCGGCTTCGCCTCTGAGGCTGATGTCGCCATCCAGAAGATGGGGCTATCAGCCTCGGAGCAGGCGCTCGCGCCCTTGCAGAAACAGCAGCAACAGGCGCGCGACCTACTCTGCGCGCTGCTGGGTGCGCGGCCTGATGAGACGATAGAGACCGTGCGACTGGATGAACTGCACTTGCCGCGCTCCCTGCCCTTGTCCTTGCCCTCCAAGTTGGTCGAACAGCGCCCAGACATACGCGCAGCGGAAGAGCAGTTGCATGTCGCCAGCGCCCAGACTGGCGTAGCGGTCGCCGCGACACTGCCGCAATTCTCTCTGTTCGCGGGCATCGGCGGCATGGCCAGCTCGCCGGACTGGATGTTCCGCCACGGCGGCGGATTCTTCTCGCTGGCGGGCAACGTCGCCTACACCATCTTCGACGGAGGCAGTCTGCGCGCCCGCTCACGCGCAGCTCAGGCGGCACTGGAACAGACCGCTGCACAGTATCAAAGCACGGTGATCGCAGCCTTGCAGAATGTCGCCGATACCCTCGTCGCCATCCAAAGCGATGCCGAAGCGCTACGCGCGGCGGCTGATGGTGAACAGGCCAGCGCCAAGTTGCGCGACATCGCCCGCAAAGGCTACGCGACGGGCTATGCCAGCTATGCCGAGCAGCTGCTGGGCGAACAGGGCTACCAACTGGCACACCTCGGGCTGATCCAGGCCGAAGCCACACGTTTGGGCGATAGCGCCGCGTTGTTCCAAGCCTTGGGCGGCGGCTGGTGGAATCGCCCCGCTGTCGCGCAAGAACACTTGGCCACCACCGATACATTGCGCGCCGCCGACCGGGCCGGCGCACAGAGAAAGACTGTCCGATGAAGAACCTGCACCGACTGATTTCGATCCTGTCCGTGCTCCTGCTGGTCGCGGGTAGCGCGTGGATATGGCAACGGTTCACCGCCGCCGCGCCCGCCACCGTTATGCCGCAGCCCGCAGGCACGCACGACACCGTGACTTTTCCCGCAAATGCGCCACAACTGGCGTTTTTGAACATCAGCGAGGTCGATTCCGAACCCGTCCCGCTGATCGAGCCGCTGAATGCGCGCATCGCCTACGACGACAATCTCACGGCACGCGTCAGTTCGCCCATCACCGGGCGGGTGTTGCGCATCTTGAAAGAGCCGGGTGACCGCGTGCAACAAGACGATCCGCTGGCTGAACTGGACGCGCCGGATTACGCGCTGGCGGTCTCCGATAGCCAGAAGGCCGAGGCCGATCTATCGCGCAAACTTCAGGCGCTCGAACGCGCCCGGCTGATGCTGGAGGCCCAGAGCATCGCCCGCAAAGAGGTGGAGCAGGCCGAAACCGACTGGCGGCTGGCTGAAGCCGAGGCGTATCGCGCCAAAGAACGACTGGCGAATCTTGGCGGTTCACACAACGCCGCCGGGCATTACCTGTTGCGTGCGCCGCTGGCCGGGACGATCACCGAGCGGCAGATCAACGCGGGCAGCGAAGTCCGCCCGGATGCAGCGCAGCCGCTCTTCGTCATCACCGACCCCGAGCATCTCTGGGTTCAGGTCGAGCTACCCGAACGCCAGTTGGGTAAGGTCGAGCTGGGCCAGATGGCTATCGTCGAGGTGGATGCCTATCCCGGCGAAGGCTTCGCCGCCACCATCACCGTCATCGCCGGAGCGCTCGACCCCGCCACCCGGCGCATCCAGTTGCGCTGCGAAGTGAAGAATCTGGATCGCCGACTCAAGCCAGAGATGTACGCCCGCATGACGCCCATCGCCCGCGAGCATGATCGTTTGCCGCGCGTGCCTAACGCCGCGCTCATCACCGAGGGTTTGAACAGCTATCTGTTCGTCGAAACTGCCCCCGGCGTGCTGAAAAAACGCAAAGTCGATCTGGCGATGCGCGGACATAAGTTCAGCTATGTCAAAGCGGGCCTGAGCGTAGGCGAGCGCGTGGTGACCAGCGGTGCGCTCCTGCTCAACTCTGAACTGGGCAATCAGTAGATGCTGGAACGGCTCATCACCTTCTCCCTGCAACAGCGCGTGTTCGTGCTGGCGGCGACTTGTGTGCTGCTGGCCTTCGGCTGGGTAGCGGTGCAGAACCTACCCATCGTCGCCTTCCCCGACGTGCAGGATGTGCAGGTACAAGTGGTGACGCAGGCAACTGGGCTGGCACCGGAAGAAGTCGAGCGCAATATCACCTTGCCCATCGAGCTGGAGATGAATGGCACGCCGAACATGACCCAGTTACGCTCTGTGTCCATCTCCGGGCTGTCGGTGGTAACGCTGACCTTCGCCGATGGGACGGAGGATTACTTCGCGCGCCAGCAAACACTAGAGCGCTTGCAGAATGTCAGTCTGCCGCCCGGCGCACAGCCTAGGTTAGCCCCGCTCACCAATGCCGTGGGCGAGGTCTACCGCTATGTGGTTCAAGCGCCCGCAGGAATGCCGCTGAACGAAGTGCGCACCTTGCAGGACTGGGTGATACGCCCGGCCCTGCGCCAAGTCCCCGGCATCGCCGATGTGGTGAGCTTCGGCGGCACGGTGAAGGAATATCAGATCCAGATCAACCCGTTCTTGCTGCGCAAGTTCAACGTCACCATCGACCAAGTAGCGCAGGTGATCGGTGCGAACAGCGCCAACGGCGGCGGTGGCGCGATGAAGAGCGGCGAAGAGTGGCTGGTGCTGCGCACCATCGGCCTGTTCAAGACACCCGGCGACATCGAGCGGGTGGTGGTTTCTGCACGCGACGGCAAAACGGTATTGGTCGGTGATGTCGGCGAAGTGGTGGCCGGCAGCCGGGGGAAATCCGGCGTGGTCGCGTTCAACCAACAGGACGACGTAGTGCAAGGCATCGTGCAGATGACCAAAGGCCAGAACGCGACCGACATCGTGGAAGCACTCAAAGCGCGACTGGAATGGGTCGGCCACAAACTACCGCCCGGCGTGAAGATCGTGCCGTATTACGACCGCACCGACCTCGTGCGCCACACCGTGCATACGGTCACTGAGAATCTGATCGTCGGCGCGTTGCTAGTGGTAGCGATCCTGATGCTATTCCTGCGCAACTGGGTGGCAGCACTGACCGTGGCCGTCATCATCCCGCTGGCCCTGCTGTTCGCCTTCATCCTGATGGATGCGCGCGGCGTCTCGGCCAATCTGATCTCGCTCGGCGCGGTGGACTTCGGCATCATCATCGACAGCGCCGTGGTGCTGGTCGAAGCACTGATGGTCAGGCTGGCCCTCGCCAAGACCGATATTTACTCGCAGCACCACACCTACGGCGGGCGTCTGCACATCCTCAAATACACCAGCATCGAGATCGGCACGCCGGTGCTGTTCGCCAAGGCCATCATCATTCTGGCCTTCATGCCCATCTTCACGTTCCAGCGGGTCGAGGGCAAGATCTTCTCGCCTATGGCCTTCACCCTCAGCTTCGCCCTGCTCGGCGCGATCATTCTGACGCTGACGCTGATCCCCGCCATCCTGAGCTACGCCGTCGGCAAATATGACCTCGCCGAGCGACACAGCGAATGGATGCAGCGGCTACAACAACGCTATCGCGCCTTGCTGGACTGGGCCACGCTGCGCCGCAAGCGGGTGCTGGCCTATTCGGCGGGACTGCTGGCGATCTCACTGGCCGGTGCCCCGCTGCTGGGCAGCGAGTTCCTGCCCAAGTTGGATGAAGGCAACATCTGGCTGACCATCACTCTGCCGCCCGCGACAGCGCTGGACAAGACCAAGGAGGTCGAACGCAAGGTGCGCGCCATCCTTCAGACCTACCCCGAGGTGAACAACGTCATCACCCAAGTAGGCCGCCCTGACGACGGGACCGATCCCAAAGGGACGAACAATCTGGAAGTGATGGCGGACATGAACCCACGCGAGACTTGGCGCTACGCCGACAAGGAAGCGCTGATCGCCGACATGACGCGGCAGATACAGCAAATGCCCGGCGTACCGACCAACTTCTCGCAGGTGGTGCAGGACAATGTGGAAGAGGCGCTTTCCGGCGTCAAGGGCGAGATCTCGGTGAAGATCTATGGCCCTGATCTTGAGGTGCTGGAAGCCAAGAGCGAACAGGTCGCCAACATCCTGCGCGACATACGCGGCGCAACCGACGTGGCCGCGATCAAGATCGGCGGACAGGCCGAGCTGAACATCACCATCGACCGCCTGCGCCTTTCGCGTTATGGCCTCAATATCAACGATGTCAGCGCCACCATCCAGTCGGCACTGGGCGGTATGACCGCGAACGTGTTCTATGAGGGCGACCGCCGCTTCGACGTGACCCTGCGTCTGGCGAAATCCTATCGGGATGCCGTAGACGATGTAGCCGAGCTGCCCATCGCCCTGCCCAACGGGAACGGCAGCATCCTGCTAGGCTCCATCGCCGACATCAGCGTGCGCCAAGGCGCGGCGCGCATCGGACGCGAGGCTGGCGGGCGGTTAGTTGCGGTCAAGGCCAACCTGCTGGGCCGCGATCAGGGCAGCTTCGTCGCCGAAGCGATGGAAGCAGTAAAGACGCAAGTCAGCTTGCCGCCCGGTTACACCTTGGTCTGGGGCGGCCAGTTCGAGAACCAGCAGCGCGCGCTCAAACGTCTGAAGTTCATCATCCCGGTGTCGGTGTTGCTGATCTTCGTGCTGCTGTTCTGGGCCTTCAAATCCATGCGCAAATCCATGCTGGTGCTGCTGATGGTGCCCTTCACCGCCGTCGGCGGCTTGGCCGGGCTGGCGCTCGCCGGATTGCATCTATCGATCTCGGCGGCAGTAGGCTTCATCGCCGTGGCAGGCATCTCGGTGCAGAACGGCGTCATCATGGTCGAGCAGTTCATCGAGGGGATGCGCAAGGGCAAGGGCCTGATCGAAAGCGTGATGGATGGCGCAGTGGCGCGGCTGCGCCCCATTCTGATGACCGCGCTGATGGCAGGCATCGGCCTGCTGCCTGCCGCCTTGTCGCACGGCATAGGCTCAGAGACCCAGCGCCCCTTCGCTGTAGTGATCGTCGGCGGTATCGTTTCCGCCACCTTGTTCACCTTGCTACTCTTGCCGCTGTTGTTCCCAGTGTTCGCAGAAGAAGCCAGCGTACCCAAAGAAAAACAAGACCCCTGATTCAGGCCGGGTTGGCGGCACATGCTATGATGCCGCCGTCTTTTCGGGAGGAAATCTAGCGATGGAATTCGATGTCATCATCGTCGGCGGCGGCTTGGTCGGCGCTAGTCTGGCGGCAGCGCTCAAGGACAGCGGGCTGAATCTGGCACTGGTCGAGGGCCAGCCGGCCAGCTTCTCCCATCAGGGCTGGGACAGCCGCATCTACGCCATCACACCCGGCAATGTCGAGTTCCTCAAGGCGTGCGGTGCTTGGCAGCGGCAAGACCTGAGCCGGGTACAGCCGGTCGAGGCGATGCAGGTGTTCGGCGATGACGATTCCAAGCTGGAATTCAGCGCCTACGAGATCGGCGCGCCAGAACTGACTTTCATCCTAGAGAACCGCCTGATGCAAGAGGCGCTGTGGACGAGCATCCAACAGCAAGACAACCTCATTCTGTTCAACCCAGCCCGCTGCGCCTCACTCGACCTCGGGTTGGATTCCGCCCGGCTCACGCTGCAAGACGGGCGCGAGTTGCGCGCCAAGCTGGTCGTCGGCGCGGACGGGCGCGATTCTTGGGTGCGCCATCAGGCCGGCATGAACGAAGCGCCCACGCCCTATCAGCAGCACGGCGTGGTCGCCAACTTCCGTTGTGAGAAACCGCATCGCGGCGTGGCTTACCAGTGGTTCAGCCCAGACAGCATCCTCGCCTACCTGCCTTTGCCGCAGCAGATGATGTCGATGGTGTGGTCGGTGCTGCCAGAGAGATCGACGGAATTGCTCAAGCTCGCGCCGGAAGAGCTCTGCGCGCAAGTCGCCGCCGCCGGGCATCACATGCTGGGTAAGCTGGAACTGGTGACTCCGCCCGCATCCTTCGCCCTGCGCATCCTGCGCCTGCCGCACATCGTCAAGCCGCGCTTGGCGCTGGTCGGCGATGCCGCCCACAACGTGCATCCACTGGCAGGACAAGGCGTGAACCTCGGTTTCCGCGATGCGCGCGAACTGGCGCAGACCCTGCTGGCGCGCGGCCCGCAACACAATTGTGGCGATTACGCCCTGCTGCGCCGCTATGACCGCGCACGGCAGGAAGACATCTTTTCGATGCTGACCACCACCGACACGCTGAAAAAACTGTTCTGCAACGCCGACCCGCTGCTGCGCACCGCACGCAACTTGGGCCTGACTGCCACCAACCAAGTGACGCCGCTCAAGCGGATGCTGGCGCGCCACGCCCTGATCTGAGGAATCCCGATGTTCAAATCACTCTTGCTGTTGCTCGCCACCCTTTCTTGCGCCTACGCAGGCGAGGCCGAAGTCAAAGACACTTTACAGAAGAACCACCCCCAGCTAGGCAAGATCGAGCAAGTGAACAAGACGCCGATCTCCGGGCTGTACGAAGTCGTCACCCAAAGCCAGCTGTTCTACACCGACGACAAGGCGCAATACCTGATCGACGGCAGCCTGTACGAGCTGAAATCCATGCGCAACCTGACCGACGAGCGCTCGCGGCAGATGTTCTCGGTCAACTTCAACAGCCTGCCGCTCGACCTCGCCCTCAAGCGGGTGAAAGGCAACGGCAGCCGCAAACTGGCCTATTTTACCGACCCGAACTGCGGCTTCTGCAAGAAATTAGAGCGCGAGTTGCAGAAAGTGAACAACGTCACGCTCTACCTCTTCCTCTATCCGGTATTCCCCGGCTCGGACGAGAAAGTGCAGGGCGTGTGGTGCAGCAAAGACAAGCTCAAGGCATGGGACGAGATGATGCTGAACAACGTCACCCCGCCCAGCGGAAACTGCGGCGCACCGATCGCCAAAGTGCTGGAGTGGGGCAAAAAGCTAAAAGTGAACGGCACACCCACCTTGATTATGAGCGACGGAACGGTATTGCCGGGCTTCCTGCCAGCCACCGAGTTGGAGAAGGCATTGGCTGACGCGGCGAGTCGTTGAGTACGGCGGCACAATTAAAAGTATCCGTGATTTGCACGGCCAGCTCAGCCTCCCCCGGTTTTCATTCCGAATATATGGTTTTCGGAAATACCCTCGACTAGAATGCTGCACGGTCATCCGTGCGACGGAAAAGCACCAGACTAACAATCAAGGGGGATAAATGTTTAAAAGATTGATGATATTGGCGACGATGTTGGCATTGGTCGCTTGTGCGCCAGCGATTCCCTTGCAACGAGATCAAACGGCCTCGTTTACTAGGGGCGCTGGGCTGGATGATGTAAACAAGGCGTTGGGAAAGACGACAATCACTCTTACTCATCAGTTCGATGCCAAGGGCAGTCACTACGTGGCAAATCACTACAATCTGCAAACCGGGACTCGTCAGGAAATGGGCATGATCTGTTCGCCGATCTGCATCGCATATCCGATTTATGTTCCGGTCTTCGCCCCTTATGTGATGGTCTACGAGGGGGACAGCAAGCAGTTGGTGGCTTGGGGAATGGTAGAGGAACTCAGCCGTAGTTCGGACGAGGCAGTCAGCTCCATCATGCCAGACCTAAAAGCTTCCTATGAGAACGAGCTGGCGAAGCAGAAGAAGAAATAAGGGAGCAAGCCATGTGGAAGTTCTACAAGAAATGGTTGTTGTCCGTAGTACTGTTGCTGGCGGCCTGTGTAGGACCACAACTCCATCATGGGCAGTTGGTAGCCTTGAATCTGGGGATGGAACCAGCACAGACAGTTGAGAAACTGGGGCTACCTCCATTGACGACCCGCAGAGTGATTATCGACGAGAAAGAATATCTCTTTCATCAGTACACGCTGAACAACGGGCTGGGGTCTGAGCCATATTTCCTAGCTTTCGAGAACAATCAGCTCAGATACTGGGGATATGTCGATGATTTCAGACGCCATCCCGACTCGCGTCTGAACCGAGCAATCAATGTCATCCTACCGGGACTGTCCAAAACATAACCGTGACTCCAATGAAATCCGGTGTGGTGCACGTTACCAGCCGGATTTGGCAGCATTATTCTCGAGACTAATGCCCTCGATATAGCTTCTCCAAGCCAACGTAGGTGGGTTGCGCCCGCAAGGGGTTGGCCGTCGTTGTAAAGCCGCTAGAGCGGCAACAACAACGCAATACCCATCACTCACTGGCACTGGGCAATCTCAAGCGGCAGGATTCCCTCCGCACACCGCGCAGTTCCCGTCCCGCTTGAGGCGGATGCTGCGCAGTTCCATCCGTAGCCCTTCCATCACCAGCAACCTGCCGCAGAGCGATTCGCCTGCGCCCATCAGTAGTTTCAATGCCTCGGCGGCTTGCAGGCTGCCGATGATGCCGACCAGCGGGGCGAATACCCCGGTGACGGCACAGCGGAGTTCTTCACTTTCGGCGTTCTCTGGGTAGAGGCAGTGGTAACAGGGACTGGCTGGCTGGCGTAGGTCGAATACGGTCACTTGTCCGTCGAAACGCACGGCTGCGCCGGAGACTAGGGGTTTCTTCTGACTGACGCAGACGCGGTTGAGGGCGTAGCGGGTGGCGAAGTTGTCGCTGCAATCGAGCACCACGTCAGCCTGCGTCACCAGTTCGGCCAGCCGCGCTTCGTCCACCCGTTCAGCGATGGCCTCGACTTGCACCTCGGGGTTGATCTCGGCCAGAGCGGCTCGTGCCGATTCGACCTTGAGTTGGCCGACACTAGCGGTGCGGTGCAGGATCTGGCGTTGCAGGTTGGTGAGATCGACGGTGTCGCCGTCGCACAAGGTCAGTGAGCCGACGCCGCTGGCGGCGAGAAACAGCGCAGCGGGAGAACCCAGCCCGCCCGCACCGATCACCAGCGCCCGGGAGGCCAGCAGTTTCTGCTGGCCTTCGATGCCGAATTCCGGCAACAGGATGTGGCGGCTGTAGCGCAGAAGTTGCGCGTCATCCATGGCTCAGGGCTTGCTGTGCAGGATGTTCATGCCCTTCAGCAGATTCAGCGCCTGGTTCAGTTGGTAGTCGTTCTTCGCGCCGAATTCGACCACCTCGGGCTTAGCGTTACCGTTATCCTTGGGCTTGCTGGTCTGATCCGAGGCAGGCTTGGCGCTATTGGCCTTGTCTTCCGGCTGACCGTTGCTCAGATGATGCTCAAGATCGGCTTCACGCAGACGGAAAGCATTATCCTGCGCGGCGGTAGCGGGGTCTTCTGCCACGATGTCCGGCACGATGCCCTTGGCTTGGATCGAGCGTCCGCTAGGCGTGTAGTAACGGGCGGTAGTGAGCTTGATGGCGGTGCTGCTGCTCAAGGGCAGAATGGTCTGCACCGAGCCTTTGCCGAAACTCTGTGTGCCCATGATGATGGCACGCTTGTGGTCTTGCAGTGCCCCCGCGACGATCTCGGAGGCGGAGGCGGAACCGCCGTTGACCAGCACCACCATCGGCACGTTCTTGACCGAGGCGGGCAGGTTCTTCAGGTAGTCACCCTTGTCTTCGCCCCGCAGATAGTTCTCCGGCGAGGTGGTCAGGCGCATCTTGGCTTCTTCGGTGCGGCCCTCGGTGTAGACCACCAGCGCGTCGCTGGGCAGGAAGGCGGCGGAGACAGCGACCGCGCCGGTGAGCAGGCCGCCCGGATCGTTACGCAAGTCGAGCACCAGCCCGCTCAGGGAACCGTTACTCTGTTTGTACAGGCTCTCGATGGCAGCGGCGAGGTTCTTGCCGGTGTGTTCTTGGAACTGGGTGACGCGGATGTAGCCATAGCCGGGATCGGCCAGCTTGGATTTGACGCTCTGAGTCTTGATGACGGCGCGGGTCAGCACGATGACCAGCGGCTTGGGTTCGTTTTTGCGCAGGATGGTCAGCGTGATCTTGCTGCCCGGCTTGCCGCGCATCCGCTTGACGGCGTCGTTCAGCGTCATACCTTTGACCAGCGCATCGTCGAGCTTGAAGATCAGGTCACCGCTCTTCACGCCCGCATGGAAGGCGGGCGTATCTTCGATCGGCGAGACGACCTTGACCAGCCCGTCTTCCATGCCGACTTCGATGCCCAAGCCACCGAACTCGCCCTGCGTGCTGATCTGCAATTCCTTGAAGGCATCGGCATCGAGATAGGCGGAGTGGGGATCGAGGCCACTCAACATGCCGTTGATGGCTTCGGTAATGAGTTTCTTGTCGCTGACTGGCTCGACGTAATCGCTCTTGATCTTGCCGAACACGTCGGTGAAGGCGCGCATCTCCTCGATAGGTAGCGGCGCAGCCGCTTCTTTCTCAGCACTGGCGGAATAATTCAGACTGAGGGCGATACCTGCTACCACGCCTACTCCGATCAGGCCGAATTTCTCGAATCGATTGCGCATCTTTGTTTTCCTAGTGTGTTATCTGACCGCGACCCACCGCATGGGGTCTATCGGTTTGCCTTCGTGGCGGAGCTCGAAGTATAAACCGGAAGTCTCGTTTCCGCCGCTGTTGCCCACGGCGGCGATGACATCGCCGCCGCGCAGAACATCGCCGACCTGTTTGTACAGCGTCTCGTTGTTGCCGTAGAGGCTCATGTAGCCTTGTCCGTGGTCGATGATGAGCAGGTTGCCGAAGCCGCGCAGCCAGTCGGCGAACACCACCCGCCCCGCCGCGACACTCTTGACTGACTGCCCGCCCGCCGCATGAAGGAACAGGCCTTTCCATTGCATGGTGCTGTCAGGCCGTTGCGCACCGAACTGGTTGCTCACTGTGCCTTTCACCGGCAAGGCCAATTTTCCGCGCAATTGCTCGAACGGCTTGCCGTCGAAACTATTGTCCGGCGTCTTGTCGTTGTTCATCGCCCTAGCGTTGGGCTTGGATTTGGGCTGCTGCGCGAGCATCTTGGCGAGTTGCTCGACCAACTGCGAGAGTCGGTTCTCGTTGTGCTGCAAACGGCTCATCTCGCGGCGCTGTTGCTGGAGCTGCTGAGCGATGTTGTCGAGCACCTGCTGGCGCGCACGCTTTTCCTGCTCCAGATCGCGCTTCTGCGACAGCTCTTCGGATTGCAGCCGGGCGATCTCCTCGCTCTTCTTGCGCGTCTGCTCGGTAACGGCGTTCAGCCGGGCAAGGTTGGCCCGCAGCGTGTTGAGCCAGGCTGCTCGGTTGCGGGTGATGTATTCGTAGTAGCGCAGTTCGCGGGCGACCTGATTCGGGTCGCGGTTGTTGAACATCAGACGCAGATATTCCTGCCGCCCGCCCACGTACTGCTGATAGAGCAGTTTGCCCAGCAAAACCTGCTGGTCTTCCAGATTGGCGCTGATCTCCTGCGCCTGCGCCTGTAACTGCTGGATGGCGAAGACGGCTTCGTGCTGTTGCTGCTTCAGGCCGACCAGTTTGCGGTGGTGTCCGCTGATGGCAAGCTCGGATTCACGCAAAGCGTCGGCGGCTTCCGATTTGGATTCGTTGGTCTTCTCCAGTTCCTGCTGCATGGACTTGATCTGCTTGCGCAACTTGTCCAGCTCTTCCTGTTGCGTCCCGGCCTGCGATAGGCCAGAGCCTGCGATCAGGCAGGCTCCGAGTAACAGCAGTAGGCGCTTCTTGAGATTCACTGGAACTGGATGAGCGAGTGTCCCGTCATCTCGGCGGGTTGTGGCAAGCCCATCATCGCCAGCAGCGAGGGCGCGATGTCCTTGAGCGCGCCGGTCTCCGCCAGTCGTGCCGGACGGCCCACGTACAGGAAAGGCACGGTATTCAAAGTGTGGGCGGTATGCGCCTGCTGGGTGGTGCGGTCTATCATCTGTTCGGCATTGCCGTGGTCGGCGGTGATGATGACCTCGCCGCCGCACGCCTGCATGGCCTCGACCACCCGGCCCAAACAAGTGTCCAGCGTCTCGACCGCCGTGATCGCCGCCTCCAGAATGCCGCTATGGCCGACCATGTCGCCGTTGGCGTAGTTGCAGACGATGGCTTGGTAGCGCCCACTTTGAATGGCCTCGACCAGCTTGTCCGTCACCTCGAAAGCGCTCATCTCCGGCTTGAGGTCGTAGGTCGCCACCTTGGGCGAAGGCACCAGCACACGGTCTTCGCCGGGATAGGGCTGTTCCGCGCCGCCGTTGAAGAAGTAGGTGACGTGGGCGTATTTTTCAGTCTCGGCAATGCGTAGCTGCTTCAGCCCCAAGCCGGAAAGATATTCACCAAAGCCATTGTGGATGGCTTCTGGGGCAAAGGCGGCAGTAGCCTGGATGTCTTCGCCGTAGTTGCTCAGCGTCACGAAACTGGCCAGCTTGGGAAAACGATTGCGGGCGAAACCAGTGAAGCCTGCGTCAGTCAACGCATGGGTCATCTGGCGCGCGCGGTCGGCTCGGAAGTTCATAAAGACCACAGCGTCGCCGTCTTCCATGCCGACCGGGACAGCACCCGGTGGCACGATGGCGGTAGCTTTGACGAACTCGTCGGTCTCGCCGCGCGCATAAGCCGCCGCAAGCCCCTCTGCCGCAGACGCTGCCACGAAGCCGGCACGACCCTCAGTCAGCAACTCATAAGCGGTCTGCACCCGATCCCAGCGATTGTCGCGGTCCATCGCAAAATAGCGGCCCACAATGGAGGCGACGCGGACGTTGCCGAGGGCGTCACACTTGGCTTGCAAGCGCTGAAGCGACTCGGCGGCAGAGCGCGGCGGCGTATCGCGCCCGTCCAAAAAGGCGTGGACGTAGATCTTTTCCAGCCCGGACTGCTTCGCCAGATCAAGCATGGCGTAGATGTGGTTCTCGTGACTGTGAACTCCGCCCGGAGAGAGCAGCCCCAGCACATGGAGCGCGCGACCATGCTGTTTGGCTTGCGCGATGGCTAGTGTGAAGGCCGGATTGGCGGCGAAGCTACCGTCTTCGATGGCGACATCGACGCGGGTCAGCTCTTGATACACCACGCGCCCCGCGCCGATGTTGAGGTGGCCGACCTCGGAGTTGCCCATCTGCCCCGCAGGCAAGCCGACCTGCATCTCGGAAGTGTGGATCAGCGTGTGCGGATGCTCGACCCAGAGCTTGTCCCAATTAGGTTTGCGGGCCAGCGCGACAGCGTTGTAATCGGCATCGGTGCGATAACCAAAACCATCTAGGATGACCAGCAGAACGGGAGTGACTTTCATGGTGGATTGCATCAAAATATCATCAGGTGCTAATTTAGGCTGTAGTGTGCAATTTTATCTGAAGTTGCCTGTCCGCATGACGCCGTTTGAAACGAGACCCCCTCGACATGAGCAATCAATTGATCGACCGCGACGAAGATATTCAATTGGCCTCCAATGCCATCAAGGCCATCGCCCACCCCCTGCGCCTCAAGATCCTTTGCGTGCTGGGCGACCAAGAGGTCAGTGTGCAGGACATCGTCGATAGCGTAGGCACTTCGCAGAGCAACATCTCCCAGCACCTCGCCATCCTGCGCGACAAGGGCGTGCTGTGTACGCGCAAGGACGCCAACCGCGTGTATTACCGCATCGGCGACCTGCGCACCCTGAAGCTGGTCAGCCTGATGAAAGAGGTGTTCTGCACCGCCTAACCCGAGCGATTCACTCAGAATATTATTGATTCGCTCGAAATATTAGTATAATCTAATATTCTTGATATTCAATCGATAAGGGTTGCCATGAATCGCCAATGGTTATTGTTCTGGATGCTGACCGCTCCCCTCGCGCTTCCCGCCGCACAGGCCGAGACCGCGCCGTCCGCCGTGGTGGTGCAGCCGCATGAAGTCATCCAATCCTATCGGGCTGAAGGTGTGGTCGAAGCAGTGAGTCAGTCCACCGTCTCGGCCCAGATCTCGGGGCGCATCAAGGAGATCAACTTCGACATCGGTGACGCAGTCAAAAAAGGCCAGATCATCCTGCGCATCGACGAGCGCGAAACAGCTCAGGCGCTGGCCGGCAGCCAAGCGCAAGTGATGCAATCACAGGCCGCTCTGGCCAACGCCCGCGCCAACTATGAGCGTTCGCGCCAATTGTTCGAGCAGAAGTTCATCAGCCAAGCCGGGCTGGACAAGGCACAAGCCGACTACAAACTGGCGCTGGCCCAAGCCGCTGCCAGCGAGGCTGGCGCCAGCCAGTCCGCCCTCGCCCACGGCTACTCCGCCGTGATCGCCCCTTACGCCGGCGTGGTCGCGGCCCGCCATGTCGAACTCGGCGAGATGGTCACGGTCGGCAAACCGCTGATGACCGGTTTTGACCCTGCTCAGATGCGCGCCACCGTCAACATCCCCGAGCAGACCCTGCATTCCGTCGGCACACACCCGGAAGTGCAGATCGAAGTGTCCGCACTGGGCCGCTGGCTGAAAGCCGCCTCGGTAGTAGTGCAGCCGATCTCCGACAGCCGTACCCATAGCACCCAAGTACGCATCACTTTGCCCGCCAACGAAGCCGGAATCTATCCCGGCATGTTCGTCCGCGCACACTTCGTGCTGGGCAAGACCAGCAAACTCACCATCCCCGCCAGCGCCGTGCTGCACCGCAGCGAAGTGGTCGCCGTGTATGTGGTGAGCGACAGCGGCGCACTGCGGCTGCGCCAGATCCGTCTGGGTGAGCCCACCGGGCAGAACGAGGTGGAAGTGCTCGCCGGACTGAACCCCGGCGAGAAGATCGCACTCGATCCGATCAAGGCAGGCATGGCTCGCGGCAAGCACTAATCTCACCCCGGTCAGGGGCGGTGTACCGCCCCTTGCAATTCCCATCTCGCAGGCGATGGGCAACCTCAATCAAGCGAAGCAGGATGCAATGGGCATATCAGGACGCATAGCAAGAACCTTCCTCCACTCACAGATGACGCCGCTACTGGCGCTGGTCGCTGTGTTGCTGGGTACGTTCGCCGTATTGGTGACACCGCGCGAAGAAGAGCCGCAGATCAACGTGACCATGGCGAACGTGATGATCGCCTACCCCGGCGCTTCCGCCGAGGACGTGGCGCGCACCGTCTCCACCCCCGCCGAGCAGGTGCTGTCGCAGATCTCCGGCGTCGATCACGTCTATTCCGTCTCGCAGCCCGGCATGTCGGTGCTGACCATCCAATTCAAGGTCGGCGAGTTGCACGTGCCATCGCTGGTCAAGCTGTACGACGTCATCCTCTCGCACTCCGACTGGTTGCCGCCCACGCTGGGCGTCTCCCAGCCCATCATCAAGGCCCGTGGCATCGACGACGTGCCGGTGCTGGCACTCACCCTGTGGCGCGAACAGAACACCAGCGGCGGATTGGCGCTGACTCAGGTCGCCCACGCCATCGAGACCGAACTGAAGCGGATCAAGGGCACGCGCGAAGTCAGCACGGTAGGTGGCACGCAACGCATGGTGCGCGTCGATCTCAATCCCGAGGCGCTCAACGCCCACCAGCTCACGGTGCAGGAAGTGCGCGGCGTGTTGCAGGCCGCCAACGTCTCGCAGGACGCGGGCAAGCTGGTGCAGAACAATCGCGAAGTGCTGGTGCAGACAGGCAACTTCCTCGGCGATGCCAGCGAAGTCGGCCAACTGGTGATCGGCGTATCCGACGGCAAACCGGTGTACCTGCGCGACGTGGCGAAGATCGAAGACGGTGCTGACCAGCCCTCCAGCTACGTCTGGCTGGGAACCGGCGCCGCCTCCGCCGACAAGGGCATCAGCGCCCGGGGCGAGTTCAGCGCCGTCACCGTGGCCGTGACCAAGAAGCCGGGCGAGAACGCCGTGGAGATCGCCGATGCCTTGTTGCAGCGCGTCGAGCAACTCAAGGGCAGCGTGATCCCGTCCGACGTGCAGGTGACCACCACCCGCAACTACGGCGAGACCGCCAACGACAAGGCGATGAAGCTCATCAAGAAGCTGATCTTCGCCACCCTCGCCGTGGTCGCGCTGGTGTGGCTGGCACTGGGTCGCCGCGAAGCCCTCATCGTCGGCGTGGCCGTGACGCTGACACTTGCCGTCACCCTGTTCGCCTCTTGGGCCTACGGCTTCACCCTCAACCGCGTATCGTTGTTCGCGCTGATCTTCTCCATCGGGATATTGGTCGATGATGCCATCGTGGTTGTGGAGAACATTCACCGTCGGCGCGAACTGGCCAGCCATCAGCCGCTGTCCGAGATCATCCCCGAAGCGGTGGACGAGGTCGGCAGCCCGACCATCCTCGCCACCTTCACCGTGATCGCCGCGCTGCTGCCGATGGCCTTCGTCTCCGGCCTGATGGGGCCGTACATGAGCCCGATCCCGATCAACGCCAGCATGGGTATGCTGATCTCGCTGGCGGTGGCTTTCGTCATCACCCCGTGGTTGGCGCACAAGTTCGCCGGGCCGCATCACGCCACCGTCAAGGACGAGCGCGACACGGCGATGACGCGCTTCTTCCGCGCCCGCCTGACACCGTTCCTGAACAAGGCGCATGGCAAACCGATGCGCCGCAAGCTGTGGCTGGGGATTCTGGGCGGCCTGCTGTTCGCGGTGTCGCTGGGCGTGTTCAAGCTGGTGGTGCTGAAGATGCTGCCGTTCGACAACAAGTCCGAATTCCAGATCGTGGTGGACATGCCTGCCGGCACACCGCTGGAGAACACCTCCGCCGTGCTGCACGAGATCGGCGCCTACCTCGCCAGCGTGCCGGAAGTGACCGATTATCAGGCTTATGCCGGCACTGCCGCGCCGATCAACTTCAACGGACTGGTGCGCCAATACTATCTGCGCGCCGCCTCCGAGCAGGGCGACATCCAGGTCAACTTGCAGGACAAACATCACCGCAGCCGTTCCAGTCACGAGATCGCCTCGTCGGTGCTGGAGCCAGCCGATCAGATCGCCAAGACCTGGGGCGCCAAAGTCAAAGTGGTCGAAGTACCGCCCGGCCCGCCGGTGATGTCGCCCATCGTGGCCGAGATCTACGGGCCGGACTACGGCGGCGCACGCAAGGTGGCGGACAAAGTGCATGAAGCTTTCGGCAAGACCGCCGACATCGTCGGCATCGACGACAGCGTGAGCGAAGTCGCGCCCAAGCTGGTACTGCACGTGCTGCAAAGCAAGGCCGCGCTACTCGGCGTCGCCCCGCGTGACATCGCCGACGTGGTGCAGGTCGCGCTCTCCGGTCAGGATGTCACCGCCCTGCACGAGGACACCGCAAAATATGCGCCGCCGCTACGCATCGGCCTGCCTGCCGAGCGCCGCAGCCAGATCGACGAAGTGCTCAAGCTCAAGGTGCGCAGCAACTCCGGCGCACTGGTTCCGCTGGCTGAATTGGTGCACGCTGAACAAGTAACGCGCGACCACCCGATCTATCACAAGGATCTGCTGCCGGTGGTGTACGTGACCGGCGATATGGCCGGCAAACTGGACAGCCCGCTGTACGGCATGTTCGACATCAACGCCCAAGTCGCCGGAATGGCGCTGGAGCAAGGCGGCACGCTCTCCCCCTATTTCTTCAAGCAACCCTCCGACCCTTACGCCAGCTATGCGCTGAAGTGGGACGGTGAGTGGCAGGTGACTTTCGAGACTTTCCGCGACATGGGCATCGCTTACGGCGTGGGGCTGATCCTGATCTATCTGCTGGTGGTGGCACAGTTCAAGAGCTACACCGTGCCGCTCATCATCATGGCCCCGATCCCGCTCACCATCATCGGCGTGATGCCCGGCCACGCACTGTTCGGCAGCCAGTTCACCGCCACTTCGATGATCGGCATGATCGCGCTGGCGGGCATCATCGTACGCAACTCCATCCTGCTGGTGGACTTCATCAATCTGCAACTGCGTGATGGAGTGGACTTGCAGCACGCGGTGATCAACGCTGCGGCAGCGCGTGCCAAGCCCATCCTACTGACCGGTCTGGCGGCGATGCTCGGGGCGTTGTTCATCCTCGACGACCCGATCTTCAACGGCCTAGCGCTGGCCTTGATCTTCGGCATCCTCGTCTCTACCGTGCTGACGCTGGTGGTGATCCCGGTGCTGTATTACGCCTCGCTGTACAAAAAACAAAGTTCCAGTGCAGGCTAACCTTCGGGTTATGCCGCAACTAAAATTCCCGTAAAATCCAACCTCAGGAGAATGAAATGACCATAGAACGTATCGTCCGCATCGTAGCGGGTTTCTTTGTAATGTTGTCGCTGGCACTGGGCGTGGAAACCAGCCCGCTGTTCGTCAGCTCCTACTTCCTGTTCTTCACCGCCTTCGTCGGCCTGAACCTGTTCCAGAGCGGCTTCACCAAGTTCTGCCCGCTGGACAGCATTCTGGCAAAGATGGGCGTCAAGGGCGGTTGTTGCTAAGCCGGGAACGCCCCTCTCTCTCCCTCGCCCACATCAGCCTGATCTTGATCGGGTCGATGTGGGTTTTGCCTTTTCTGTATCCCCGTCACGCCTACCCGCTGACCACCTTCTATCAGGAGTGGGGCGCGGCCATACTGGGGCTGCTGGCCGCGCTGGCCTTGCTGACACCGCGCTTCTGGCGGCAACCCGAGATCCCGCAGATCGCCCTGTTGCCCATCGGCCTGCTCGCACTGGCGTTGCTGCAATGGGGCATAGGCATGCAGCCTTATCCCGGCCTCGCACTGCTGTTGCTGCAATATTTCCTGTGGATGGCACTGCTGATGCTGCTGGGCAAACATCTGCGCACCGTACTGGGATTCCCGTTGCTGGCCACCATTCTGGCGACTTTCCTGCTGCTGGGCACGGAGCTCAGCGCGCTGGCAGGCGTGATCCAGCACTTCCGCTGGCACACCCCGCTCGACGGCGTGATCACCCAGCGTGTGAGCGACGCGGTCTACGGCAATCTGGCGCAGCCCAACCATTTCGCCAACTACCTCGCCATGGGGCTGGCCAGTCTGGCGTTTCTGCTGGGCACGCGCCGGATCCCGCTGTGGACGGTCGTCCTGCTGACGCTGCCCATACTGTTCACCATGACCTTGAGCGGCTCGCGCACCTCATGGCTCTATCTGATCGGCATGGCTGCGCTGTTTCTGTGGAACGCGCGCCGCGATGTGACCTTCAAGAGCGCCGCCTATTTTTGCCTCGCCCTGTTGCCGGTATATGCACTGATGCACGGGCTGGTGCAACTACCCTGGCTGAGCAGTCAAGGCAAAGAGGTGACGACGCTGGGGCGCTTGTTCGGCGAGGTCGGCAGCGGCAGCATCCGCCTCTATCTGTGGCAGGAAGCCTGGCAGATATTCCTGCAATTCCCTTGGCTGGGCGCAGGGTTCGGTCAATTCGCCTGGCAGCATTTCCTGCTCGGCCCGACCCTGCATGACACCAGCATCTCCGGCCTGTACAACAACGCCCACGATCTGCCGCTGCAACTTGCCGCCGAATCTGGCTTGGCCGGTCTGGGCATCGTGTTGTTCACTTTGGCGCGCTGGCTGCTCGGCCTGAGCCGAACCCGTCGCACACTGCCACAACTCTGGGCTTGCGCCGTATTGCTGGTGCTCGGCATCCACAGTCTGTTGGAATATCCGCTGTGGTACGCCTATTTCCTCGGTATCGCCGCCTTTCTACTGGGCGCGCTGGATGACTCCAGCCATCGACTGGAGTTGTCGAAACTGGGCCGGGCGACGCTGGCTGTGACGCTGGCCTTCGGCCTGATGACGCTCACCCAACTGTTCCAAGGCTATCGCACGCTTGAATCGCTGCTCGCCATGCGGCCTGCCAACGCCGACGATGTGAGCTATGTACAGCGTCAGCACGAAGGTTTTTTGGAGTTGGCGAAACAGCCGCAGATGCGGCCCTATGCCGAGCTGTATATGAGCCCGATGTTCCCGGTCAGCGCGGATTTCCTAGATTACAAACGCGGTCTGAACGAACGCATCATGCACTTCATCCCAGCCGGGCAAGTGGTCTACCGCGAGTCGATGTTGCTGGCTCTGGCCGACCAGCAGCAGGCCGCGCAGAGCCAGATGGAATGCGCCATCTGGTCGTACCCCGGCGAATTCGCCGCGACCCGCAACGAGCTGACCGAGCTGGCGCGGAAAGACCCCGCGCACTTTGCCGCTCTGCTAAAATTCGCGCTGCAAAAATTTGAGGAGTATCAACGTGCAGTTCCTGCAAGATAACGCTTTACTGATCGCCGTCACGCTTATGAGCGGTGGCATGTTGTTGTGGACATTCATCGGCAACAAGGTGCGCGGCATCAGCGAAGTGACCACCACCGCCGCCACGCAACTCATCAATCACAAAGACGCACTGGTGCTGGATGTCCGCGAACAGGATGAATTCAATGGTGGCCACATCCTCAACGCCAAGCTGATCCCGCATGGCGCGCTGGTCACCCGCATCGGCGAGATCGAACGCCACCGCGACCTGCCCGTCGTCGTCGTCTGCCGCAGCGGGATGCGCTCCGCCATGGCCTGCGCCACCCTGAAGAAACAAGGTTTCACCCAAGCCCACTCCCTGAGCGGCGGCATGATCGCTTGGATGAAGGCCAATCTGCCAGTGGAAAAATAATGCCTCAGGTGTTGATGTACTGCACGGCGGTCTGCCCCTACTGTGTGATGGCTGAGCGGCTGTTGCACGCCAAGGGCGTGACCGAGATCGAAAAGATCCGCGTCGATCTGCAACCGGAACTGCGCATCGCGATGATGGAAAGAACCAACCGCCGCACCGTGCCGCAGATATACATCGGCGACACCCACGTCGGCGGCTACGACGATCTGGCCGCACTGGAACACGCGGGCCGACTGACCGAACTTTTGAACGCAAACTAACCAAGGAAAAGAAATGAGCGAAACCGCCGCCCCAGAACAAGCCCTGCCTGTGTTCTCCCTCGAAAAGCTGTACGTCAAAGACCTCTCGCTGGAAGTGCCTAACGCACCGGCCATCTTTCTGGAACGCGAAGCACCTCAGATCGACCTGCAACTGCACACTCAAGCTGTGACCGTCGGCGAAGGCACGTTCGAAGTGACCATCACCGTGACCGTCACCGCCAAGCTGCCCAACCAAGAAGACAAGACCATGTTCCTGATCGAAGCCAAGCAGGCGGGCGTGTTCCAAGTGCGCAACGTGCCAGAGAGCGAACTGGAAGCCATCCTCGCCGTGGTCTGCCCGAACATGCTCTACCCCTACCTGCGCGAAGTCGTTTCCGACGCCTCCGTCCGCGCTGGTTTCGCGCCTGTGCTGCTCAACCCGCTCAACTTCGAATCGCTGTATCAGCAACAGAAGATGCAGCAACAAGCTCAGCAAGAATCCAACACCACGCACTAAGCGATGCACCCCGCCGCCCGCCTCACCCTGCTTGCGCTGCTGCTCGCCGCCACGGGTGGCGCGTGGGCGGCGGATTTCCTCTCCGTCTCCAGCCGCTCGGCCATCCTGTACGACTCACCCTCTGTTTCGGCCCACAAGCTGGCAGTTGCCAGCCGCTATCTGCCACTGGAAGTCGTGTTCGCACAGGGTGATTGGGTCAAAGTGCGCGACCACGGCGGGCAACTTGCTTGGGTGGAGAAACGTGCGCTCGACAAGAAGCGCTACCTGCTGGTGACCGCCCCGGTAGCTGAAGTCCGGCAAGGGCCGGACGCTGCGGCGATGGTGCAATTCAAGGTCTCCCAGCAAGTGGTGCTGGAACGGCTGGACAGCCAAGTGTCCGGCTGGCTTCAGGTGCGCCATCCCGACGGCGTGACCGGCTACATCCGCACCACCGAGGTCTGGGGCGACTGATGAAGATCTCGGTTCTGGGCGCAGGCGCATGGGGTACGGCGATGGCCATCAGCCTCTCCTCCCGCCATGACATCACCCTGTGGGCACGCAACGCCGGGCAGATCGAACAGATGACCGCCATCCGGCTGAATCAGCGCTACCTGCCCGACCTGCCGCTGCCCGACTCGATGCGGCTCAGCGCCGACCTCGACGCGACACTCGCCGATGCCGAGTTGCTGATCCTCGCCGTACCGATCTCCGCCCTGCGCCCCACACTGGAACACATCGCCCGCCTGCCGCGACCCGTGCCGGTGATCTGGCTGTGCAAAGGCTTCGAGGCGGGCAGCGCGCTGCTGCCGCATCAAGTGGTGGCAGAGGTACTGCCGCCCAGTTTCCCCTGCGGCGTACTGTCCGGCCCCAGCTTCGCCCAAGAGGTCGCGCGCAGCCTGCCCACCGCGCTGACGCTGGCTTCCGCCGACGCCGATTTCGCCCGCGAGACCGCCTGTGCGCTGCATCACGCCCGTCTGCGCATCTATTCCAGCACCGACGTGATCGGCGTGGAGGTCGGTGGCGCGGTGAAGAACGTGCTGGCCATCGCCGCCGGCATCGCCGACGGGCTGGGCTTTGGCCACAACGCCCGCGCCGCCCTCATCACCCGAGGCTTGGCCGAGATCACCCGGCTCGGCCTCAAACTGGGCGGACGCGCCGAGACGCTGGGCGGTTTGTCCGGCGCAGGCGACCTGATCCTGACTTGCACCGGCAGCCTGTCGCGCAACCGCCAAGTCGGCGTGCTGCTCGCCCAGCGCCACACCCTGCCGGACATCCTCCAGCAACTCGGCCACGTCGCCGAAGGCGTATACACCGTGCGCGAAGTGCGCCGGCTCGCCACCGAACTGGGCGTGGAGATGCCGATCAGCGCCGCTGCTTACCGCGTGCTGTACGAAAACGTCCCCGCTGCCGAAGCGGTGGAAGCGCTGCTCAACCGCGCGCCCAACTGCGAGTTCCAGTAACACCCGCCGCATCGCCCGCAGATGCAGCTCATCGACACCCACTGCCACCTCGACGCAGCCGAATTCGACGACAGCCAGGCTGAACTGGTGCGCGCGGCACGCAGCGTGGGCGTCAGCCCTATCATCGTCCCCGCCGTAGCACGCACCAACTTCGCCGCCGTGCATAAGCTGTGCGCCACCCATCCCGGCTGCCTGCCCGCCTACGGCATCCACCCGATGTACGTGGAACACGCCGCCCCTGACGACCTGAACGAATTGCGCCACTACTTGGCGCAGTCGGAAACGGTCGCTCTGGGCGAGATCGGGCTGGATTTTTTCGTGGAAGGTTACGACCAAACGCGGCAGGAATACTACTTTGTCGAACAGCTCAAGCTGGCACAAGCATTCGACCTGCCGGTGCTGCTGCACCTGCGCCGCGCGCAAGACACCGTGCTGAAACACCTGCGCCGCCACCCCGTCAAGGGCGGCATCGCCCACGCATTCAACGGCAGCCACCAGCAAGCGGAAGAATTCATCAAACTAGGATTCAAACTGGGCTTCGGCGGAGCGATGACCCACCCGCGCGCCCTGCGCCTGCGCGAACTGGCGACGACGTTGCCGCTGGAATCCATCGTACTGGAGACCGACGCCCCGGATATTCCCCCGGCGTTCCTAGAGCGCGGACAACCCAACAAACCGGAATACCTGCCGCGCATCGCAACCACACTAGCCGAACTGCGCGGCGTATCGTTGGAGACCGTAGCGCGGACAACTACGCAAAATACCCTGTCACTTTTAGCTCAGTCTAACTAACCGCATCGGACGCCAAAGTAAGAGAGAGCCTGTCCGTTCATGCGCTAGATGTGCGAATGCTCTGTTCATCACAACAGGACTGTCGCCGTTGTCGGCTATACACTAGCTGGCGCGACATATCCTGAACTGCCCGAATGAAACAAAAGGCAGCCAAGGCCGCCTTTTGTTTACTTTCCTGTCGCCCCAGATGAAGATTCCTTGGAGTCGTTAGGCTGTTTGAATTCTGGTATTTGCTCTTTCTTAAGACCACACTGCTTGTCATCAGCAATAATCATCAGGTGATTGTACCTTTGCCGATATGCATCGACCTCGATCTGCTCGGCCTGACTTAAATCCATAAAAAATAATGGCACAATGAACAGTGCGCCCGTTACACCAAGGGCCACGTTTTTACCGGTCTTCTCCGTTTTGGGTATTAGCCTAGCTATTTCTCCCTCAATGAAGGACATCTCCCGCTCAAGCGCTTGGCACGACTTCTTGTCGTCCCCGTATTGCTGAATCATGGTTGGATTGGCGGTTCGCCCGGCGCATCCGACCATAGAAATTAAGGTAATAGCCAATAGTAATTTGGCAAACATCTTCACTCCCTCTCGTTATTTTAAATGTTCCGCGCTAGGCACATTCAGAATGTCTAGCAACCAGTCGTTGCTTTTGGGTTTTAAATCACATTCCATAGGCTGTCAATCCCAACAGCCTGCAATTCTGCTTCCTCCTACCGATTGCTCAGATAGCTTATATTTGGAGACAAATTGAACCAGCACGATCACACCATCTGCGTTGACGCTTTTGAGTGCCACAGCGCCCCGCCGAACCCGCACTGCCGCCAGGCTTCGAACACCGCCACAGCGACCGTATTCGACAGGTTCAGGCTGCGATTGTCCGGCAACATGGGCAGGCGCAAGCGCCGCTCCGGCGGGAGTGCCGCGCGCACGTCTTCAGGCAGGCCGCGACTTTCCGGGCCGAACAGAAAAGCGTCGCCGGGGCGGAATTCAACTTGATGGTAGGGCTGCGCACCCTTGGTGGTGAAGGCGAACACGCGTGCATCCGGCAAGGTTTGCAAGCAAGCGGCAAGGTCGTCGTGAACCTTCATGCTGGCGTATTCGTGATAGTCCAGACCGGCACGCTTGAGCTGTTTGTCGTCCAGGTCGAAACCCAGCGGGCGGATCAGGTGCAACTGCGCGCCGGTGTTGGCACACAGGCGAATGACGTTGCCGGTGTTGGGCGGGATCTCGGGCTGGAACAAAATGACGTGGAACATCGCAGGACGGGCGCTGGCTGTAAGAGGCCGGATTCTACCGTGAATGCGGCAGCGTCCGCGCCACCACCCACGCGCTGATTTCGCTCGCACCAGCCCGTTTCAGCGCTTTCGCTAGTTCGTTGAGCGACGCGCCGGTGGTCATCACATCGTCCACGATGGCAACATGCTTGCCTGCCAGCGACTCCCCGCACGCGAACGCCTGACGGATGTTCTTTTTGCGTGCCGTCCAAGGCAGGCCGGATTGCGGCGTGGTGTCGCGCACGCGCCGGGCAACGTGCGGCAGTAACGGAAGTTCGAGTCGACGAGCCAGATGCCGCGCCAGTTCCAGCGATTGATTGTAGCCGCGTTCGCGCAGCCGCACGGGATGCAAAGGCATGGGGACGATGCAGTCCGGCCCGGCTGCAACGCGCTGCGCCAATGGCTCGGCCAAACTGCGCGCCAGATTCAGTTGCTCGTTGAATTTGAGCGCCTGCACCAGCTTGTCCAGCGGAAAGGCGTAGGCGTAGGCCGCCAGAGCGTGGTCGAACTCGGGCGGGCGCTTCAAACAATGTCCGCAGACCGCGCCGTTCAGAGTAGGCAGCGCGCACTTGGGGCAACACGCGACGGTAAGGCGCGGCAGCGACGCATCGCAGGCGTCGCACCAAGCGCGTTCACGGCTAGGCGCTCCGCACAGCAAGCAGGGTTGCGCCGGCAGCAACGGCCCAAGCATTGCTCCGATGTTCAGTAGATGACGTGATAAAATTGACACCATCCCTCCCAGCTTGCTGGATGGGCGTTAATTTAACTCGGTTTTTCTGCCATGCAAACACAGACCCTGCACTTCTCCCGCCCCCTGCAAGCTGCTGCCGACCAACGCTGGAGCGTCGCCGACATCGAGGCGCTGTTCAAGCTGCCGTTCGCCGACCTGCTGTTCCGCGCCCAGCGAGTCCACCGCGAACATTTCGACCCCAACGCCGTGCAGCTCTCCACCCTGTTGTCGATCAAGACCGGCGGCTGTTCCGAGGATTGCGGCTACTGTCCGCAGTCAGCCTTTCACGACGCAGGAGTGGAGAACCGCAAGATGCTGGAGCTGGACAAGGTCGTCGCTGCCGCCAAGGCGGCGCAAGCGGGCGGCGCAGACCGCTTCTGCATGGGCGCCGCCTGGCGCGAACCCTCGGAAGAAGACATGGCCGCCGTGGTCGAGATGGTCAAGGCGGTGCGCGATTTAGGCATGGAGACCTGCGCCACGCTGGGTATGCTGAACGACGCGCAGACCGCACAACTGAAAGACGCCGGGCTGGACTACTACAACCACAACATCGACACCGCGCCCGAGTTCTACGGCAACATCATCAGCACCCGCGACTATCAGGACAGGCTGGACACGCTGGAGCGCGTCCGCCGCGCCGGGATGCACGTGTGCAGCGGCGGCATCATCGGCATGGGCGAATCGCTTACCCAGCGCGCCGGCCTGATCGCCCAGCTTGCCAACATGGAGCCTTACCCCGAGAGCGTGCCGATAAACAATCTGGTCAAGGTCGAAGGCACGCCGCTGGCGGATACCGCCGAACTCGATCCGCTGGATTTCGTGCGCACCATCGCCGTCGCCCGCATCACCATGCCGAAAGCCAGCGTGCGCCTCTCCGCTGGTCGCCAGCAGATGAGCGATGCGGTGCAGGCGCTGTGCTTCCTCGCGGGTGCCAACTCCATCTTTTACGGCGAGCAATTGCTCACCACCGGCAACCCGGAAGTCGAACGCGACCGGGCGTTGATGGACAAGTTGGGGATGTATCCGTTTGCTGAGAAGCATTAACCGGCACGTTGAATTAGCGTAGCGTAATCCACGTGCGCACTGTCGGGTTACGGCGCAAAATCGCGCCTAACCCGACCTACTTAGCCCATGCCATTCACCTCACTCCACTCCGACCTCGACGCCCGCGCTACGCAAGGCCTGCTGCGCCGCCGCCGCACGCTGGGAACGCCGCAATCGCCGCACATCGAGGTAGATGGCAAGCCCTATCTCGCCTTTTGCAGCAACGACTACCTTGGCCTCGCCAGCCACCCGCAGCTCGTCGCCGCCTTGCAGCACGGCGCGCAGAACTGGGGTGTGGGGGCGGGGGCGGCGCATCTGGTGAGCGGGCATTTCGCGCCGCACCATCAGCTTGAAGAGGCGCTTGCGGCCTTCGTCGGCGAACCTGCCGCGCTGTTGTTCTCCACCGGCTACATGGCCAATCTCGGCGTGGTGCAGGCGCTGGTCGGCAAGGGCGACACGGTATTCGCCGACAAGCTCAACCACGCTTCGCTCAACGATGCGATGCTGCTGTCGCGCGCCGACATGCAGCGTTACCGCCACGGCGATCTGGCGCAACTGGCGCGGATGCTGGAAAAGACATCCAGTGGACGCAAGCTCGTCATCACTGATGCCGTGTTCAGCATGGACGGCGACCTAGCTCCGTTGCCAGAATTGCTGGCACTGTGCGAACAGCACGATGCCTGGCTGCTGGTGGACGACGCGCATGGTTTTGGCGTACTGGGCGAGCAGGGGCGTGGCTCACTGTTTCAGTGCAACGACCAATCCCCCCTAGCCCCCCTTTTGCAAAGAGGGGAACCGTTTGGCGACGCTCGAAATTGCCCCCCTTTGTCAAAGGGGGGCAGGGGGGATTTAGCGCCCGTTGAGCATCTGCACTCCCTGAACTCGCCCCGCTTGATCTACATGGCCACGCTGGGCAAAGCCGCTGGCGTATCCGGCGCGTTCGTGGCGGCGGAGCATGTGGTCATCGACACCCTCGTCAACCACGCGCGCAGCTACGTCTACACCACCGCCACGCCGCCTGCGCTGTCGGTCGCGCTGCTGGCAAGCCTGCGCCTGATCGAGCAGGGCGATGGCTTGCGCGCCCATCTGCGCGGACTCATCGAGCGCTTGCGCAATGGCTTGAGCGACCTGCCTTGGGCACTGATGCCCTCGGCCACCGCCATCCAGCCGCTGCTGGTCGGCGACAACCATCTGGCGCTGCGACTTTCCGAAGGACTGCGCGAACGCGGCCTGTGGGTCGCCGCCATCCGCCCGCCCACCGTCCCCGCTGGCACGGCGCGGCTGCGCATCACCCTGTCTGCCGCGCACAGCGCACAAGACGTGGATAGACTCATCGGAGCCTTGCATGAACTTGCATGTTGAGACCCACGGTCAGGGCGCGCCGCTGCTGCTGATCCACGGCTGGGGGATGCACGGCGGCGTATGGGACAGCCTCGTGCCGCGACTGGCAGAACAATTCCAAGTGCAAGTGGTGGATCTGCCGGGGCATGGAAAGAGCAGCCTAGGTGCGGTCGGGCTGGATGCCATCGCCGACCAGCTCGCCCTACGCTTCGATGAACCGCTGGCCGTGTGCGGCTGGTCGCTGGGCGGGCAGATCGCTATGCGTTGGGCAGCACGGTATCCGGCGCAAGTCCAACGGCTGGCGCTGGTGACCAGCACGCCCTGCTTCGCCGAGCGCGACGACTGGATGTTCGGCATGGATGCCGAGACGCTGCACAAGTTCGCCAGCGAACTGGAGCAGAACCACGCCGCCACCTTGCGCCGCTTCCTCGCCTTGCAGGTGCGCGGCAGCGAGAACGAGCGTGAGTTGCTCACGCAGCTACGCGCCCAGCTGTTCGCCCACGGCGAGCCGGACTTGGCGGCACTGCGTGGCGGGCTGGAGATACTGCGCGATGCCGACTTGCGCCCCCTGCTTGGAGATATGCATCAGCCGACGCTGGCCATCACTGGTGAGCGCGACAAACTGACCTCACCGTTGGCATCGTACTATCTGGCGCAAGCGCTGCCCAACGCGCGCGTGGTCGAGATCGACGGCGCGGCGCACGCCCCCTTCCTGTCGCACCCGGACATTTTCATCGAGCATCTGACGAGTTTTCTGCATGAATCATAATCTTGTAGGGTGCGCTTGCGCACCGATCCCCCGACCATCGAAACACTTGGTGCGCGAGCGCGCCCTACCCTTGAAATGAACGAATTCGAGATAGACAAACAAGCCGTGCGACGCGCCTTCAGCCGTGCCGCCAGCCAATATGACGCCGCAGCAGTATTGCAGCGCGAGGTGTGCAGCCGGATGCTGGAGCGGCTCGACCTCGTCAAGCTGCAACCCGCACGGGTGCTGGATGCAGGCTGCGGAACAGGCTGGGGTACGCGGCAGTTGTCGCTGCGCTATCCGGCGGCACAGGTGGTGGCGCTGGACATCGCTTACGGCATGTTGCAGGCCGCACGCGGCGATGTCGCCTGGTGGAAGAAGCTGTTCGGAGGCAACCAGCAAAGCCAGCTCTGCGCCGACATCGAAGCACTGCCACTGGCAGCGGGCAGCGTGGAACTGGTCTGGTCCAACCTTGCCGTACAGTGGATGAACGATCTGCCGGGCGCGTTCCGCGAATTGAATCGCGCGCTCAAGGTCGATGGCCTGCTGATGTTCTCCACCTTCGGCCCGGATACGCTGAAGGAGCTGCGCGCCGCCTTCGCTCATCTGGATGGTCACAACCACGTCAACCGCTTCATCGACATGCACGACATCGGCGACATGCTGGTCGGCGCAGGATTCGCCGAGCCGGTGATGGACATGGAGATCCTCACCCTGACCTACGACGACGTGCGTGCGGTGATGCAAGATCTAAAGAGCATAGGCGCGCACAACGCCACCGCCGGGCGCGGCAACGGCCTGATGGGCAAGACCGTCTGGCAGCAAGTGCTGGCTAACTACGAGCGTTTCCGCCGCGAAGGCAAACTCCCCGCCACCTTTGAGATCGTCTACGGTCACGCCTGGAAGGCGCAGCCCAGACAGGCCAAGGATGGCCGGGCGATCATCCAGACCCCGTTCAAACTATGAGCTACTTCGTCACCGGAACGGATACCGATGTCGGCAAGACGCTGATCGCTTGCGCCTTGCTGCACGCTTTTGCCGCAAAAGGTAGGCGGGTGATCGGCATGAAGCCGGTCGCTGCCGGGCTGGACGATGATGGTCGGAACGACGATGTGGTCGCCTTGCGCGCGGCCAGTAACATCTCGGCCACGCCGGGGCAGATCAATCCTTACAGCTTCTACCCTGCCGCTGCGCCGCATCTGGCGGCGAAACACGTCGGCGTACGCATCGAATTGGCGCGCATCACCACCTCGTACCACGAGCTTGCCGGGCAGGCGGATGTGGTCATCGTCGAGGGAGCGGGCGGTTTTCGCGTGCCGCTCAACGATACGCAGGACAGTGCCGACCTCGCGCTTGAGCTCGGCCTGCCGGTGATTCTGGTGGTGGGGATGCGCTTGGGCTGCCTCAATCACGCGCTGCTCACAGCAGAGGCCATCAATGCGCGCGGGCTGAAGCTGGCGGGCTGGGTGGCAAACTGCGTCACGCCGGACATGCCCTTCCTGAACGAGAACGTCGAGGCCCTGCAACAGCGCATCGACGCGCCCTTGCTGGGGAGGGTCTCCCATCAAACGCTGCTGGATGCGCGACTGGCGGCACTGGAACTGGATCTCACGTCGTGTGAGAAAAAATGATGAATCCTCTGCGCTTTTGCCTGCTGCTCATCACCCTCGCCCTTGGCGCATGTGGCAAAGAGCCGCTGTATCAGGAAGAGGGTTTTGTGTTCGGTACGCGGGTAGAGATCACCGTCTACGGCGAAGACGAAGCACAGGCGCGGCAGGCGATCAACGCCGCCATGCACGAATTCCAGCGCCTGCACGACTTGCTGCACGCTTGGCAACCCAGCCCGCTGAGTGAGCTGAACGCGGCTCTCGCTGCGGGAAAATCAAAAGAAGTGCCACCCGAGATCGCCGCCATCCTGCACGATGCGACGGAGCTTTCGGCGCAATCGGACGGGCTGTTCAACCCCGCCTTGGGCCGACTCATCAAGCTGTGGGGCTTCCAGTCGGACGAGTTCCTGCCCATCCTGCCGGATGAAAAGCAGGTCGCGGCGCTGGTGGTGGCGAATCCGCAAATGAGCGATCTGGGTTTCTTGCCGCAAGGGGAGGCGCTCGCGGTCGGTTCGATGCCAACTAGGGCGCAACAAACCGACAGTTCCCTCCCCCACCGCCCCTCTCCCTCCGGGAGAGGGGCGGTGATCGGTTCGCGCAACCCCGCCGTGCAGTTCGACCTCGGCGGTTACGCCAAGGGTTATGCGCTGGACCGGGCGGCGGCGATCCTGCGCGAGCAGGGCGTGCGCAACGCGCTCATCAACATCGGCGGCAATGTGATGGCCTTGGGGCAACACGGTTCGCGCGCTTGGCGCGTCGGCATCCAGCATCCACGCAAGCCCGGCCCCATCGCTACGATGGAGCTGCTCGACGGCGAGGCCATCGGCACTTCGGGCGACTATCAGCGCTATTTCGATCTGGCGGGACAGCGCTATTGCCATCTGATCGACCCGCGCAGCGGGCATCCGGCCCACGGCGTGCAAGCCGTCACGGTGCTGACGCACGGGCCACGCGCCGGAGTGCTGTCGGATGTCTCGTCCAAAGCGCCCTTTATGACCGGCCCGGCAGGCTGGCAGGCGGCGGCCCGCAAGATGGGTGTGGAAGAAGCCTTGCTGGTCGATGCGCAAGGCGTGGTTCATCTCACCGCCGCGATGCAGAAACGGCTAGAATTCGCCGACAAGGCGACCGTACGCAAGACCGAACAGTAAGAATTCAGCCCGCACGGGCCGCCTGCAATAGGAGAGAGAGTTGGTTGGAATACTCATAGTGGCCCACAACGGGCTGGGGAGCAGTTTGCTGGACTGTGTGCGGCATGTGTTGCGTAGCGTGCCGCCGCACATCAAGGCGCTGTCGGTGCTGGAAGACGACGACCCTCAGCAGAAAGAAGCCGAAGGACGGGCGCTGATCGCCGCGCTGGATCAGGGCGATGGCGTGCTGATCCTGACCGATGTGTTCGGGGCGACGCCCAGCAACATCGCCCGGCGACTGTGTAACTCAAAACAGGTGATGGGCGTAGCCGGGGTGAATCTGCCCATGCTGCTGCGCGTGGCGTGTTGCTGCGACAAGCCGTTGGCGGAAATGGCGCGCCGGGCGCTGGAAGGCGGGCGCGATTGTATCGTTTACATGGATTCGGAAGATTGTGATGCCACAGCAGGATGCGCTAATCATTAACAAGCTTGGGCTGCACGCCCGTGCTTCTGCCAAACTGACCCAGCTCGCCTCGCAGTTCCCCTGCGAAGTCTGGCTCACCCGCAACGGTCGTCGCGTCAATGCCAAGAGCATCATGGGCGTGATGATGCTGGCTGCCGCCAAGGGCACGACCATAGGCATAGAGACCAGCGGCGAACGCGAGCAGGAGGCGATGGACGCTTTGCTGGCGCTCATCAACGATTACTTCGGCGAGGGCGAATGAGCTTCTCCCTGCACGGCATCGCAGTCTCCAGCGGCATCGCCATCGGCCATGCCCACCGCCTCTCGCACACTTCGCTGGAAGTGGCGCACTACGTGCTGCCCAAGGCGTTGCTGCCGGATGAGATCGTCCGGCTCGATACCGCGCTACAAACCACCCGCGATGAACTGACCAGCCTGCGTGCCAGCCGCCCGGCGCAGGCCGCCGCCGAATTCGAGGCCTTCCTCGATCTGCACCTGATGATCCTCGACGACGAGCACATCAGTCAGGCCGCGCGCACCATGATAGAACGCGAATCCTGCAACGCCGAATGGGCATTGAAGGTGCAGATGGATACGCTGGTCGCCCAGTTCGAGGCCTTTGAGGATGCCTATCTGCGCGAACGCAAGAGCGACGTGGTGCAGGTGGTGGAGCGCGTGCTCAAGCACCTGTCCGGCCAGCCCGGCCACATCCCGCCGCCCGCCAGCCACGGCGTCAGTACCATCCTCGTCGCACACGATCTTTCGCCCGCCGATCTGATCCAATTCAAATCGCACCAGTTCGCCGCATTCCTCACCGATGTCGGCGGCGCGACCTCGCACACCGCCATCGTGGCGCGCGGCCTCAATACGCCTTGCGTGGTGGGCCTGCATCACGCCCGTGAACTCATCCGCGAAGGCGATCTGCTGGTGGTAGATGGCGCGCAGGGCGTCATCATCGTCGATCCCGACAAGCAGGTGCTGTCGGACTATCGCCTGCGCCAGAGCCAGTGGGAGCTGGAGCGCAAGAAACTCAAGCGCATCCGCACTACCCGTGCCACCACGCTGGACGGCACACTGGTCGAACTGCACGCCAACATCGAGATGCCGCACGACGTGCCCGAAGTGCGCGAGAACGGCGCGACTGGCGTCGGCCTGTTCCGCAGCGAGTTCCTCTTCCTCAACCGCGACGATCTGCCCGGCGAAGAAGAACAGTTCGAGGCTTACCGCGCCGTAGCCGAAGGCATGGAAGGGATGCCGGTGACCATCCGCACCTTCGACTTGGGCGCGGACAAGCAGCTCAAGGGTGCCGAGCGTGTTGCCAGCAATCCGGCGCTGGGCCTGCGCGCCATCCGCCTGTGTCTGGCCGAACCGCAACTGTTCCAGACCCAGTTGCGCGCCCTGCTGCGCGCCACGGTCTACGGCAACATCAAGATATTGGTCCCTATGCTGTCCAGCGCCTCGGAGATCAATCAGACGCTGCAATTCATCGACGCGACCAAGCGCCAGCTCGACGAGCAGGGCATCCCGTATAACCGTGCCGTGCAGATCGGCGGCATGATCGAGATCCCCGCCGCCGCGCTGGCACTCAATGTCTTCGTCAAGAAACTGGATTTCCTCTCCATCGGCACCAACGACTTGATCCAATACACGCTGGCCATCGACCGCACCGACGAAGAGGTCGCCCACCTCTACGACCCGTTGCACCCCGCCATCCTCTACCTGCTGGCCCACATCATCGGCAGCGCCAACAAGGCAGGCGTGCCGGTCTCGGTCTGCGGCGAAATGGCCGGCGAACTCGCTTACACCCGCTTGCTGCTGGGCTTCGGCCTGCGCCAATTCTCCATGCACCCGGCACAACTGCTGGGCGTCAAACAGCGCGTCCTCACCAGCAGCCTCGCCGACATCAACCCGCTGGCACAAAAGATCCTGCGCTCCGACGACCCGCTGAAGATCCGCGATCTGCTGAGCAAACTGAACTCACTGTAATGAAATTAACGACCTGGAACGTGAACTCCCTCAAGGTGCGCCTGCCGCACCTGCTCGACTGGATGCAAGCAGCGCAGCCGGACGTGGTATGCCTGCAAGAGACCAAGACCGAGGATAAGAATTTCCCGCTGGCCGATTTGCAGCAGGCAGGCTACCAAGTGGCGCTCAGTGGACAAAAGACCTACAACGGCGTGGCCATCCTCGCCAAATCCGAACTATCCGACGTGCAGAGGGGCATCCCCGGTTTCGAGGACGAGCAGAAGCGCGTGATCGCCGCCACCGTGGACGGCGTGCGGGTGGTGTGCGTCTACATCCCCAACGGCCAGAGCCTCGATTCGGACAAATACCAGTACAAGCTGCGCTGGCTGGAAGCCCTCACTCACTGGCTGCGCGACGAGCTGACACGCTATCCCAAGCTGGCGCTGCTGGGCGATTACAACATCGCGCCGGATGACCGCGACCTGTACGACCCGGAAGGCTGGGCGGGCAACGTGCTGGTGAGCGAACCGGAGCGCGCCGCGTTCTACCGGCTGGAAGGGCTGGGGCTGAAAGACAGCTTCCGCCTGTTCGAGCAGCCGGAGAAATCCTACTCCTGGTGGGATTACCGCATGATGGCGTTCCGCCGCAACATGGGGCTGCGCATCGACCACATCCTGCTTTCCGCGCCGCTGGCCGCCAGTTGCACCGCCTGCACCATAGACCGCGCGCCGCGCAAACTGGAGCGCCCGTCCGACCATACGCCCGTCGTGGCGGAAGTGTAGCCGCTCACCGTGCCATCCCAAGCCGCTCCTTTGAAGATCGCCGTGGTGCGTTTTTCCGCGCTGGGCGATCTGGTCATGGTCTCTGCCGCCGTGCGACGCTTGCAACAAAGCCTGCCGCACGCCGAGATCACTTGGATCACCAGTCCGCTCGGCTACGCGCTGCTGCAAGGCATGGCAGGCGTGCGCTTCGAGGTGTATGACAAGCCGCGTTCGCTGGCGGATTACCGCACTTTTTACCGCGCCTTCCGCACGCACCGGTTCGACATCGTGCTGGCGATGCAGGCCAATCTGCGCATCAATCTGCTCTACCCAGCGCTCCATGCGCCCGTGAAGATCGGCTTCGACCGCATCCGCGCCCGCGAAGGGCAGTGGTTGTTCTGCAACCGCAATATCCCGTTCAACAACGAGCATCTGGTGGATAGCTTTCTGGCGTTTGCGACAGCGGCGGGCACGACCCCTGCGCCGGTGACATGGGCGCTGCCGATCTCGACCGCCGATCAAGCATGGGCGACGACACGACTGACCACCCTGCCGCGCCCGTTGATCGCCCTCCATCCGGTCGCCAGCAAAACCGAACGCAACTGGTTGCCGGAGCGCTACCGCGCCGTCATGCAGCAAGCCGCCGAACGCTGGCAGGCGGGCTTCGTTCTGACTGGCGGCAACAGCGCCAGCGAACGCGCGCTGTGCGCCGAACTCGCCGCCAGCCAGCCTGACCGCACGCTGAACCTGTGCGGCCAGACCTCGCCCAAGCAACTCACCGCCCTGCTCGGGCAAGTCGATACGCTGCTTGCGCCAGATACCGGCCCGGTACATCTGGCGAATGCGATGGGCACACCGGTGATCGCCCTTTACGCCGTCGCCCCCGCCACGCTCACCGGCCCCTACGGGCATCTGGATTTTGTGGTGGATCGTTACCCGCAAGCGGTGCGCCAGTTTCTGCACCAAGAGCCCAGCGAGCTGCCTTGGAACACCCGCGTGCATCATCCCGAAGCGATGGCACTGATCGAAGTAGACGACGTGATGGCGCAACTGGCCCGCGCGCTGGAGCGAGCATGAGCCGCGTCTACTACAACGCCCTGCTCTGGCTGCTGCTGCCGTATATCTTCTTCCACCTGCTGTGGCGTTCGCGCCGCCAGCCGGAATATCGCCAGCGCATCCCCGAACGCTTCGGCCTTTACGATACGCCCGCCCCCAGCCGCCCGGTCATCTGGCTGCACACCGTGTCGGTCGGTGAGACGCGCGCCGCCGTCACCTTGGTGCGCGGGCTACAACAGCGCTATCCCGGCCACCAGATCCTGCTCACCCACACCACGCCCACCGGCATGGATGCCTGCCAGCAACTGTACGGCGACAGCGTGCAGCGCGTCTATCTGCCTTACGACTTCCCCGCCCCGGTGCAACGCTTCCTCGAACACTACCGCCCCAGACTCGGCGTGCTGCTGGAGACCGAGATCTGGCCGAACCTCATCCACACCTGCCATCAGCGCCACATCCCGCTGCTGCTGCTCAACGCTAGGCTTTCCGAGCGCTCCGCTGCGGGTTACGCCCGCTTCTCCGGGCTGACCGGCGCGGCATTCGGCGAGCTGGCGGGCGTGGCGGCGCAAACAGACGACGATGCCGCCCGCCTCGGCCGACTCGGCGCACGCGACGTGGCGGTGATGGGCAACCTGAAATTCGACATCGAACCGCCTGCCGCCCAGCTCGCACTCGGCGCGCTACTGCGCGAACGGTTCGGCACGCAACGCCGCATCCTCCTGCTCGCCAGCACACGCGAGGGCGAAGAGGCGCTACTGCTGGCGGAGCTTTCCAAGATAGGTGCCGCTCCCCCTTCCACAGGCTCAGGGCGAACAGAGGGACTTCTGGTCGTCCTCGTCCCCCGCCACCCGCAGCGCTTCGACGAGGTCGCCGCCCTCATCGAACAGCACGGCTTGCGCTACCAGCACCGCAGCGCCGACCAGCCCATCGCGCCCGAGACACAAGTGGTGCTGGGCGACAGCATGGGCGAGATGTTCGCCTACTACGCCGCCTGCGACCTGGCTTACATCGGTGGCAGCTTGTTGAAGTTCGGCGGACAGAATCTGCTGGAAGCCTGCGCGGTCGGCAAACCGGTGCTGCTAGGGCCACACACCTACAACTTCGCGCAAGCCGCCGAGCTGGCCGTGGCAGCAGGCGCGGCCCAGCGGGTGCAAGATGCGGCAGAGTTGATACTAGCGGCGCAGGCATTGTTGCCTGACACCGCAAAACTCAGCGAGATGGGCCGCTGCGGACTCGGCTTCGTCGCCGCCAATCAGGGCGCAACGGCTAAGGCGCAGACGCTGATCGCAGAAACGCTGGCGCGGAGACCCGTCCGTCCATGAGTTCGCCGCGCGACATACCCTTGTCCAGCCTCCAGTTCTATCTGACGGCGGCCTATCCGTGCAGTTATCTGGAGGAAAAAGAGGCGCGCTCACAGGTGGCAACGCCCAGTTTCCTCATCACTACCGCTACCTATTCCGAGCTGGTACGGCACGGCTTCCGGCGCAGCGGCACGTTCACCTATCGCCCGCGCTGCGATCTGTGCCGAGCCTGCACCCCGGCCCGCATCCCGGTCGCCGAGTTTGCGCCTACTCGCGCGCAGCGCCGCGCCTGGAAACAGCATCTCGAACTTGAGGCTTCCGTCCACCCGCTGCGTGACAGCGAAGAATGTTATGAGTTGTATCAGCGCTATCAGCACGCGCGCCATCCCGGCGGCGGCATGGACAACGATAGCCGTGAGCAATATTGCAATTTCCTTCTGCAAAGTCAGGTTGATTCGATGCTGGTGGAGTTCCGCGAGGCGGGCGTGCTGCGCATGGTCAGCATCATCGACTTGCTCGACGACGGCCTGTCTTCGGTCTACACCTTTTACGACCCGGACGTGTCTCGTGGCAGTCTGGGCACGTTCAACATCCTGTGGCAGATCGAGCTGTGCAAACAACTTGAACTGGACTATCTCTACCTCGGCTATTACATTCCCGACAGCGCGAAGATGGCCTACAAATCCCGCTTCCAGCCGTTGCAAGGGCTGGTGCGGGGCGAGTGGCAGCCTGTCCCGCCCGTCACCACTGAACCCTTGAAAGACTAACGATGTACCCACTCATACGCCCGCTGCTGTTCTCCCTCGCCCCGGAGACCGCCCACCATGTCACCTTGGACGGCCTGCAAACCGCCCACAGACTCGGCCTGTTGCCGCTGCTGGTGAAACGTCCGGCGGACGATCCACGTACCGTGATGGGGCTGACCTTCCGCAACCCGGTCGGGCTGGCGGCGGGGCTGGACAAGAACGGCGAATACATCGACGGCCTAGCCGCACTGGGCTTCGGCTTCATCGAGATCGGCACCATCACGCCGCGCCCGCAGCCCGGCAACCCGCAGCCGCGCTTGTTCCGTCTGCCCGAAGCACAGGGCATCATCAACCGCATGGGCTTCAATAATCTGGGCGTGGATGCGCTGATCGAGAACGTGAAGAATGCGGAATACAGCGGCATCCTCGGCATCAACATCGGCAAGAACGCCGACACCCCCATCGAACGCGCGGCGGACGACTACCTGATCGGCCTGCGCAAGGTCTACCCGCACGCCAGCTACGTCGCCATCAACATCTCCTCGCCCAACACCAAGAACCTGCGCCAGTTGCAGGGCGGTGACGAGTTGGATGCTCTGCTGGCACAACTGAAGGCGGAGCAGGAAAAGCTGGCCGAACAGCATGGGCGCTATATCCCGCTGACGGTGAAGATCGCACCCGATCTGGATGTCGAGCAAGTGCAGCAGATCGCCGCACTGCTAATGCGCCACCACATCGACGGCGTGATCGCCACCAACACCACACTGTCGCGGGCAGGGGTGGAGAATCTGGAACATGGCGGCGAAACTGGTGGTCTTTCTGGCGCACCAGTGCGCGACAAATCCACCGCCGTCATCCGCCAACTCGCCGCCGAACTGCAAGACGCACTGCCCATCATCGGCGTCGGCGGCATCCTCAAGGGATCGGATGCGAAAGAGAAGATGGATGCCGGGGCCGCGCTGGTACAGATCTACAGCGGATTGATCTATCGCGGGGCGGAACTGGTGGCGGAGTGCGCGCGAGCGTTGAACCCAAAAATCCATTAGCCCCCCCCTCTAACTCCCCCTTGTGCGAGCATCCGCTACGCGGATTGCCTGCTTACCCCGCTTGAGGGGGCATCTGAGCCGCACCTCCCCTGATAAGCCTGTCCTGAGCTCGTCGAAGGGGGGGAGGGAATTGAAAGAATTCCGTCTAACGATTATCTGGGTTGGAATGAGCTAGTCTCACCACAGCAACACCAGCGCCCCGGCCACGATCAGTGACCGCCGGCACCTGCCATGACCAAGGAGCTATCGCTACCTCAGTCGGCTGGCTGCACCAACACCCACGGGCTGATAACCACGGCCCACATATCCGCATCGGCCTCGTACCAAGCCGCTGCCTGCGCATCGCTGACCTTGCCGACTTGCCCTGCCAGCAGCCATTGTTCGACTTGAGTCTTGTTGTCTTCCGAGAACTGGAAGGCCACTTCGACCAGATCCAGCTCCGGCGCAACCGAGACTGCCGCGCCGCTGGCGAAGAAGCGCTGCAACTCCTTCCAGGCGATGCGCGAAGTCTCCAGATTGACCTTGGTGCGATAGATTTCCTGTGTGTTGTTCCGCGTCACTGTTCTTACTCCATCTTTGCTTGCCCGACCGACCGGTCAGACTCTGTCGCCTTAGCAGCCGACCTTTTCGACCCGCCCGCCCTTGATGATGAAATGGCAGGAAACGGTGATGCCGTTATCGTCCACGCCATCGTATTGCCACCAAGCTATCTCCCCGCCATTGGTGATGACCGTCGGAATGCCGAGCCGAGCACGCGCCTCCTCCTGAGTCATCCCATCCACGGCCTTAACTTCTTGGGCAGTCAACTTTTTCTGCTGCTCACAAGCAGTCAGCACCAACATGGCACAGACCGCCAGAGTACATCGCGTAAGCAATCTCACATTTATCTCCAGATTAGCAAGCGGGGTGGCATACTAAACCAAACGGACTCGCGGCGGCAAAGCGCTCATGGTCTCTGTGCGCGCTCCTAAACGGATAGTAATATTCAAGTTTGACGGGTACAGGACGATAATGTCCCTTACCAGACAAGGGGATGCACGATGAAGAACAACCAACCCGTTACGCAGCGCGATATCGACTATCCAGAGTCGGTGATATTCATCACCAAGACCGATCCCAAGGGGGCGATCACTTACACCAACGATGCCTTCGTCGAGATCAGCGGCTTCTCGCGTGAAGAGCTGATCGGCGTCAACCACAACATCGTTCGCCATCCCGACATGCCAGCTTGGGCCTTCGCCGATCTGTGGAAAACCATCAAGAGCGGTCGCCCTTGGCGCGGCGTGGTGAAGAATCGCGCGAAGAACGGCGACCATTACTGGGTGCGGGCGACGGTCTCGCCTATCATTGACCAAGGCAATATCACCGGCTACCTCTCTCTGCGCCGCAAACCTTCCCGGAGCGAAATCGCAGCAGCGGAGATGCTGTACAGGTCAGGCTCACCTCAGTCTGGCGGGCGTTCGATCTCCAACTGGTTCCGCAATCTGTCGCTGCAAGCCAAACTCCATGTCTTCATTCAGCCTGCCTTGCTGGTGCTGTTAGGCTTAGGCAGTTATGTGGTCAGCGACCATATCCGTTCCCAGATGCTGGACGATGCGCAAAAGCGCGCTGAGGGCATCGCCAACGAAGTGATCGACAGCGCCAACATGCTGATGGTGACAGGACAGATCAGCGACCCCGAAACCCGCCGATTGCTCGTCAAAAAGATCGCCAGCTCCGGCAACATCATCGGCCTGCACCTGCTGCGCAGCGAACAGGTCATCAAGCAGTTCGGGCCGGGATTGCCGGAAGAACAGGTCGAAGCTGGACTGGCACAAAGTGTCATGGATAAAAAAGAGGCCTTCCATGCACTGGAGTACCGCAATGGTATGCCCGTCTTCCGCCTAGTCACGCCCTATCTCGCCACCCGCGATTTCCACGGCACGGATTGTCTCTCTTGCCATCAGGTCGAAGCAGGCAGCGTCAATGGCGCGTCGGTGATCGACATTGACCTGAGCAAAGACTTCAGCGAGCTCCACCGAGTGATGCTGAGCATCGCCGCAGGTCAACTAGCCTTGCAACTGTGCCTGTTCCTGTTCACCGGCTGGGTGATCCGCCGCTTCATCGCCCGCCCCGTCGCCGAGATCAAAGAGCACCTGCAATCACTGGTCAACGGCAACATGACAGCACAGGTAGACATCTCCGGCCGCGATGAGATGGGCGAGATCCTCTGCTCGGTGCAATCGGCCAAAGTGCTGCTGGGCGCACTCATCGACCAGAATTCCTCGCTGAGCCGCCACATCGACGAACGCGCCAAACAACTCTCCAACTCCGTCGCCAGCGTCGAACGTAGCGCACAATCGCAAGCAGAATCCGCCAGCAGCATGGCCGCCGCCGTGGAAGAGATGTCCGTCAGCATCGACCAAGTGGCCGACAACACCGTGGACGTGCGCAACACCTCCGAGAACTCCAAGCAACTCGCCGACAACGGGCGCAACGTCGTGCAGCACGTGGTGGACGACATGGCCAAGATCTCCTGCGCCGTGATGGACGCCGCCAAGGCCATTGAAGACTTGGGCGACAAATCCGACCAGATCCAAAGCATCGTCACCGCTATCAAAGAGATCGCCGACCAGACCAACCTGCTCGCCCTCAACGCCGCCATCGAAGCCGCCCGAGCCGGAGAGCAAGGCCGTGGCTTCGCCGTGGTTGCCGACGAAGTGCGCAATCTGGCCGAGAAGACCGCCAAAGCCACCCAAAAGATCGCCGGGGTGACCCGCGAGATCCACGACAGCACCAACCACGCCGTGGCTGAAATGAGCGGCGTCGTCGACATGGTCAAAGCCGGATCACGCCTAGCCGAACAAGCCGGGCTATCCATCATCGGCATCGACGAAGGTGCGACCCGCGTCCTCAAAGGCGTGGAAGACATCTCCACCTCGATCAAAGAGCAAAGCCAAGCCAGCCGCGAGATCGCCGTCAACGTCGAACGCGTCGCCCAGATGTCCGAATCCACCAGCAACGCCGTCCAAGAAGTCGGCAACGTCGCCCAGAAACTGGAGCAACTCGCTCAGTCACTGGAACAGTCGATAGGGCATTTCAAGATTTGATGCAGGCGGGGAGGGGCTGTCGTAAGTTGGGTGGAGCGTAGCGCGATACCCAACATGGCGGGCGACGGGTATCGCGTTGCTCAAGCCATCCTACGCTTGCCAGCCGCCCTGACCTTCGAACCTGCTTGCCGCCGTCCCACGGCACAGCGCACGAACCCTTGCGCCCGGCGTGGCCAAGCTGGATCGCCAGCGGCATGGACGAATGCCGACGCACCGCCATCTCCTCCACGATCAACAACCCCGCCCCGGAATGCGACAGATTGCCGTAATGAATCACATGCCAATCCGTCGCACTACCGTCTGCCGCCGCAGTATTAGCACATCGGCGGGATGACAAGGCGGTTGGGCAGAATCAGATTGGCGAGGGGGTAGGGGTTGAAGAGGTGGGGCATAACAATCCAAAGTAGTGTGGGGGCAAAATGAGGAAATTTATTCCCCCGGCTCATATCGTAACTGCTTTTCCGTACGAAAACAGTAGCAAAGCCAGTCATGTGCAATTATACTCCGCGCGTTTCACGGATGAATGAATCACCGAAGAACATATAGAATGGACATCAAAATAGCATTCACCTCAGAGATCAGAAGCGACGCAAAAGAGATTTTCACGAATGGTGACGATCACTCTTCAAAGAAGAATCTGACCTCAAAACCTATTGCCAGAATGGCATTCGATAGCGTCTTCTCTGACGTTCTCCAATTGGAGACACCGGAGGAACGTCGTACCAAGTTTCTGCAGATCGGTTACTAATGTCGCGCAATGACTTCCAGGATGATGTTCTGGACGGGCATGGTCGCGCCTGTAGCTCAGACATGGAGAAGCGGGAGCGCGAGATTGAGCAATGGTTTTCATATTTCGCGGAGTACTGCGAATCAGACATGAATTTAACGATTACCTACAAACCAGATGTGGCAAAGGTGATCAACAGCATGTACTGGGAGCTACTCAACGGAAACTATCGCCACCTAATCAAAAGCAAGTCAGGCGGCGAGGTCGTGGTCGATCGCCACAAAATCGCCTCCCTAACTGAGCTACTCATTGTCACCGAACAACCAATCACGTGCAAAGATGTGCAAGACGCTCTCTCACTGAATGCCAGACTGGCCTACTACACTGCCTCCAACATCATCGGAAACTGGAACGCAGATAAGGTAACCGGACTCATGGTGTCAGAAAGTTTCCATACGCAACACTTGGTTTGGCTCAGAAACATCGTAAATGCCACGAATCTTAGCCCGGTGTTTTCTAATGCAGCAACTTGGTATCTTGCCGAACTGATATACCTCGAACGAAGCGCCTCCACCCCAAAATAGGAACCCATTCACCGGGTGGGATCAACCATCCTCCACCCCATCCTCTCTCCCGCACGCAACGGCACGAGTTTGGAGCCCCCGAATTCGACGGTGTGGGGCATGTGCCATTCTTCGCGGCGTAACGTGATCGTGTCGGTGTTGCGCGGCAGGCGGTAAAAATCCGCACCGTGGAAGCTGGCGAAGGCTTCGAGTTTGTCGAGCGCGCCCGCCGCTTCGAAGGCTTCGGCGTACAGCTCGATGGCAGCGTGGGCGGAGTAGCAGCCGGCGCAGCCGCAGGCGTTCTCTTTGGTGTGTTGGGCGTGCGGAGCGCTGTCGGTGCCAAGGAAGAATTTGGGGCTGCCGCTGGTGGCGGCTTTGACCAGCGCTTCGCGGTGGGTCTCGCGCTTCAGGATCGGCAGGCAGTAGAAGTGCGGACGGATACCGCCGACCAGCATGGCGTTGCGGTTGTACAGCAGGTGCTGCGGGGTAAGGGTGGCGGCGATGTTGGTGGGCGCGGCGGCGACGAACTCGGCGGCATCTTTCGTCGTAATGTGCTCGAACACCACGCGCAGCTCGGGCAGGTCTTCCAGCAGCGGCTGCATGACGCGCTCGATGAACACGGCTTCGCGGTCGAAGATGTCGATGTCGGGGCTGGTGACTTCGCCGTGCACCAACAGCGGGATGCCGCATTCCTGCATGGCTTCCAGCGCGGCGTAGGTTTTGCGCAGGTCGGTCACGCCTGCGTCGGAGTTGGTGGTCGCTCCGGCGGGATATAGCTTCACGCCATGCACCACGCCGCTTTGCTTGGCTCGCTTGATCTCGTCGGCGCTGGTGTTGTCGGTGAGGTACAGCGTCATCAGTGGCTCGAACTTCATCCCGGCGGGCAGGGCTTTGATGATGCGCTCGCGGTAAGCCTCGGCCTGTTCTGTCGTCGTGACGGGCGGGCGCAGATTGGGCATGACGATGGCGCGGGCGAACTGGCGCGCGGTATCGGGCAGCACGGATGCCATCAGCGCATCGTCGCGCAGGTGCAGATGCCAGTCGTCGGGGCGGGTGAGGGTCAAGGTTTGCATGGTCGATTCCTGAAGAGGTTGGAAGTTACAGATTCAGCGCTGGCCGATCATCCGGCTTTGGCCCGCTCCACCGCCTCGATGCGCGCCAGCCGGATCAGTTCGGGGATGCGCACCGGGTCGCCAGATTGGCGGGCGATGGCACCAGAATCGACCGCACGCGCAGCGGCCAGCAGTTTCAACAGGTAGTCGGCTTGCGGATAGGCATCTTGCTGGTGGCCGGTGCGGCCGCGCGCGTCGCTCTGGCAGGCTTGCAAGATCTGCGTGAAACGCTCCGGCTTGCGCCAGCCATCGCAACTGTCGAACAGGCGCACCACGGTGTCGGCGCGCAATTCGCGGGCGCGGTGGATGTCGCCGTGGTAGCGCGCCACCAGCCGCGCCAGATCGCGGCAATCAGCCGGTGCGCGCAGGCGTTCACTCACGGTTTTGAGCAAATCCACACTGCGCAGTTCGTGGCCGATGTGGCGCGGCAGGATGTCCTTCGGCGTGTTGCCCTTGCCGAGGTCATGCATCAACGCGGCGAAACGCACCTCCAGCGCATAGCCGTGGCGGGCGGCATCGTCCAACACCAGTAAAACATGGACACCGCAGTCGATCTCGGGATGATGTTGCGGCGGCTGTGGCACGCCGAACAGCGCATCCACCTCGGGCAATATCTTCGCCAGCGCGCCGCAGTCGCGCAGGGTGGTGATGAAGCGCGAGGGTTCCGCGCCCATCAGGCCGCGCGCCAATTCTTGCCAGACGCGCTCGGGCACCAGCGCATCGACCTCGCCGTTCTCCACCATCGCGCGCATCAGCGCCAAGGTCTCGGGCGCGAAGCTGAAACCAAAGCGAGCGGCGAAACGCGCGCCGCGCAGAATGCGCACCGGGTCTTCGGCGAAAGCGTCGCTGACATGGCGTAACACGCCCACCTTCAGGTCGGCCTGTCCGCCGTAAGGGTCGATCAGCGAGCCGTCCGGCGTTTCGGCGATGGCGTTGACGGTGAAGTCGCGGCGCAGCAGGTCTTGCTCCAAGGTCACGTCCGGCGCGGCATATACCGCAAAGCCTTTGTAGCCGCGCGCGGTCTTGCGCTCGGTACGCGCCAGCGCGTATTCCTCGTGGCTCTTGGGATGCAGGAACACCGGAAAGTCCTTGCCCACCGGCTGGTAGCCCTGTGCCACCATGTCCTCCGGCGTGCTGCCGACCACCACCCAGTCACGGTCTTGCACCGGCAGGCCAAGCAGACGGTCGCGCACCGCGCCGCCGACGCAATAGGTGGTGGCCGATGGGCGTCCCTCACCCCGGCCCTCTCCCGGAGGGCGAGGGGGGGGGGATGGATGAACGCCGAGTTCGGGCTTATTTTTCATCGGGAATCGGCGCTTGGTTGGTCGTGCTCCGCGCTTCGATGATGCCCATGCGCTGTTTGAGCGAGGGGCCGGGCTGGCCGAACAGGGCGGCGTAGTAGGTGGTGTTGCTCATCACCTTTTTCACGTAGTCGCGGGTTTCGTCGAAGGGGATGGTCTCGGCGTAGATCGCGCCTTCCAGTGGGGTATCGCCACGCCAGCGGCGCGCCCGGCCCGGCCCGGCGTTGTAGGCGGCGGAGGCCAGCACCGGGTTGCCGTCGAACCAGCCCAGCACGGTCTTCATGTAGTACGTACCCAGCTTCATATTGGTTTCCATCTGGTGGATCAGCGATTCCTTGTAGGACTTCAGCCCCAGCTTCTTCGCCACCCAGCGCGCGGTGGCGGGCATGATCTGCATCAGCCCGGCGGCACCGACGCCCGATTTTGCCTGCGTCACAAAGCGACTTTCCTGCCGCATCAAGCCGTAGACCCAAGCCTCTTCCAGACCGTTCTCGCGCAGATGGCCCTGTAATTCGTCGCGGTAAGGCGACAGGTAGCGCAGGCTGAAATCGTGTACGGCGACGGTGCGGTCGGCCGCATTGATGGCGCGATCGTACATCTCGTTGCGGCGGGCGACCTCGGCAGCGGTGAGCAACTGGCGGTCGTCGAACTGGCGCGTCGCCCAAGACCATTCCTTGGCGGCTTCGCTGCGCATCTCTAGCCGATAGAGCATGAGTGCACGCTGCACACCCGGCAGAGATTCGACCTTGGCCAGCTCGACCTTGCTTGGCTTGAAGTTGGCCTGAGTGACGCCCACCGTAGGGGTGCTGCCCAGCTCTTCCGCTGCAAGCTGTCCGTAAAAACTATATTCCGTAGCTAGTGCGGCAAGCTGCTTCTCGGCCTCGGCAGACTTACCCTGCGCCTTGAGCGCGCGCGCCTGCCAGTAGCGCCAAGCGCTGATGCGCTGCTGCGGCGGCGACATGCGGCTGATGGAATTGCCCAACTCGGCCCAGTCTTGTACACGCAAGGCGGCACGGGCACGCCATTCCAGTTGCGCCTCACTCAGCGGCGCATCACCGGCGACCTGATACCACTCCAACGCCCGCGCATCCAGCTTGCGCGCCGCTTCGTAACCCAGCCAGCCGAAGAAATAGCGCTGTTCCGCCTCAGGGAACGAGCCTGAGATGCGCTGCCAGTGGTTGTAAGCGAGCAGCGGCGTCTGCTTGGCGAGGCGCTGCAAGGCGAACAGCGCGACCAGTCGCTGCGACTCGTGTTCGAACTGAGCTTGGTCGAGGTAGCGTTCCGGGCTGGAAGCGGCGCTGTCCAAGGCGACGGGCGAAACGGCCCGGCTGGCAGGAAGCTGCGTCGCCAGCCGCTTCGCCAGCGTCACGCTGCCAGATTCCAGCGCCAACCGCAGCCGACTCCAGATGTCCTGCTCGGTGATGATGTTGCGGTTGATGGCGTCCAAAAACAGGGGGGCGCAGCTTTCCGGCTGCTCGCGCCCGACCAGCCACAGCTTGCGCGCCTCGGCCAGCGCCTCTTCGCTCTGCTTGCGGTAGCGCGCCTGCAAGGCATAGCAACTCAGTTCGGCGCCTTCGTTTTTCAGGCGCGGATACTCCGCCTCGAAGGTCTCCCATTGCTGGCGGCGGCCCAGTAGTTTGAGCCATTCACCGCGCAACCGGTCGATCATCGGCGTGTCTTCGGGACGAGAGAGAAAGGCTTGGATGGGCGAGGGATCACCGCCCTCTAGATTCATCCGCAAGCGATAGTAGGTGACATAAGGTTCCAGCGGCGAACGCACCAAATGTTCGGACAAGCGCTCCAGCTTGACGGCGTTGCCCGCGCGAAAAGCATCGCGCGCCGCGAGGAAGTCGGCATCCTCGTTGGCGTAAGCAAAAGCCGGGAATATCAGCAGGGAAAGCAGGATAAATCTCATCGGAATACACGACAAATCAACAGGGGAAGGATAGCACAACCACCCTCTCCCTCGCCTCGCCGCAACGTGCGCAGGCTTGGGCTGCGGTATCATGCGCGCCTTCGTCGATTTCATCTGAGTTCATCATGTCCTGGCTTCTCACCAACTTGGTCAGCAAATTCTTGCTACCGCCCTTATGTCTGTTGCTGCTGGCGGGCTGGGGACTGCTGGTCTGGCGCAGCCGCCCAGTACTGGCGCGCGTGCTGCTGACTTTCTCCTTTAGCTTGCTGTGGCTGGCCTCCACGCCGTATTTCGCCAAGGGGGCGATGCGCTGGTTGGAAGGGCCGCTGGTCGCGGTCGATACTGCCAAGCAGCCCGCCGAGGCTATCGTCGTGTTAGGCAGCGGACAGTATTTCCATGCGCCGGAATATGGCGGCAACACTGTTTCCAGAGAGGCATTAGAACGCTTGCGCTACGGAGCTCGTTTGCTACGGCAGACCAACAAGCCGATCCTCGTCACCGGCGGTAGCCCGGAGGGGGATTATCTTTCCGAAGCCGCGCAGATGAAGACCGTACTGGAAGAGGATTTCAACGTGCCGGTGCGCTGGACCGAGGATAACTCCGACAACACCATGGAGAACGCGCGTCTCAGCTACGCCATCCTGCAACAGGCCGGCATCAAGCGTATCTATCTGGTCACTCATGCCTGGCACATGCCGCGCTCGGTAGAAGTCTTCCAACGCGCAGGGTTTGAAGTCATCCCCGCCCCGACTGGATTCTCCACCCGTTATGAGACGAATCTACTTAGCTTCCTCCCTAACGGAGAGGCCATGTATCTCAGCAGCATCTTCGCCCACGAGATGATAGGACAGGCTTGGTATAGGCTAAAATCCGGCTTTGCCGATTAAGGAGCGAGTGATGAAAGCACGGGTGAAATGGGTAGAGCAGATGTCGTTCTTGGGCGAGACCGAGAGCGGCCATGCGGTGTTGATGGATGGCGCACCGTCGGCGGGCGGGCGCAATCTCGGGCCGCGTCCGATGGAGATGCTGCTGCTGGGCGCGGGCGGCTGCACCTCGTTCGACGTGATCCTGATCCTCAAGAAAAAACGGCAGGACGTGCACGACTGCGAAGTGCAGATCGAAGCCGAACGCGCCGAGACCGAACCCAAGGTGTTTACCAAGATCCACATGCACTTCATCGTCACCGGCAAGAACCTGAATGCCGAAGCGGTCGCGCGCGCCATCGAGCTCTCAGCCACCAAGTATTGCTCGGCCAGCATCATGCTGGGCGCGACTGCCGCGATGAACCACGATTTCGAGATCGTCGAGGCGGCATGAGCGAGCAGCCAGAATCCCTGTTCGAGTTCCCCTGCGAATTCCCGCTCAAGGTGTTCGGTCACGCCCAGCCCGGCTTCGCCCAAGCGGTAGCCGAGGTGGTGCTGCGCCACGTCCCCCAGTTCGATCCCGCCAGCATCGAGATGCGCAGCAGCAGTGGCGCCAAGTATCTGAGCCTGACCTGCACCTTCCGCGCCGACTCGCGCGAACAACTCGACGCGCTGTACCGCGAGTTGAGCGGGCATCCGCTGGTGAAGATGGCGTTATGAGGGGAGAGGCAGGAGAAGGGAGAAGGGAGAAGGGAGAAGGGGAAAACCTCGGCTCGCTGTACCCCCCTTCCCCCTTCCCCCTTTCCCTGCATTTCAAAGGTCTCGTCGAATACGAGCCGACTTGGCGCGCCATGCAGCGTTTCACCGCCGAGCGCACGGCAGATACGCCGGACGAGTTGTGGCTGGTGCAGCACCCGCCCACCTACACGCAAGGGCAGGCAGGCAAGCCGGAGCATCTGCTGAATCTGACCGACATCCCGGTGGTGCAGATCGACCGAGGCGGCCAAGTCACTTACCACGGCCCCGGCCAGATCGTCGCCTATCTGCTGCTTGACCTGCGCCGCTGGAAGATCAACGTGCGTGAGTTGGTGCGCCTGATGGAGAACAGCGTGATCGACCTGCTCGCCGCCCACGGCGTGACCGCAGCGGGACGCGAAGACGCGCCGGGCGTGTACGTGGACAACGCCAAGATCGCCTCGCTCGGCCTCAAGATCAAGAACGGCTGCTGCTATCACGGCCTCGCTTTCAACGTGGAGATGGATCTCACGCCCTTCAGCTACATCAACCCCTGCGGCTACGCCGGGCTGCGCGTCACGCAAGCACGCGAGGTCGGCATCGCCACCGCGCTGGCAGAATTGGAACAACGACTGGCGCAGAATCTGACTACGCGCTTGCAGCAACATCTGGGAAGCAAACATGAGCACTGAGAAACCACAGAAACAAACCGGCGCAGCCAAAACCGCGCGCAACCCGATCAAGATCGTCCCGCTGCAAGAGCGCCTGCGCAAACCGCAGTGGATACGCGTCAAATCCGGCAGCGGCGCAGGTTACAACGAAGTGAAGCGCATGTTGCGCGAACACAACTTGCACACCGTGTGCGAAGAAGCCTCCTGTCCTAACATCGGCGAATGCTTCGGCAAAGGCACGGCGACCTTCATGATCCTAGGCGACGTATGCACCCGCCGTTGCCCGTTCTGCGACGTGGCGCACGGCAAGCCGCTGCCGCCTGATGCCAGCGAACCAGCGCAACTGGCGCACTCCATCGGCCTGCTCAAACTGAAATATGTGGTCATCACCAGCGTCGACCGCGATGACTTGCGTGACGGCGGCGCCGGACACTTCTCCGACTGCCTCACCGCCATCCGCACCAGCTCGCCCGACACCCGGCTAGAGACGCTAGTGCCAGACTTCCGAGGGCGACTGGAACTGGCGCTGGACGAGATGGCGCGCAGCCTGCCCGACGTGCTCAACCACAACCTTGAGACTGTACCGCGTTTGTACTCACTCGCACGTCCCGGTGCGGATTACGCTCACTCACTCAAGCTGCTCAAAGAGTTCAAGGCGCGCTTCCCGCAGGTGATGACCAAATCCGGCCTGATGCTGGGGCTGGGCGAGACCGACAAGGAAGTATTGCAAGTGATGCGCGACCTGCGCGACCACGACGTGGAGATGCTCACCCTCGGCCAATACCTGCAACCCTCCGACGGTCATCTGCCCGTGCTGCGCTACGTCGCGCCCGAGACCTTCAAAATGTTCGAGGAGGAAGCCAGGAAGATGGGCTTCTCGCACGCAGCCTGCGGACCGATGGTGCGTTCGAGTTATTTCGCGGATATACAGGCCGAAAAAGCAGGCGTGTAATTCGAAAGATCAGAAAACAGAAAGGGCTCGCATCACAGCAAGCCCTTGTTTCATTTGGTGGCTCGGGGCGGAATCGAACCACCGACACAAGGATTTTCAATCCTCTGCTCTACCGACTGAGCTACCGAGCCAAACGAAGGAGGCGGATTGTATACACTACCGGGGTGGGCGTCAAAAACTTTTACACTTAATTTGATGCAACCCTTTTCTTGCAGGGAATCTAGCCAAATTCTCTGACGATCGACTGCTGCCGTCTGCTGATGGGGAGCGTTTCGTTCAGACCTTTTAGCTTCACCGTCCAATGCGCCTCACCACCCGGCCCGGCCATCGCTCTCTCGAAACCTTCGATCTTTGCCTTGGCTACCAGACAATTACGATGGATACGTACAAAGCGGCTGGCAAACTCCTGCTCCAGCGCAGTGAGTGACTCTTCGGTGAGATATTCGCGCTGGATGGTGCGAACCGTAACGTATTTCAACTCGGCACGTAGATAAAGCACCTCTTCAATGGGGATCAGTAGGATCTTGCCGCGCTCATGGATCGCAAGGTATTTGCGAGACTCCGGTTGCAGTTGCTGCAACACTTCGCCGCCCAATGGCGCGCGCAAACGCACGCGATTGAGCGTATCGAGCAAACGCGCCTGCCGGATAGGTTTGAGCAGATAGTCGACGGCATGAAGCTCGAACGCCTGTATCGCGTAAACATCATAGGCTGTAGTGAAGACGATGATGGGCGGCTGCGGGAACTTGTTGAGATGCTGCGCCAACTCGATGCCGTCCATCTGCGGCATACGGATGTCAACCAGCACCACATCGGCGGGAGTTAGCGAAAGTTTGTCGAGTGCCTCTAGCCCATTGCCCGCCTCACCGACCAAACTCAGCGGCAGTGCTTCAGCGCAATCGTCGAGCAATTCGCGCAAACGGTTACGCGCCAAGGGTTCGTCATCCACCACGAATACACGCAAGGGGGTCACCATCATGCCTCCAGCAAATAAGGTACCGTGATACGCACGCGATAGTGATCGCGCGCGGCATCCACCTGATAGCGCGCCTCCACATCGAACAATAACGCCAGCCGTTCACGGATGTTATCCAACGCGATCTTATGGCCTTTGAAGTCCCCTCGTTTTTCAGGATGAGGGTTGGCGATCTCCAAGACCAACTCTCTGCCATTCGTGGAGATGCGCACATCTATCACGCCACCTTGTGGCAGGCATTCGATGCCGTGGTAGACGGCATTCTCCAGCAAGGGCTGGAGCAACAGTGGCGGAACCAGCGCCGCTTCCGCCTCCGGCTGGATCTCCCAGTTAAGCTGTAGTCGCTCTCCCAAGCGCATCTCTTCCAAAGCCAGATAACGTCGAGCCAACTCGATCTCTTTGCGCAGCGGGGTCAAGTCATGCCCCTCCTCCATCGCCATCCGAAACAGGTCTGACATATCTTCGAGTGCCGTTTCGGCGCGCTTGGGTTGCGAACGCACAATACCCAGCACGGCATTGAGCGTATTGAACAAGAAGTGTGGACGAATGCGGGCGCGCAAGGCTTGCAGACGGGCCTCGTGCAACGCTGGCGAAAGCGCCTGTCGCCACAGCCGAAAGTACACCAGCAGCACGGCACTGCTACCCGCACCTAGCAAGACCGAACGGGTGAGATCGAAATAGGAATTGTCGGCAGTCAACGCATAAACAGCCGGCCAGAGCACACAAAATAACAGCGAAATCATGGCCGCGATTGCGATGACCACCGTAGCTCCCTGACGATAGGGCAGTTTGGACAGTCTGGGCTGGAGAAGATAAAGCAGTAACAACACCGAGAACAACACCGGCTCAAGCAGCGCAAAACCGCGTAGTCCGTAAGCTAGAGCGTCCGACCAAGAGCTTGCCTGTATCAGCGCGATCCCAAGCACTCCCGCATTCAACAAGGCAACCGAACGCAATACGACCCCGGAACTGCGGCAGTTTGGCAACGTATCCGGCATGGGGTTTTGATTTATACTTTGCGCCCTTGGCATAGCGATAGCCTCATATATGCCGCACATTCTGGACAAGACATGACTACGATGCAAGACAAACATACCTGGTCGGGGCGCTTCAGCGAGCCGGTGGCAGAACTGGTAAAGCGGTACACCGCCTCGGTGGAATTCGACAAGCGGCTGGCGCTGTTCGACATCCAAGGCTCGCTCGCCCACGCGCAGATGCTGGCTGCGTGCGACATCATCAGCACGCGCGACCTTGACCTGATCCAGCACGGCATGGCCGAGATCAAAGAAGAGATCGTGCAAGGGAATTTCATCTGGTCACTCGACCTAGAAGACGTGCATCTCAACATCGAAAAACGTCTCACTGCTCTGGCGGGCGACGCAGGCAAGCGTCTGCACACCGGACGCTCACGCAACGACCAAGTGGCGACCGATGTACGCCTGTACCTGCGTCAGGCCATCGACGATCTGCTGATTCTGGTGCAGGGGCTGCAAGCGGCCTTGGTTGATCTCGCCGCGCGCCACACCCATACCATCATGCCCGGCTTCACCCACCTGCAAGTGGCGCAGCCGGTGAGCTTCGCCCATCACCTGCTGGCCTATTTCGAGATGCTCAAGCGCGATGCCGAACGGCTGACCGACGCACGTCGCCGGGTCAACCGTTTGCCGCTGGGAGCTGCGGCATTGGCAGGCACTAGCTACCCGATCAAACGCGAGATGGTCGCCGAACTGCTGGATTTCGAGGGTATATGCGAGAACTCGCTGGATGCCGTGTCCGACCGCGACTTCGCCATCGAATTCACGGCGGCGGCAGCCCTGATCATGACACATCTGTCGCGCCTGTCGGAAGAGCTGATCCTGTGGATGAGCCCACGCTTCGGCTTCATCGACATCGCCGATCGCTTCTGCACCGGCTCTTCCATCATGCCGCAGAAGAAGAATCCCGACGTACCCGAGTTGGTGCGCGGCAAGACTGGCCGCGTAACCGGCCACCTGATGGCCCTGCTGACACTGATGAAGAGTCAGCCGCTGGCCTATAACAAGGACAATCAGGAAGATAAGGAGCCGCTGTTCGACACCGTGGACACGCTGACGCAAACCCTGCGTATCTACGCCGACATGATAGGCGGCATCACCGTCAAGCCGGAAGCCATGCGTAGTGCGGCCTTGCAAGGCTACGCCACCGCGACCGATCTGGCTGACTATCTGGTGAAAAAAGGCGTGCCTTTCCGCGACGCGCATGAAGCGGTGGCACTGGCCGTGCGCCATGCCGAACAACGGCATTGCGATCTTGCCGATCTGGCGCTGGAAGAATTGAAGCGCTTCTCGCCCTTGGTCGAGCAAGACATCTACGCTGTACTGACGCTAGAAGGCTCCTTGGCTGCACGCAACCACACCGGCGGCACTGCGCCGCAACAAGTGAAAGCCGCAATCGAGCGGGCACGCTCTTATCTCTCCAGATAAAAAAAGGGCGGTCTCGATGACCGCCCTCAATAGGAGGAGAGTATGAAAGTCAGGATCGAAACCCGAAGCTCGTACACCCGGAGCGAAATCTAACAGCTTCAAAAAAGAAAGCCTATATGCCGAATTGCCTAGGCTTTTCGGCATATAGATAGCCCGCTCAGCTCTCTGCTGCGTCGCCCGCCTCATCCAGCCCCAGCTCTTGTACCTTACGCGTCAAGGTGTTACGCCCCATGCCCAGCAACACTGCGGCTTCAATGCGACGACCGCCGGTATGGCGCAGAGCCTGCGTGATAAGGATACTTTCGAACTGCCGGTTCAAGGTATCCAGAATATCGTGGTCACCGCGCTGCAAGGCTTGGGCGACCTCTTGTGCCAGCGTGTTGCGCCAGTCACCCTCGATGCCTGCTTGGGTTGCAGCAGTTTCTCGCCACTCCTGCGGCAGATCGGCGATCTCCACCTGCTGTGAAGGCGTCATCACGGTGATCCAGTGACACAGGTTCTCCAGTTGCCGCACATTGCCGGGGATCTCTTGCGCCATCAGATGTTGCATGGCGACCTCGCTCATCTGCTTCGGCTCGACGCCCAGTTCGCGGGCGCTGCGTTGCAGGAAATAGCGAACCAGCAAGGGGATGTCTTCACGACGCTCACGCAGAGGCGGCAGACGTAACCGGATGACGTTCAGCCGGTGGAACAGATCCTCGCGGAACAGCCCCTGCTTCACCCGCTCGTCCAGATTCTGGTGAGTCGCCGCAATGATGCGCACATTGGATTTGATCGGCTGATGCCCGCCGACCCGATAGAAATTGCCATCCGACAGCACTCGCAACAACCGGGTCTGTAGCTCGGCGGGCATATCGCCGATCTCATCGAGGAACAACGTACCACCCGCCGCCTCCTCGAAGCGCCCGCGCCGGGTCGCCGTCGCGCCGGTGAACGCGCCGCGCTCATGGCCGAACAGCTCGGATTCGAGCAGATCCTTGGGAATGGCGGCGGTATTGAGCGCGACGAAAAGCTTGTCTGCGCGCGGGCTATGGCGATGCAGCGCACGCGCCACCAACTCCTTGCCCGTACCGGATTCACCATTGATGAGCACCGTGGCGTGGCTCTGGCTCAACCGCCCGATGGCGCGGAACACTTCCTGCATGGCAGGTGCTTGCCCCAGCATGTCTGGCGTGACCGGCGCTTCTTCGACGATGGAATCGCGGCGCTGGCTCTGCTCCATCGCCCGACGTATCAGCTCCACCGCATGATTGATGTCGAATGGTTTGGGCAGATACTCGAAAGCACCGCCCTGAAACGCCGACACCGCACTCTCCAGATCGGAATAGGCCGTCATGATGATGACCGGCAGTTGTGGATATTGCTCGCGCAAGGTCTGCAACATCTCCAGACCGGACGTGCCCGGCATACGGATGTCGCTCACGACGACCTGCGGCACGCCATGCGGCAACGCCTGCAAGGCCTCGTTCGCCGAAGTGAAACTACGATATTCGATGTCCTCGCGCGCCAGTGCTTTTTCCAGCACCCAGCGGATGGAACGGTCGTCGTCTATGATCCAAACCGGTTTCATGCTCATTCCTTATTCGTGTTGTAACGGCAGCAGCACCGTGAAACAGGTACGCCCCGGTTCGCTCGCCACCTCAAGGCTGCCCTGATGCTGACTGACGAAATCCTGTGCCAGCGTCAGCCCCAGCCCATGCCCATCCGGGCGGCCGGAGACCAACGGATAGAAGATCTTGTCGCGCAAATGCTCGGGGATGCCCGGGCCGTTGTCGATGATCTGCACCATCACTACCAGCCGATGCAGCTTGCGCATCAGCGTCACCTGACGGGCGATACGGGTACGCAACACGATGCTGCCACGCCCGTGCATCGCCTGCGCCGCATTGCGCACGATATTGAGCATGACCTGGATCAACTGCTCCTTGTCGCCGCGCAGATGCGGCAGGCTGATGTCGTAGTCGCGGCTGATGGTCAGCCCTTCCGGTATCTCGGCCAACACCACGCTGCGCACCCGCTCCAGCACCTCGTGGATGTTGAGCGCACCAAAATGAGGCATGGACTGCGGCGTGAGCAGCTTCTCCATCAGCGAACGTAGCCGATCCGCCTCTTGGATGATGACCTGCGTGTATTCCCGCAGACCGGGACGATCCAACTCCTGCTCCAGCAGTTGCGCCGCACCGCGTATGCCGCCCAGCGGATTCTTGATCTCGTGTGCCAGATTGCGCAACAGCAGGCGATTAGCCTGCGTCTGATCCAGCATCTGCTCTTCACGCGCCAGCCGTAGCGGACGATCTATGGGGTGGAACTCCAGCAGTAGGCGATGATTATCATCATGATTCAGCGGAGTTATCGCCGCACGTAGTTGCAACTTTCCATGATTCGGCGTGCCCAGCGTCAGTTCATGCTCGATGTAGCTGGCATGATTGTTCAACGCATGTTGCATGGCGGCGGCCAACTGTCCGGTCTGCGTGAAGACATGCTGAAGCGGATGCCCCAGCAGATGCTTGCGACTGACATCGAACAGATTCTCGGCGGCAGGGTTGAGATAGGCGATACGCGCCTCGCTGTCGAGCAGCAGGATGGCAGTCGCAAGATGTTCTAGGGAGGGGATACGGTTCTCAGGCATATCACTCACAAAGCAGAAAACATGCCAATCGGCAGCTCATTTCAGATTCGCCAGCTCAGTTCTGAGCGCCTTCACATTCTTTTCGTGCAGGCTCACGTCTGCGTGGGCTGTGGGCTTGGTGTCGCGCCGCGCCTCGATCAACAAGCCCTCCTCCGTCGCCAACTCCTCTTCGAGTATCTTGCGTCGCACATCGTCGCGCCCCCGTTGCGTGCGGGCATCCACTCTGGGGAAACTGCTCGGCGGCACACTCACGCCACGTTCGACCGGACGAGCCTCCGATGGCAAGCCCAGATCCAGCTTCTTTGCACCCGGCATGGGCGTACTGGAATAAGTCACATGCCCCCCGGCATCGACCTGCTTGTAGATTTCTGCATATACCGGACCAGCCCAAAGGGCCGCTAGCGCCAGCAGACAACTCGGCTTCATCGTCATCGTTCCGGGAAAGGTTATCGGGGAGTATAGGGCAGCACCGGGACAGAGACAAACACCAGCCACCAGCTCGTGGCTTGCCCATGCTTCACTAGGGGTCGAGCCGCGCCGCGCATTACGGTAAAATGCACGCTTTGCGGCTTCAGACCCTGCCATGACCGTCCGTTTACGCGAGATCCCCTACAACTACACCTCCTTCTCCGACCGCGAGATCGTCATCCGCATCCTCGGGAACGAAGCATGGGAGATCATCAATGGCCTGCGTGAAGAGCGCCGCACTGGCCGTTCTGCCCGCATGTTGTACGAGGTGCTGGGCGACATCTGGGTGGTGATGCGCAACCCCTATCTGCAAGACGATCTGCTCGGTAACCGCAAACGCTGCGATGCGCTGATCGCCGCCCTGCGCCATCGCCTCAACGCCATCGAAGCCCGCCGCCAAAGCAACGAGATCGTCGCCCGCTTGCTGGAGTTGGCCTACCTCGCCGTGGACGAATTCGAGGCCGAATTCCAAGCTACCCAGCAACTGCGCCGCCAAGCCCTGCGCAGCCTAGGCCGCCACACCCGCCGCGACAACATCGCCTTTGACGGACTGGCCCGGGTCAGCCACGTCACCGACGCCACCGACTGGCGCGTGGAATACCCCTTCGTAGTCCTGACCCCCGACACTGAAGAGGAGATCGCCCCGCTGGTGCGCGCCTGTATCGAACTCAAACTGACTGTCATCCCGCGTGGCGGCGGCACCGGTTACACCGGCGGCGCCGTCCCGCTGGACAAGCGCTCCGCCGTCATCAACACCGAAAAGCTAGACACGCTCGGCCCGGTCGAACGCTTGGTACTGCCGGGCCTCGGTCAGCCCTACGCCACCGTCCACTGCGGCGCAGGCGTGGTGACGCGCCGGGTGATGGAGGCGGCAGAAGCCAACGATCTGGTGTTCGCGGTCGATCCGACCTCGGCGGACGCTTCCTGCATCGGCGGCAACGTGTCGATGAACGCCGGCGGCAAAAAAGCCGTGCTGTGGGGTACGGCGCTGGACAACCTCGTCTCTTGGAAGATGGTCACGCCGGACGGACTATGGATGGAAGTCGAGCGCCTAGCCCACAACCTCGGCAAGATCCACGACATCGAAGTCGCCCGCTTCCGCGTCTCGCGCTTCGAGACCGACGGCAAGACGCCGCACTGCGCGCCAGAAATCCTAGAGATTCCCGGCAGTCGCTTCCGCAAGACCGGCCTCGGCAAGGACGTGACCGACAAGTTTCTGTCCGGCCTGCCCGGCATCCAGAAGGAAGGCTGCGACGGCATCATCACCTCGGCGCGCTTCATCCTGCACCGCGCCCACGCCCACACCCGCACCGTGTGTCTGGAATTCTTCGGCCAAGTACGCGAAGCCGTACCCGCCATCGTCGAGATCACCTCGCTGTTCAACAACCGCAGCGGCTCGCCAGTGCTGCTGGCCGGGCTGGAACATCTGGATGAGCGCTACCTCAAGGCAGTGGGCTATGCCACCAAATCCAAGCGCGGCACACGGCCCAAGATGGTACTGGTCGCCGATGTGGTGAGCGACGATGCCGATGCCGTGGGCGCGGCCGCCTCCGAGATCGTGCGGCTAGCCAACCTGCGCCACGGCGAAGGCTTCATCGCTGTCTCCGCCGAAGCGCGCAAGAAGTTCTGGCTGGACCGCGCGCGCACCGCCGCCATCGCCAAGCACACCAACGCCTTCAAGGTGAATGAGGACGTGGTGATCCCGCTGCCGCGCATGGGTGATTACTGCGATGGCATCGAGCGCATCAACATCGAGCTGTCGCTGAAGAACAAGCTCAAACTGCTCGACGCGCTGGACGAGTTCTTCGCGGGTGAGTTACCGCTGTTCTATCAGGACGATGCCCAGCTGGGCGATGCCGAACTGCTGGGCAACCGCCCACAACAGGCCCGAGAGTTGATCGCCAGCGTGCGTCAGCGCTGGAGTCACTTGCTGGAGAATCTGGACGAAGCCGATCCCGCCGCCGAGGCAGCGTTGTCGCTGCAATCGACCCTGGGCGAACTCCGACACTGCGCGACGATCTTCCACGCCCTGCAAAACCACAGCATCCGCGCCTCGTGGAAACTCGAAGTGCGCGAGCCGCTGCGACATCTGTTGAATGGACGTACCTATCAGACCATTCTCGAACAATGCGCCGCCATCCATCAGCGCGTGCTGAAGAGCCGGGTGTTCGTGGCGCTGCACATGCACGCAGGCGACGGCAACGTGCACACCAACATCCCGGTGAACTCGGACGATTACGCCATGCTGCAACAGGCCAACGATGCGGTCGATCGCATCATGGCGCTGGCCAAGTCGCTGGGCGGAGTGATCTCGGGCGAACACGGCATCGGCATCACCAAGTTCGACTATCTCGAAGCGGAGGAACTCGCCCCGTTCGCCGAGTACAAGCGCCGCATCGACCCGAAAGGCCACTTCAATCGCGGCAAACTCTTGGCCGGCGGCAATCTGGAGCGCGCCTACACCCCCAGCTTCAACCTGATGGAGCTGGAAAGCCTGATCCTGGAAAAGAGTGAGCTGGGCCAGATCTCCGATTCGATCAAGGATTGTCTGCGCTGCGGCAAATGCAAGCCGGTGTGCAACACCCATGTGCCGCGCGCCAACCTGCTGTACTCGCCGCGCAACAAGATCCTCGGCACTTCGCTGCTGATCGAAGCCTTCCTGTATGAAGAGCAGACTAGGCGCGGCATCTCGCTAGCACATTTCGACGAATTCAGCGATGTCGCCGACCACTGCACGGTCTGCCACAAATGCGTCACGCCCTGCCCGGTCAACATCGACTTCGGCGACGTTTCCGTGGCCATGCGCAACTTCCTGCGCAAGCAGGGCAAGAAAAAGTTCAACCCCGGCACCGCCGCCGCAATGTCCTTCCTCAACGCCACCGACCCCGCCACCATCAAGGCGATACGCAAGGTGCTGCTGGAATGGAGCTTCCAATTGCAACGCAGCGGCTATCAGCTTGCCAAGCGACTGGGACTGGCGCGCGCGCAGACCGCCCATCCTCCCGCCACATTGGGCCGCGCCCCGCTCAAAGCACAGGTGATCCACTTCCTCAACAAGCCGCTGCCCGCCAATCTGCCCAAGAAGACCGCCCGTGCCCTGCTCGACATCGAAGACAGCGCCGTCGTGCCCATCATCCGCGACCCGCGCAAGACCAGCGAGGAATCGGAGGCGGTGTTCTACTTCCCCGGCTGCGGCTCCGAACGCCTGTTCTCACAGGTCGGGCTGGCCACGCAGGCCATGCTGTTTGATACCGGCGCGATCACCGTGCTGCCGCCGGGCTATCTGTGCTGCGGCTACCCGCAGACCTCCTCCGGCGATGCGGTGCGTGGCGAAGCCATCACCACCCAGAACCGCGTGCTGTTCCATCGCGTGGCCAACACCCTGAACTATCTCGACATCAAGATCGTGGTGGTGTCCTGCGGCACGTGCATGGACCAGTTGCTGCAATACCAATTCGACAAGATCTTCCCCGGCTGCCGCCTGCTCGACATCCACGAATATCTGCTGGAAAAAGGCGTCTCCCTTGCCAACAAGGGCGGCGACCAAAGCCCAAAGACTGTGCCCTCACTGGGTGATGCCTCGGTTCGTTACCTCTACCACGACCCCTGCCATTCGCCGATGAAGACCTATGCGCCGACCAAGGTGGCTTCCACCCTGATGGGTACGGACATCGCACTGAGCGCGCGCTGCTGCGGCGAATCCGGCACTTTCGCCGCCTCCCGACCGGACATCGCCACTCAGGTGCGCTTCCGCAAGGAAGAAGAATTACGCAAAGGCACGGCTGCGCTGCGCGCCGACGGCTTCGACGGCGAGGTGAAACTGCTGACGTCCTGCCCGGCCTGCCAGCAGGGCCTGTCACGCTACGCCGACGACGTTAACGTCGCCACCGACTACATCGTGGTCGAGATGGCCAAGCGTCTGCTGGGCGAGAACTGGCAGGAAGATTACATAGAGAAGGCCAACAGCGGCGGTATCGAGCGGATATTGCTTTAACTCCGATCAGGTCGCCCGGCCCGCTAGGGGCCGGGCCGAACGCCCCGCACTAAACCCGGCGCTGCTCCGGGAACACCAAACTGAACGTGCTGCCCTTGCCCTCGGCGCTGACCACTTCCAACTGCGCCTGATGGCGGTTGGCGATGTGTTTGACGATGGCCAGCCCCAGACCGGTCCCGCCGGTCTCGCGCGAACGGCTACGGTCTACGCGATAGAAGCGCTCGGTCAGGCGCGGGATGTGTTGCGGGGCGATGCCGATGCCGCTGTCACGCACCGAAAACACCGGATCGCCGCCAACCTCAGCCCAACTCAACACGATGCTCCCGCCCGCAGGCGTGTAGCGGATGGCATTGGTCACCAGATTACTGAAAGCGCTGCGCAACTCGCCGAGGTTGCCAGTCAATCCGACGCGACTTTCCAGCTCCACACTGACTTGATGTTGCCCGGCGCTCAGTTCCTGCCCCTCTTCATGCACCGACTGGATCAGCTTGAGCACGTCCACAGCCTCTTCCTGCATCAAGGAGCTATCGCTTTCCAGCTTGGACAAAGTCAGCAGATCGTCCACCAGATGCGTCATGCGCTCGGTCTGTTCACCCATCAGTTGCAGGCCGCGCTGAGTCATCTCGTTGTTGCGGTCTTTCATGTCCAGCAAAGTCTCGACGAAGCCGTTTACCACGGTCAGCGGCGTGCGCAGTTCGTGCGAGACATTGGCGACGAAGTCGCGGCGCATGGTTTCCAGCCGCTCGAATTGAGTGATGTCGCGGCTGATCATCAGCCGCTTGTTGTCGCCATAAGGGATCAGTTTGACCGACAGCGTCAGCTCATCCTGACGCGAGCCGCGCAGGATCAACGGCTCGGCGAAACGACGCTGGCTGAGGTATTGAACGAACTCCGGCTGACGCGCGAGATAGGTGATCTGCTGGCCGAGGTCGCGGCGAGCATCCAGCCCGAAGTGCTGCCCCCCCAAAGGATTGCACCACTCGATACGATCGGTCTCATCCAGAATCACCACGCCTTCCGGCAACGCGGCCGTGGCTTGCTCCAGATGTCCCAGCGCCGAGGTAAGCTGGGCTTCGGTCTTGCGGTGATGTTTAACGACTTGGTTGAGTGCGGCGAAAGTGTCTTCCCAGATGCCCCGCCCTTCCGGCACCGGGCTGGCCTCGGAGTCGGCCAGCCAGCGATCCAGCGCCGACATCTGGCGCAGATACAGCCCCAGCAAGATCATCAAAGCAAGCGAAAAGACCAGCAGCGCGAACGTCGCCCCGATCAGCGCCCACAACACCAGCGCAAGGACGGCCAGTCCGGCTGGTAATAACAGTACTCGCGACCAAAATTCCGACACGTCATATCCTCCTGTTTGGGGCGCGATTATACGGCGTCAACGCCGTGCGCGGCTCAATTCAGGGAAAGACGGTAGCCACTGCCACGTACGGTCTGGATCAGACTATCCAGACGAGAGGGTTCCAGTGCCTGACGCAGGCGGCGGATGTGGACATCGACGGTGCGCTCTTCCACAAAGACGTGGTCGCCCCACACCTGATCGAGCAATTGCGCGCGGGTATAGACCCGCTCTTGATGCGTCATGAAGAAATGCAGCAGCCGGAATTCGGTCGGGCCGATCTCGACGGTGACGTCGTTAGCCATGACGCGATGCGTGATGGGCGAAAGCTCCAATCCGCCTGCACGAACCGTCTCGTCGCTCACTTGCGGCAAGCGGCGGCGCAGCACGGCACGGATGCGCGCCATCAGTTCGCGGGGAGAAAAAGGCTTGGTGATGTAATCGTCAGCACCGGATTCCAGCCCCAGCACTTTATCGCGCTCGTCGGTGCGGGCGGTCAGCATGATGATGGGGATGTCGCGGGTACGGGCATCGGTACGCAAACGGCGGGCGATCTCGACACCCGAAGCGCCAGGCAACATCCAGTCGAGCAAAATCAAGTCTGGTAGCTCTCGATTGATTGCCGCCATCGCACTCTCGCCGTCGCTCGCCTTGATCGGCTTGAAACCGCACTGCGTCACATTGAACGCCAACAACTCTTGAATCGCTGGCTCGTCTTCCACCAGCAAAATATTCGCCGCCATCATCACTCCCGTCTTCCTACAAATCGGCTGCGATAGTATGAAAAATATGTGACGACTACATGACAAATCGCATAGGGGAATCCCCTAATTATCTAGGCGACTCGGGGCGAGAGGGGTGATGCGGATGCGGAGCGACATGCTCGGTATGACTGGCGGCATGGTGATGCAGCCAGGCGTGCTCGGGCTCCGAGGGCAAGCGCTTGGCGATCACTTGCGGCAAGAGCGACCCCATGACCATGCCGGCGAAGCTGGCGATCAACCCAACCAGCTGCGGTGGCCAGATGCCCTCGGGGTTGACCACTTCCATCAATATCCAGGACGACAGCCCCAGCGTCATGGCGAAGATCGCGCCCTGCGTACTCGCCCGCTTCCAGTACAGGCCAAAAGCCAGCGGCACGAAAGCGGCCACCAGCGTGATCTTGTAGGCGTTTTCCACCATTTTGAAGATGCTGGCCTCTGAATCGAGCGCCACGCCCAACACCACCGTACCGAAGCACAGCACCGTGATGCGCATCGCGCGCAGAAACTGCTGGTCGCTCATGTTTTTGAACACGAAATGCTTGAGGATGTTCTCGGTGAAGGCGACCGACGGCGCCAGCAAGGTGGCGGACGAGCAGCTCATGATGGCCGAGAGCAGCGCGCCGAAGAAGATCACTTGGGCGAATAGCGGCGTGTAATTAAGGATCAACGTCGGCAGCACCAGTTGCGAATCTTCGATCAACAGGGAGTCGAACACCGCCGGGTCTATCATCGTCGCCGCGTAGGCGAGGAACATCGGGACGAAGGCGAAAGCGAAGTAGATGCTGCCCCCCATCACCGAACCACGCACCGCCGTCTTTTCATCCTTCGCCGAGGTGATGCGCTGAAACACATCCTGCTGCGGGATCGAACCCAACATCATCGTCAGCCAAGCGCCGACAAAAGGGACCCAGACGGAGTAGTCGCCATGCGGGAAAAGATCGAGCTTGCCCGCCGCCTGCGCGTGCGCCAGCACCGCCCCCACCCCGCCTGTCATATCACTGATGAGATAGCCTATAAACAACATGCCGCCCATAATCACCGTCATCTGCACGAAATCCAGCAGCGCCACCGACCACATGCCGCCGAACATGGTATAGGTCAGTACGATGGCCGCACCGATCACCATGCCTACCGGCTGGCTCACCTCCCCGCCCGAAACCACGTTGAACACCAAGCCCAGCGCCATGATCTGCGCCGACACCCAGCCCAGATAGGAGATGACAATGCACAGGGTGGCGACCAACTCCACGGTCTGGTTGTAACGCAGCCGGTAATAGTCGCCGATGGTGAGCAGATTCATGCGGTACAGCTTGCGGGCGAAGAACAGCCCCGCCAAGATCAGGCACAGGCTGGCCCCGAACGGATCGGCGACCACGCCGTGCAAGCCTTCCTTGACGAAGGTGGCCGAGATGCCCAGCACCGTCTCCGCGCCGAACCAAGTGGCGAAAACAGTCGCGGTAACAATGGGCAAAGGCAGATGACGGCCCGCTACGGCAAAGTCCTTCGCGCTGTGAACCCGCGTCGAAGCATACAAACCGATGCCGATAGAAAGCAGAAGATAAAGGACGACAAACCAGATAAGCACTTGTTTCCTCGAAGGCGTTTAACCCAAGATTATCGTTAGGTAGGATTCCACTCAACCCCATCCCAACCTCCCCTTCTCAGGGGAGGAGCTACTCAGGTACTCCCCCGGACAAGGGGAAGTTAGAGGGGGTTTCGGTTCTAATGAATTTCGGGGTTTAAGCAAATTTCCAAGCAAAATTGTATCACCCTTGTGTATCCTGCCCCGCCGAATTAAGATAGTCGCCATTTCACGGAATTCAAGGGGATCAAATGAAACGCTCGATGCTGTTCGGTCTGTTGTCGCTGGCTTTGTCCGGCCCGGCAGTTGCAGTGGATATTCACGGTGCGGGCTCGTCGTTCGCCGCACCTTTGTATGAAGCTTGGTTCATCGGCTCACACAATCAGGACACCATCGACTACGCCCCGGTCGGCTCCGGTGAGGGTATCAAGCGCGTAACCGCCAAAACGGTGGACTTCGGCGCATCCGATGCGCCGCTCACCGCCGCCGAACTGGAAAGCAAGGGGCTGTTGCAGTTCCCCACGGCGACCTCGGCACTGGTTCCCTTCTTCAACATCCCCGGCGTGTATGCCGGTCAACTGGTGCTGACCGGGCCTATTCTGGTCGAAATTTACAACGGCACGCTGACCAAGTGGAACGACGCCAAGATCACTGCGCTCAACCCCTCCGTCAAGCTCCCCAATCTTTCGATCACCGTCGTCCACCGCTCCGATGATTCGGGCTCGTCTTACGCGTTCACCGACTACCTCAGCCAAGTGAGCGCCGACTGGAAGAGTCAGGTCGGTCGCGGCCTGAACGTGAAGTGGCCGACCGGCACCGCAGCCAAGGGCGGCAAGGGCATGATCACGGCCGTCGCCACCGCCCCCGGTGCGATCGGCTACATCGAGTACAGCTCGGCGGTGGAAAACAAGTTGAACTACGCCTTGCTGAAGAATCGTGATGGCGCTGTCGCCAAACCGTTGCCAGAGAATGTGACTGCTGCTGCTGCTGCTGGACAGATGAACAGCAGTAACGGCTTCGCCGAGGCCTCGCTGGCTAACTCGCCGGGCGTAAAGAGCTGGCCGCTGACCACTGCGACTTTCGTGCTGCTACCCAAGACCGCCACCAACACAGCCAATGCCAAGCGCGTGCTGAAATTCCTCGACTGGGGTTTCCGCTACTCCGACATCGTCAGCGGCGGCTTGGGCTTCGTAGCCCTGCCCAAGGCACTGGTGGAACAAATTCACGCCAACTGGGGCGTGCTGCAAGACGAAGCCGGCACTCCGCTTTACACCAAGTAAGCCGACTTCTAGCCACCAAACAAAAGACCGCCGAAAGGCGGTCTTTTGTTTTGGATGAAACTTCTCTCTCACCCCTGCCCCTCTCCCGCCGGGAGAGGGGCTTTTTCCTCCTCAGAAAGGAGTTGGGGATGTAGGTAATTTACTCTTCGATTACAGCGAACCTGCGTGTTCAGCCAGATACTTGGCAACGCCTTCGGTGGAGGCATTCATACCTGCCTTGCCCTTGGCCCAGCCAGCCGGGCAGACTTCACCGTGGGCTTCCGTGAATTGCAGGGCATCGACCATGCGCAGCATCTCGTCGATGTTGCGACCCAGCGGCAGATCATTGACCACTTGATGGCGCACCACACCAGCGATGTCGATCAAGAAAGAGCCTCGGAACGCGACCCCGCCAGCGGCTTCCACGTCATATGCCTTGCAGATTTCGTGCTTGATGTCAGCCACCAGAGTGTAGCCAACCTGACCGATGCCACCCTTTTCGACCGGAGTGTTCTTCCAAGCCAGATGAGAGAATTGCGAGTCGATGGAAACGCCCAGCACTTCGACGTTACGCGCCTTGAACTCTTCCAGCCTATGGTTGAAGGCGATCAGTTCGGATGGACACACGAAGGTGAAGTCCAGCGGGTAGAAGAACACCACTGCGTACTTGCCCTTGGTGACTTCGGAGAAGGTGATGTCTTTGATTTCATTGTTACCCAATACCGCAGTTGCGGTGAAATCGGGAGCAGCCTTGCCTACGAGAACAGCCATTTGAGACTCCTTGCTTGGATTGAAAGGTTGAGGGAAATACTAGGATTAAGAATTTAGCCACCTGCGGCGGCGCTGTCAATGCGCAGCGACGATTTTATCCCATGTGTTTGCCAAGGGTATGCGCAACCGTCGGATAGTAGAGGTGAACTTTCAGTTCTCGCCTGAGCCGGGTGTTGCGTAAACGCCGCGATTCGTTGATGAACGAGAGCAAGGCGGGTGACAGCGCGCTTTGCGCTTCGGCGCGTGAGAGGCGCGGCGGACGCGGCAGCGCATAAGCATCGGCGACCGCATCGAAATATGCGCCCATCTTCAGCTGGCTGTCGTCGGAGGCATGGTAAATACGGTTCGGTCTACCGTAGCGCAACGCCGCCAGCGCGATGCGCGCCAGATCGTCGGCGTGGATGTGGTTGGTGTAGCTATCCTCGGTGTCATGGATGGCGGGGCTGCCGCTGCGCAGGCGCTCCAGCGGCAGGCGTTCCGCTGCATAGATGCCGGGCACACGCAGCAGGCAGGCACTCACCCCGGCGACTCCCGCCCAGCGACGTATCTGCCGCTCTGCGTCCAAGCGCCGCGCCGCCCGCGCAGTCTGCGGGTTGGGCGGCCTAGTCTCATCCACCCAGTCTCCGCCGCAATCGCCATAGACACCACTGGTGCTGATGTAGATGAACCGCTGCGGTAACCGGCCCTGAGACAGCGCGGCAATCAGATGGCGAGTGCGCCGGTCATGCTCATCACCGCTCGGCGGGGGCGGCGCAAAGTGCAGCACGATGTCGGCCAAACCGGCGATGCGACGCAAGCTGGCGGGCTGATCGAGGTCGCCCAGCAGTGGAGTCGCGCCCAAGGCGCGCAAGGTGGCACGTTGTGCCGAGTCGCGCACCCAGCCGAACACGCGAAAGCGCCCGCGCAACAAGGGAATGAGCCGCCGCGCCACGTCGCCACAACCGATAATCAGGATTCGATTCATGGGCGGATTATGCGGTAAAATCGCGGCCTTCGCGCATTCCGAGATCCATCATGTCATTCAATGTCCAAGTACAACCCAGCGGCCACAGCTTTGCCATCGAAGAGAACGAAACCATTCTGGAAGCGGCCTCCCGCAACAAGATCACGCTGCCTTACGGCTGCCGCAACGGCGCTTGTGGCGTGTGCAAGGGGCGGGTGTTGCAGGGCGAGATCGATCACGGCAACGCCCAGTCTTTTGCATTGAGCGATGCGGAAAAGGCGGACGGTTTGACTTTGTATTGCTGCGCCAAGGCGAAGTCCGATGTGGTCATCGAGAGCCACGAAGTCGGCGGCGTCAGCCAGATTCAAGTCAAGACTTTGCCCAGCCGTGTGCAAAAGATGGAAAAGGTCGCACCGGATGTGATGCTGCTGTGGCTGAAGTTGCCCGCTAACGAGAAGCTGGAGTTCCTCGCCGGACAATACATCGACATCCTGACCAAAGATGGCAAAGCGCGCAGCTTTTCGCTGGCAAACGCGCCGCATGAGGGCGATATGCTGGAACTGCATGTCCGCAACATCACCGGCGGCAGCTTCACGCACTACGTGTTCAACGAACTAAAAGAGCGCGACATCATGCGCTTCAAAGGCCCGCTGGGGACTTTCTTCCTGCGCGAAGACAGCGACAAGCCCATCCTGTTCGTTGCCAGCGGAACCGGTTTTGCACCGGTCAAGGCGCTGATCGAACATGCGCTGCACATCGGCGTCACCCGCCCCATGCACTTCTACTGGGGCGCACGCACCTTGGCTGATCTCTATCTGCTGAACAAGGCGCATGAATGGGAGACGCGCGGCGTGAAGTTCACTCCGGTTCTGTCCGATGCGCTGCCGGAAGACAACTGGACGGGCCGCACTGGCTTCGTGCATCAGGCGGTGCTGGAAGATTACGTCGATCTTGCCAGCCATCAGGTCTACGCCTGTGGCGCCCCGGTGGTGGTGGAAGCCGCCCACCGCGACTACACCACACAGCGCGGCCTGCCAAACGAAGAGTTCTACTCGGATGCCTTCACCTTCGCCCCCAAAGCCTGAGGCTAATGGTGCAATTCGTTTAGAATGCGCCTTTAGTCCTGCCACCCGCCATCATGTCCTCCAACCCGAACGATAATCCGCCCATCGTCCTCACCTTCGCCGCGACCGATCCGACCAGCGGCGCAGGCTTGCAGGCCGACATTCTGACCATCTCCAGCATGGGCTGCCACCCGCTGTCGGTGGTGACGGCGGTCACGGTGCAGGACACCGGCGGGGTAGACGATGTGCTGGCGATGGATTCGGAATGGGTGACGGATCAGGCGCGGGCGGTACTGGAAGACATGCCGGTAGCGGCGTTCAAGATTGGTCTGCTGGGCAGCGTGGAGAACATCGCCGCCATCGCCGAAGTGATCTCGGACTACCCGGACATCCCGCTGGTGTTCGACCCGGTGCTGGCCTCCGGTCGCGGTGACGAACTGGCGAACGAAGACATGATAGACGCGATGCGCGAACTGCTGCTACCGCAGACCACCATCCTCACCCCGAACAGTCTGGAAGCGCGCCGTCTGGCGCAAGATGAAGACAACGAAGAAGATAATCCCGACCTCGCCGAATGCGCCAAGCGCATCATCCTGCTGGGTTGCGAATACGTGCTGGTGACTGGCACGCACGAGAACACGCCCAAGGTCGTCAACACGCTCTACGGCGAACAGGGTCGCGTGCGCATGGACAACTGGCCGCGCCTGCCCGGCATCTACCACGGCTCTGGCTGTACCCTAGCCTCCGCCATCGCCGCCCTGCTGGCGAGCGGACTGACCATGACCGAGGCCATCAAAGAAGCGCAAGAATACACTTGGCAAGCCCTGAAATACGGCTTCCGCCCCGGCATGGGTCAGCACATCCCGGATCGGCTGTTCTGGGCGCGGGAAGAGGAAATCCCGGATGACGACGAGTCTAGCACCCGTCATTGATCTAGCCTCGCATAGCGGGCACATGCCGAGACGAAGGATCGCCGGGCTTTACGCCATCACCCCTGACGGGCTGGATACTGACGAACTGCTGCGCCGCTCCCGCCTTGTGTTGAGTAGCGGTGCGCAAGTCCTGCAATATCGCAACAAGCAAGCCGATGCTGGGTTGCGTCAGGAGCAGGCGCTCGCATTGCGCCGGCTGACGCATGAGTTTGGCGCGCTGTTCATCGTCAACGACGATGAACAGCTGGCAGCACAGGTCGAGGCGGATGGCGTGCATCTGGGTGCAGAGGACGGCGAGATCGCGGCGGCACGCGCACTGCTTGGCGCAGAAAGGATCATCGGCGCGTCTTGCTATAATCGCGCCGAGCTGGCGCGGCAGGCGGTGGCAGATGGTGCGGACTATGTGGCGTTTGGCGCGTTCTACCCGTCCAGCGTCAAGCCGGATGCCGTCAAAGCGGATTCGGACTTGTTACGACAGGACTACGGCGTCCCTGTCGTCGCCATCGGCGGCATCACGCAGGGCAACGGCGGTATCTTGATCGAGGCTGGCGCGGATGCGCTGGCGGTGATCTCGGCAGTATTTGATGCGGCGGACGTGACATCCGCCGCACAAGGATTTTCAAAACTTTTTGCAGGGCGCAACGACATGACTTCGCATAATCAGGAACTCTTCGACGAATCGCAGAAACTCATCCCCGGCGGGGTCAATTCACCGGTGCGCGCATTCCGCTCGGTGGGCGGTACGCCGCTGTTCTTCAAGCGCGGCCACGGCGCGTATGTGTGGGATGCGGACGACAAGCGATACATCGACTATGTGAATTCCTGGGGGCCGATGATCGTCGGTCACTGCCATCCTGAGGTGGTGAAGGCGGTGCAGGATGCCGCCGCCGAAGGCTTGGGTTTCGGCGCGCCGACCGCCGCCGAACTGGAGATCGCCGAGTTGCTGTGCAAGATCCTACCATCGCTGGAGATGGTGCGTCTGGTCAGCTCCGGCACTGAGGCGACCATGACGGCGATCCGTTTGGCGCGTGGTTACACTGGCCGCTCGCGCATCATCAAATTCGAAGGCTGCTACCACGGCCATTCCGACGGTTTGCTGGTCAAGGCCGGTTCCGGTGCGCTGACCTTCGGCCAGCCCAGCTCTTCCGGCGTACCCGCCGAGATCGCAGCACTCACCACCGTGCTAGATTACAACGATGCCGCCGGTCTGGAAAAAGCGTTCGCTGAATACGGTGACGAGATCGCTGCGGTGATCGTGGAGCCGGTGGCGGGCAACATGAACCTCATCCTGCCCAAGCGCGAGTTCCTCGATGCGATGCGCGATCTCTGCACCAAACATGGCGCTGTGCTGATCCTAGACGAGGTGATGTCCGGCTTCCGCGTCGGTCTGCAAGGCGCGCACGGCCATTTCAACATCAAGCCCGACCTGATCACGCTGGGCAAGGTGATGGGCGGCGGCCTGCCCGCCGCCGCGTTCGGCGGTCGCCGCGACATCATGCAATGTCTGGCTCCGCTGGGGGCGGTGTACCAAGCCGGTACGCTGTCCGGCAATCCGGTCGCAGTCGCCGCAGGGCTGGCGACGCTAAAACTGGTGCAAGCACCCGGCTTCTACGAGCGCCTGACCCAAGTCGCCCAGCAGATGACCGAAGGGCTAACCACTGCCGCGAAGAAGCACGGTATCCCGTTCAGCGCACAGTCCATCGGCAGCATGTTCGGTCTGTATTTTAGCGAGAAAGCGCCAACCAGTTACGCCGAGGTGATGGCTTGCGATAAGGCGGCGTTCAACCGCTTCTTCCATGCCATGCTGGCAGAAGGTGTGTACCTCGCGCCGTCAGCTTTCGAGGCCGGTTTCGTCTCCGCCGCGCATAGCGATGCGGACATCGCAGCGACCATCGCCGCTGCCGACAAAGTGTTCGCCAACTGGTAATGGGGCTCTTCTCTAAAGCGGCCTTCTTCACTACGGTCAATCACTTCCGCGATTTGCCGCTGCACGGCGGCAAAGAGGTCGCCTTCGTCGGGCGCTCCAATGCGGGCAAGTCGAGCGCGATCAATACGCTGGCGAATTACACTCGTCTGGCCTTCACCAGCAAGACGCCGGGTCGCACCCAGCACATCAATTATTTCTCGCTGGGCGACAATCTGTTTCTGGTCGATCTGCCCGGTTACGGTTACGCCAAGGTTCCGCCTGACATCCAGCAGCACTGGGAGGCCCTGCTCAGCCAGTATCTGCAACGCCGCGATTCGCTGTGCGGGCTGGTCATCATCATGGATGCACGCCACCCACTCACCTCGCTGGATGTGCAGATGCTGGATTGGTTCTCGCAGACCGGCAAGCCGGTGCATGTGCTGCTGACCAAGTCGGACAAGCTGAGCCGTCAGCAATCGACCCAGACGTTGAATCAGGTCAGGTCGCACCTCACCCAGCATTATCCCCATTGCACGGTGCAGCTATTTTCCAGTTCGAAGAAACTGGGCGTAGCCGAGGCCGAAGCGGTGATCGCGGGCTGGTTCGCCCCTGAAGACCTTGAGCCTACTGCCTGAGATTTCGATAGCCCCACCGAACGACAGGCAAAAAAATGCCCCTGAACCAAAGGGGGGAGGTCAGGGGCACAAAGGTCTTAACAAGGGGTTAAGACACCCGCTCAGGGAGGAGAAACGGGGGACAACTTGCGTCATCCGTGCAATCAGACGGCCCTTTTCGGAAATAGTTCAAGAAAATTTCAAAAATATTCAAATTTTTTAGGATGAGACCATGAACACACTCGGAAGCTACCCCCACAAACGTATGCGCCGTATGCGCCGAGATGCTTTTTCGCGCAATCTCATGCGCGAGAACGTCCTGACGCCCGCTGATCTGATCTATCCGGTCTTCGTGCTGGATGGCGAGAACCGCGAAGAACCCGTCGGCTCCATGCCCGGCGTCAAGCGCGTCACGCTGGACAAATTGTTGTGGCAGGCCGAGACCTGCGTTGAGCTGGGCATTCCGGTGATGGCGCTGTTCCCGGTGGTGGGCGCTGAACTGAAGACGCTGGACGCGCGCGAAGCCTACAACACCGACGGACTCGTACCGCGTGTGGTGGCTGCGCTGAAGAAGAACTTCCCAGAGCTCGGCATCATGACCGACATCGCCCTCGACCCCTACACCAGCCACGGGCAGGATGGGCTGATCGACGACAGCGGCTATGTGCTAAACGACGAGACCATCGCCGTGCTGACCCGCCAAGCTCAGACCCATGCCGCCGCCGGAGCAGACATCGACGCCCCTTCCGACATGATGGACGGACGCATCGGCGCAGTGCGCGCCGCGCTCGACGCCAACGGCCACATCCACACCCGCATCATGGCCTACTCCGCCAAATATGCCTCCAGCTTCTACGGCCCGTTCCGCGACGCCGTCGGCTCCAGCGGCAACCTAGGCAAGGGCAACAAGTACACCTACCAGATGGATCCGGCCAATTCGGATGAGGCGCTGTGGGAAGTCGGCCTCGACTTGCAGGAAGGCGCGGACATGGTGATGGTCAAGCCGGGGATGCCATACTTAGACATCGTGCGCCGCGTGAAAGATGAATTCAAAGCACCGACTTTCGTCTATCAGGTGAGCGGTGAATACGCGATGCTGAAGGCTGCTGCGCAGAATGGCTGGCTGAACGAGAAAGCCTGCGTGCTGGAATCGCTGCTGGCGTTCAAACGCGCCGGGGCGGATGGCATCCTGACCTATTTCGCGGTGGATGCAGCGAAGTGGCTCAAAGAATAGTCCGAACCAGTCCGCGAGAAACAACAAAGGGGCGCAAGCCCCTTTGTTATAGCAACACTTGAACAGCCCGCCAGAACCATCCGGCGGCTCAAGCTACTTTCCAAAACCTGTCGCCTGATGGTAGTACTTGAACGCCTCTTCTGGGCAATGCAATTTTTCTGCCAGTCGCCCGAGTGCATTGTAGGCTGCACTTGACGGCGCAATACTTAGGCTGGCATCGAGATAACTTTGTGCCTTACCCCACAGTCCTTGATTCAGACACAACTTGCCCAAGGCCAACAGCAGCCCTGCATCTTGAGTGTGATCTTCCAGCCATTTCTCGGCCTGCTCGATCTGCGCGACGATGTCACCTTCCTGACAATCGCCCAGCAGCGCGACCAACTCGCTATCCCATTGCGCTTCGAGTGCATAAACCAACACTTGCTGCGCGGAACGGCAGTTGCCAAGCTCGATGAAAGCGCGCGCAGCCGTGGCAGCGATCTTGGCGCGGTGACGAAACTCGCCGGGAACCGTCTTCCAGACGGCCATCAGTGCGGAAGAGTCTTGCCGCTGGGCACGCACTTTTTCCAGCCATGCTTGTTGTTTGATCTGCGCAGCCACTGTGACGTCGAGCGCATCGCGCTTTTCAAGCTGGGCGGACAACTCCAGCACGGCATCCCAATTACGCGCCATCTGCTGCGCTTTGAATTCCAGATGCTGCGCGCCGATATGGTTCTTCACCCCCGAGTCTTCCAACGCATGTAATGCCTCCAGCGCAGACTGCGGCTGTTGCTGGTCGAGCATGAATTGGGCCTTGGCCAGAAGGCGTAGTGCTGGTTCGGTTTCGAGCGAAGCGAGATAGGCATCGCGCCGCTCGAACTCGCGCTGCTTATGGGCTGAACGTGCGGCAATGATAGGCATCACGCCGGGCGCTTCGCCCAATTCCATGGTACGCGTTGCGGCCTTTTCTGCCGCTGCATAGCGCCCTTCGAAAAATGCGGTCAGCGCTTCCAGCATAGCGCTTTGCTTCTTCTCCTGCGCACGACCGGCGCGGAACTGCCGCACCTTCTCCGGCAGATTCAACGCGGTCGTCAGCAGCTGTGCTGCAAGGAAGCTCAGGACGAACAGACCGAACAATCCAAAGGTGAACAAGGTAAGGGAAAGTTCGATGCGGTAAGGCGCGTACACCAACAACACGTAGCCGGGATTGTGCGAAGCCAGAGTGAGGGCGACCGCCGCTGCGGCCAGCACAAGGAACCAGACGAGCAGCTTCATTTCGCCGCCTTTTCGTGCGAGAGACGGTAGCCGCGCACCGCCTCGATACTGCCGCTGATGTCAGGCAGTTCGATGTTGATGCTGGAAACTGCCAGCTTCTGGAGGGCGCTCAACGCCTGCTTACCCTCAACGGAATCTGCGTTGAAATAGACTTTCACCCATTCCTGTGCGGTTTGCAGGTCGTGCCGGAAACTGGCCTCGTCGCGCGACAGCAACGCCAAGCGCGCCGACAACAGGCGCAGCTTCAGATTCTCCCGCAGGAAGAAGGTCTCCGTCGGTGAAAGCAAGGGCAACTCGCGCTTGCGGGTATCTTCGATGCGCACCAAGTGCTTGGCCTCCTGCCATATCTCGCGCAGCAGCTTCTGCACCGCGTTCTCGTCCTGCACCGGCGCAAGCTTGGGCTTGCCGGAGACTGCCGCCGGACGGATGTCGTAGACCAGCGGTAGGTTGTCTACTGAACTGATGAGGTTGTCCAGCCGCAGATTCAGCCCCGGAATATCTACCGCAGGTAGCACTCGCAGCTTGTCGATGTCGGCATTGATGTTCTTTCGTAACCCGTTCAGCGCGGGACGATTCAGGCGCTGCAAGCGGCTATCGGCCTGCTGCATGGCGATCAGTGCAGCTTTGATGTTGGCAGAGAGTTGTAGCTGTTGCCCAGCGATCAGCAACATCTGCTCGACCTCGGCCAGCGCCGTCTCATCGCGGCTACTGGAGAGATCTTGATACAGGGCCTCCAGTGCAGCACGCTGACTTTGCGATTCGGCGTAGCGCGTCTCCAGCAGGCTGACTTTTGCACCCAGTTCGCGCGTGGTTTCCTGACTTTGCTGCACCAGCATCTGGCTGGCCTTGTTGTTACCGTCCATCTCGGTCAGACGCTTGGCCAGCTCCTGCTGCATCGAGTCGATCTGCCGATGCGCATCCAGCCATTGCCACAGGAACACCGCCAGCACCAGCGCCAAGGTCATCTGGCCGATACTGAGTCGCGCCAAGAACTGCGCCGCACTCGAAGAACGCGGGCTCGGTGCGACGGAAGGCGCTGTTGGAATAGGCTCGGCGGACGGACTGGCCGCCGGAGAAGTGGGGGGAGTTGGCGTATGCTCGTTCATGGTTATATCCGGTTTTTTGCCCATGCTACCAAACCTGCCAGCAGGCCGTCATCCCCTCCCTCGGCGGTGATGACGTTCTGCCAAGCAGATTGCCGCGCTCTTTCGGCGATACGCGGATGTGATACGAACAGCGGCACATCGGCGAGCCGCCGTTTCGCCGCCCCCGCCAGCATCTCGTCGAAGTAGCCCAACGCTTCGCTGCTGGTGACGATGAACGCGTCGGGCACATTATCGAGCAAGCGGGCCGTGTCTTGCTGCGGCTTGGCGCGGTGGTAACATTCTGCGTATTCCACGCCAGCCCCACGCGCCTTGAGTGTGTCGCCCAGCAACTCGCGCCCGCCATCGCCGCGAAAGATCACCACCCTCCAGCCCGCCACGTCTTGCAATTCAGGCAAGGCCAGCAAAGCCTCACTGTCGAACTTATCCTGCGGAGCAATGACCGAGGCCACGCCGAGTTCACGCAAGGCTTTAGCGCTGCCCTGTCCGACCGTGGCGACGCGCAAGCTGCTCGGCAAGTCGCCATCGGCACGGATCGCCGCCATAGCGAAGCGCACCGCATTCGGGCTGATGAAGATGGCGAGCTGAAAATCTGGCAGGCGCACCAGTAACGCCTCTAAAGGTCGCGGGTCGGCGGGAGGAGAGATTTCCAGCAGAGGAAAAAGTATCGGCGAGCCGCCCAGATGCTGGATGTGCCTGGCCAGTGCCGCCGCTTGCTCACGCGGGCGGGTAACGACGATGTTCAGTCCGGCAAGCGGAAGATCTAGGTGCAGTTCGCTCGTTCCCTCGCCCGCCAGCGGATTGCGACGGTTGGCTGGTTGCCCCACCAGAGGGGCGGGGAGTGGATGACTGGCAGACCTGTCAGTCATTCAGGGCGGCGAGGATCTCCCCCGCGCCTTGAGCCAGCAGTGCATCGGCTATTGCGTTGCCCAGTGCTTCCGGGTCATTCACGCTGCCGTTCTGCTCGGCACGGATCAGGCGTGTACCGTCCGGGCTGGCGACAAAGCCACGCATCCGCAGCACATCACCCGACACTTCGGCGAAGCCGCCCAAGGGCACTTGGCAGCTACCCGCCAGACGGCGACTCATGGCACGCTCGGCCAGCACGCAGGCGGCGGTATCCGCATGGTGCAATGGGGCCAATGCTGCGGCGAGATCGGCACGATCTGTGCGGGTCTCGATGCCCAGAGCACCCTGCCCGACTGCTGGCAGACTGTCGTCGCTAGAGATCACGTCGCGGATGCGATCTCCCAGCCCCAAGCGCTTCAGTCCGGCCGCCGCGAGGATAATGGCGGCATACTGACCTTCGTCGAGCTTACGCAGACGGGTCTGTACGTTGCCTCGCAGCGGCTCGATCTTGAGATGCGGAAAGCGAGCGCGCAACTGACTCTCGCGGCGCAAGCTGGAAGTACCCACTACGCTGCCCGCAGGCAGTGCCGCTAGGTTAGAGAAATTATTCGAGACGAAGGCATCGCGCGGGTCTTCGCGTTCGCCGATACAGGCCAGCACGAATCCTTCCGGCATATTCATCGGTACATCCTTCAGGGAATGCACGGCGATATCGGCGCGGCCTTCTTCCAAAGCCGTCTCCAACTCCTTCACGAACAGGCCTTTTCCTCCAATCTTGGAAAGGGTTACATCCAAGATACGGTCGCCCTGCGTGGTCATGCCCAATATGCTGACCTCGGTTTGCGGGTATAATGCGCGCAAACGGTCGCGAATGTGCTCCGCCTGCCACATCGCCAAAGCGCTTTCGCGTGAGGCAATGACGATTCTCGATGGGGCGGAATGTGCGGTGGCTGGCTGACTCATCAAAGTTTTCCTGAATTTCTGTATTGTTAATCTGATCGCGGCGCATTCTAGCATGAGGTGATTGCGCGCGCGTCTTCCCCCAAGTTGCCGAGATGAAGAACGTAATGAACTTGCTTGCCGCGCCTGCGGACATTTCCAGTAAAGACTTGCCATTGCGCGAGGATATTCGCCTGCTTGGGCGTATTCTCGGCGACACATTGCGTGAGCAAGAGGGCGATGAGACCTACGAATTGATCGAGAACGTGCGACGCACCGCCGTGCGTTTTCGCAAAACGCAAGACGATGTGGATCGCACTCGCCTAGAGGCCTTGCTGGACGGGCTCTCGCCGCGCGATACCCTGTGGGTGGTTCGCGCCTTCAGCTATTTCTCTCAGCTTTGCAACATCGCCGAAGACCTGCATCACAGCCGCCGCCGCCGCGCCCACCTGAAAGCAGGCACGCCGCCACGCGAGGGCAGTTTGGAGTTGGCTCTGAATCGGGCCAGCAAGAAAGGGCTCGACGCTGAGGCGATACAGCGCTTTTTCAGCAAGGCGCTGATCTCGCCCGTACTGACTGCCCACCCCACCGAGGTGCAGCGCAAGAGCATCCTCGATTGTCAGTTGGTGATTTCGCAACTGCTGGACGAGCGCGACCGCATGGACATGACGCCGGACGAACTGGCAGACAACGAAGAGGCCCTGCGCCGCTTCGTACTGATTCTGTGGAATACACGCATGTTGCGCTTCTCGAAGCTGACTGTGCAAGACGAGATCAACAACGGCCTCTCCTACTACCGCTACACCTTCCTGAGCGAGATCCCCAAGATCTACTCCAAGCTAGAGCAGGACTTGGAAGCCCGCTTCGGCCAGCGCATCGAATTGCCCTGCTTCCTGAAGGTCGGCAGCTGGATCGGCGGCGATCGCGACGGCAACCCCTTTGTCACGCACGAAGCCACCTTGGGCGCAGCACGTCGGCACTCCTCGCTGATTCTGGAGCACTATCTGGCTGAGACGCATCTACTGGGAACTCGGCTATCGCTGTCTTCCCGCTTGATTGAGATCAGCCCCGAGATGGCCGAATTCGCCGCCAATTCGGCGGACAAATCGCCCAGCCGCACCGATGAGCCTTACCGCCGCGCACTCATCACCATCTACTCGCGCTTGGTCGCCACCACCGAACAGTTGGGGCATCGCGTCGAGCATCTGCGCCCGGTGGATACTCACGCCCAACCGTATACCGATGCGGACGGATTCATTAGCGACCTGAACATCTTGATCGACTCGCTGAATTCCCACGGCGCGACCTATCTGGCGCGCGGGCGACTGGCCGACCTCAAGCGCGCAGCGCAAGTCTTTGGCTTCCATCTGGCTCCGCTCGACATGCGCCAGCACAGCGGCATCCACGAACAAGTAGTGAGTGAACTGCTGGCCGCCGCCGGTACACCCGGTTACGCCCAGCTCGATGAAGCGGCTCGCCGGGTCGCTCTGGTTCATGCCTTGCAGGCGAATCAGTTACTGGCCGAGACACTGGATGGCTACACCGAGACGGCCCAAGGTGAGTTGCGCCTGATGCAAGCCGCCGCCGACATCCAGCGCCGCTACGGACGGGCCGCGCTGCCGAACTACATCATCTCCAAGACGGACGCCGTGAGTGATCTGCTGGAGGTGGCGCTGATGGTGCAGCAGACCGGGCTACTGGAAACGGATGCCCAGCCTTTGCTGCACATCAACATCATCCCGCTGTTCGAGACTATCGCCGACCTGCAAGGCTGCGGCATCATCATGGATGAGCTGTTCTCCATCCCGTTCTACCGGGAACTGCTGAAGAGTCGCGACAATACGCAAGAAGTGATGCTGGGTTACTCCGACAGCAACAAGGACGGCGGCTACCTGACGGCCAACTGGGAGTTGTACAAAGCCGAGTTGGAGCTGGTGAAGGTGTTCGAGAAACACGGCGTCGAGCTACGTTTGTTCCACGGTCGCGGCGGCACGGTCGGACGTGGCGGCGGCCCGAGCTATCAGGCCATTCTGGCGCAACCGCCGGGCAGCGTGAACGCACAGATCCGCATCACCGAGCAAGGCGAGGTCATTTCCAGCAAATACTCCAACCCGGACATCGGGCGGCGCAATCTGGAGATCCTCATCGCGGCAACGCTGGAAGCGACCCTGTTGCACCATCACGGTGACGACTCCACCATGCCGGAATTCCATCGCATCATGGAAGCGCTGAGTCTGGATGCGTTCAACGCCTACCGTAAACTGGTATACGAGACCCCCGGTTTCACCGACTACTTCTTCGCCGCTACGCCGATCCGCGAGATCGCCGAGCTCAACATCGGCAGCCGCCCCTCGGCGCGACGCGCGACCAACAATATCGAAGACCTGCGCGCCATTCCTTGGGTGTTCAGTTGGAGTTTGAACCGCGCCATCCTGCCGGGCTGGTTCGGCTTCGGCAGCGCCGTCAAACAGTTCATCGCACGAGAAGGCGACGCCGGGCTTCAGCAACTGCAAGCCATGTACCAGAACTGGGCCTTTTTCCGTGGCCTGCTCTCCAACATGGACATGGTGCTTTCCAAGACCGACATGGGCATCGCCTCGCGCTATGCCGAGCTAGTTCCAGACGAGACCTTGCGTGCCACCATCTTCGGCGAGATCGAAAAGGAATGGCAGGATACGGTAGAGCTACTGTTCGCCATCACCGGCGCGTCCACGCTGTTGGCGGACAACCCGACGCTGGCTCGCAGCCTGACCACCCGCACGCCCTATATCGATCCGCTGAACCACTTGCAGGTTTCGCTGCTACATCGCAGCCGCGCCGGCGACGACGACCCGCAACTCAAACGCGCGATTCATCTGACGATCAACGGCATCGCAGCCGGATTGCGTAACAGCGGCTGATCCAGTCGGAGGCTGCAAACGAAGCGGGGGGCTAAGCCCCCCGTTTTTTTCATTCCGCCCGACTGGATCAGGGCAGCACGGTGATGACCTCCGACCCGGCGTCGTACTTTTGCAGATAGCTGCCGATGGTTTCAAAGGTCGCGGTGACTGGCTTGCCGGGATGGTCGGAGATCGAGATCTCGGAGCTGAATGTCGACCCCAGCAGCAACTTGAACGGGCTGACATTCACCGGTTGCGCCACGTAATACGCCTTTTCGTTGGCCTTGATCTTATTGATGTCAGCTGTCTGATAGATCGCCGCATGGATCACGTCCAGCGTATGTTCGGTGCAGTTCTGCTTATCCAGCGTGTAAGGGTTGGCAATCAAAGAGTAGTGCGGGTTGTGCAGTGCCTGATAGGTGGGCGAGGCAATCACTTCCAGCAAGCGCTTCTGCAACTCCGGTGAGGGCACGATGATGCCCGCCTCCAACACCTGTACGCCGGCGAAGAAATCCACCGGAAAGTCCTGTACCAGATCGCTTACGTCAGGCTTGCCGTCGCGCTGATACAGGTTATAGATCGCATAACCCGGCACATTGCGACCATCTGCCGTGGTGATCTGCGAATAGACGGCGAAGGCGACATGGGTAAAGTGCATCCCTTCCGGCAACTCCGAAGCCGGACGCCCCATCCGCGCCAGAACAGCAACGCGCGCACCCTTGGCAGCCAATGTCTTCTCCACTTTTTTGGCGAACTGGATGATCTGCTCGGCAGAAAAATGCGGCGCTTCCGCTGCTTGGCTGCTACTGCCGCTATTGGCATAGCCTTGACCGGCAGACAACAAAAGTGTCAGCGACAAAAATACTCTAGCGATCAGCTTCATGGTCGACTCCGATTACAGTTTATTGTCTGGTTTTTCATCTTTTTTGACCTTCAGCGCCTCATTGGGCGGGATCGTGGTCAGCACCTCGTCCGTCACCGGCAAGGGCGTACCGATGGGAGCGGTCGCCGCCTTCATCGAATCATGCGCCAACTGTCCGCTGACGGCCCCCACCGATGCGCCGATGGAAAGCGGGATCGCCGAAGCCGCAGAAGTCAGTTGCCCCGAGGCCGCAATCGAGTGGGCGACACTGCCGCTGGCATTGGAGAAGCTCTTCGCGGCATGATCGACTGCCTTGCCCGCGTGAGTGTTCGGCTCGGCTGCCACCGCCGCGCCTAGTGTCGAGATGCCGAATGCGATACCGATCAACGATGCTTTCGATTTATTCACGATGCTTCCTTTCGAATTGAGTTGCGGGGCTGTCCAGTATGGGCTTTATACTTGCGCGCCCTCCGGTACGCAAGCTAGGGCTCTAAAGTGAGGGTGATTAACTCTGCGCCTTCGTCATATTTTTGCAGATAGCGCGCGATGGTCTCAAACGTGGCGGTCACCGGCGTACCGGATTGATCGCTCAGCGTGATCTCAGCACTGAACATCGCCCCCAGCATCAACTTGAGCGGACTGACACTCACCGGCTGCGCCTCGAAATAGGCTTTCTCATTGGCTTTGATGCGATTGATATCGGCGGTCTGATAGATGGCCGCATTGACTACATCCAGCACGAATTCGGTGCAATTCTGTCGCCCTAGGGTATACGGGCTGGCGATCGCGGAGTATCGTGGGTCATGTAATGCACGATAGGTGGGCGAAGCGAGCACTTCCAACAGACGCCGCTGCAACTCGGGGGATGGGATCAGCACGGCCGCTTCCAACACGGCCACACCCGCAAAAAAGTCCACCGGAAAATCCTGAACCAGATGACTGGTATCCGGCTTGTCGTTGCGCTGATAGAGGTTGTACAAAGCATAACCGTGGACGACGCGACCATCTGCGGTGGTAATTTCGGAATACACGGCAAAACCGACGTGGGTGAAATGCATCCCCTCCGGCAATTCGGCGGGCGGACGCCCCGCTCTGGCAATGATCGCCACCCTAGCTCCCTTCGCCCCCAGCGTCTTTTCGACCTTCTTGGTGAGCTTGATGATCTCTTCCGCCGCAAATTGCGACTCACCTCCGGCCATGCTCCCGGCATGAACTGAACCGACCAATAACGAGAACGACACCAGTATTTTGACGAAAAGATACATCGAAACCTCCCTACGCCCTACATTCTTCGGCATTTGCCAAATATTACAATTCCCTTCTAGGACATGGGTGCTCTAAAATCGTTTCAAGTACCGGTTTAACTAGTCGTATGATCGGATGCAAGTCCAACCAAGGAGGGAAATGTGAAGATAATTACAAGTATGCTCGCAGCAGCAAGTTTGATGGTGGCAGTAAATGCGATGGCGGCGGATATGCCTGAGTTGGCGAAGAAGAACAACTGCGTCGCCTGCCACGCGATCGACAAAAAGCGCGTCGGCCCAGCTTGGAAGGATGTTGCCAGCAAGTACAAGAGCGTTACGACCTACACCTACAAGGGTAAAGAGTATCCGCTGAAGGATGGTCTGCTTCAAAAGGTTTCGCAAGGTGGCTCTGGCGTTTGGGGTTCCATGCCGATGGCCGCTAACGATCCGGCTGGTAAGAATCAGGCCGAGATGAAGCAGTTGGTGGAATTCATTTTGGGGCTGGATAAATAATCCGACCGTCCCGGTAATAAAGAGCCGACCTAGGTCGGCTCTTTTGTTTCCTGCGCTCCGAACGAAGAACCCCGCGTAAGCGGGGCTCTTCGTTTTACAACGTGAAGCTAGGCTTCGTTACATCATACCGCCCATTCCACCCATACCGCCCATGTCGCCGCCCATGCCAGCAGCAGCTGGCTTGTCTTCCGGCAACTCGGCGACCATGCAAGCGGTCGTCAGCATCAGGCCAGCGATGGACGCTGCGTTCTGCAACGCGGTGCGGGTCACCTTGGTCGGATCGACCACGCCCATCTCCAGCATGTCGCCGTAGACGCCAGTTGCGGCGTTATAGCCGTAGCTGCCAGAGCCGCTCAGCACTTGGTTCACCACCACCGACGGCTCGTCGCCAGCGTTCTGAGTGATGGCGCGCAGCGGGGCTTCCATCGCGCGCAGGACGATGGTGATGCCAGCGTCTTGGTCGTGGTTGTCGCCCTTCAGGCCAGCAACCGCAGCCTTGGCACGCAGCAGTGCCACGCCGCCGCCGGGGACGATGCCTTCTTCGACCGCAGCGCGGGTAGCGTGCAGCGCATCTTCCACGCGCGCCTTCTTTTCCTTCATTTCGACTTCGGTCGCAGCGCCCACCTTGATGACGGCCACGCCGCCAGCCAGCTTGGCCTTGCGCTCTTGCAGTTTTTCGCGGTCGTAATCGCTGGAGGATTCGTCGAACTGCTTGTTGATCTGCACGATGCGACCCTTGATCGCGTCTTCAGAACCAGCGCCGTCGATGATGGTGGTGTTGTCCTTGCCCACTTCGATGCGCTTGGCTTGGCCCAGTTCAGCCAGCGTGGTCTTTTCCAGTGTCAGACCGACTTCTTCAGCGATCACGGTGCCGCCGGTCAGGATGGCGATGTCTTCCAGCATGGCCTTGCGGCGGTCGCCGAAGCCAGGTGCCTTGACGGCGACGGTCTTCAGGATGCCACGAATGTTGTTCACCACCAAAGTCGCCAGTGCTTCGCCTTCGATGTCTTCGGCGATGATGAGCAGCGGACGACCAGCCTTGGCGACGCCTTCCAGTACGGGCAGCAGGTCACGGATGTTGGAGATCTTCTTGTCGTGCAACAGGATGAACGGGTTGTCCAGCGCGGCGATCTGTTTGTCCTGATTGTTGATGAAGTAGGGCGACAAATAGCCACGGTCGAATTGCATCCCTTCGACCACGTCCAGCTCGTTGTTCAGCGACTTGCCGTCTTCCACGGTGATGACGCCTTCCTTGCCGACCTTCTCCATCGCGGAAGCGATGATGTTGCCGATGTCTGCATCAGAGTTGGCCGAGATAGAGCCGACCTGCGCGATCTCCTTGGTAGTGGAACAGGGCTTGGACAGCTTGCGCAACTCTTCTACCGTGGCGATCACGGCCTTGTCGATGCCGCGCTTCAGGTCCATCGGGTTCATCCCGGCGGTTACGAACTTCATGCCTTCCATCACGATGGATTGTGCCAGCACGGTCGCGGTGGTGGTGCCGTCACCGGCCACGTCGGAGGTCTTGGAAGCGACTTCCTTCACCATCTGCGCGCCCATGTTCTCGAACTTGTCCTTCAGTTCGATCTCCTTAGCGACGGAAACGCCGTCCTTGGTGATGGTCGGTGCGCCGTAGGAGCGATCCAACACCACGTTACGACCCTTAGGGCCCAAGGTCACTTTGACTGCATCAGCCAGAATGTTGACACCCACCACCATCTTGGCGCGGGCTGCGTCGTGGAACTTTACGTCTTTTGCTGCCATGTTATTTCTCCTGAGAGTTCTATAGTTGCGCTTGGATTAGGCTTCGACGATGCCGATGATGTCGTCTTCGCGCATAGTCAACAGCTCCTGGCCATCCAGCTTGAAGGCCTGACCGGAATACTTGCCGAACAGCACACGGTCGCCGACCTTCACGCTCATGGCACGTAGCTTGCCGTCATCACCGATCTTGCCATTACCCACAGCGACGATCTCACCTTGGTCAGGCTTTTCGGCGGATGCGCCGGGAAGCACGATGCCGGAGGCAGTCTTAAGGTCTTCTTCAACGCGCTTGACGATCACGCGGTCGCTCAATGGACGAATTTTCATGCTTGGTTCTCCTGAAACAATGGGTTGATTGATGCGGGGACGCAGTTTAGCACTCCCCCCCTGCGACTGCCAAGAATGGGGGCTGAGGCCGGTATTTCAAGAGGGGGGAGAAAATTCGCAGCCTCGCACAGCCTGCTATAATTTGACCTCCTGACAACCCTCCTGCGACGAACCCCATGAACACTCTCATTTGCGGCTCCATGGCTTACGACACCATCATGGTGTTCCACGACCAGTTCAAGAAGCACATCCTGCCGGAACAGCTCCACATCCTCAACGTCGCCTTTTTGGTGCCGACCATGCGCCGCGAATACGGCGGCTGCGCCGGCAACATCGCCTACAACCTGAAGCTGTTGGGTGGCAATCCGCTGATCATGGCCACCGTCGGTGACGACTTCGAGCCATATGCCGCACGTCTGGATCGTCTCGCACTGGATCGCACCCACATCCGCCATGTACCGGGCAGCTTCACCGGCCAAGCCTTCATCACCACCGATCTGGACGATAACCAGATCACCGCCTTCCACCCCGGCGCGATGGGCTACTCCGAGCAGAATCAGGTCGGCCAAGCCGCCAACGTCACGCTGGGCATCGTCTCGCCGGATGGCCGCGACGGCATGATCCAGCACGCGCGCCAGTTCCAAGAAGCGGGCATCCCCTTCGTGTTCGACCCCGGCCAGGGTATGCCGATGTTCGGCGGCGAAGACCTACTGAACTTCATCGAGCAGGCGACCTATGTCACCGTCAACGACTACGAAGCCAAGCTGCTGCAAGACAAGACCGGCAGGAACATCGCCGAGATCGCCGGACAGGTGAAGGCGCTCATCATGACGCTGGGCGGCGAAGGCTCGGTGATCTACACCGAAGGAAAAGAGATCCGCATCCCCGGCGTGAAAGCCGCCGAAGTGCTCGACCCGACCGGTTGCGGCGACGCCTATCGCGCCGGTCTGCTGCACGGCATCCAGTCCGGCTGGGACTGGGAGACCACTGGCCGTCTGGCATCGCTGCTGGGTTCGTTGAAGATTGCCAGTCGCGGTGGCCAGAACCACGCGCCGACGCGCGATGAATTGTCCGCGCAGTTCCGCCTGCACTTCGGCTACGACTTGGTGTTGTGATGCGGTGCGCGCCTCTCCTGATCGCCACCCTGCTGCTGGTAGCTTGCGCCCATCCCGCCGGGAAGCCCAACGCCAACGCAGGCCGTGACGGCAAAGAGATCGTCCGCGTAGGCGTGGTCGAGTCCGTCTCGCCCAAAGACATGCCTGATGAGGGCGGCAGCTCCGGCTACTTCTTCGGGGGCACGATGGGCAGCATAGGCGGAGCGGTGCTGGGCAGCGGGCGTGGCTCGGTCGTAGGCTCAGTGCTGGGAGGGACTTTGGGCGGCAACGCTGGAGGGGCGGCACAAAACAGCGGCATCATTCCCGGTCAGGAGATCTGGGTCAAGCTCGACGGCAAAACCGACCCGCTCATCATCGACCAAGAAGTGAAACCGGGGCTGGAATTCAAAGTCGGCGAGCGAGTGCGCGTGGTGCGAGGCAAACGTGGTCAGGAACAGCTAGAGCACGAATCCGTCAGGGACGAGCCCGAGCCCAGCCCAACACTCCCCAAACCTTAGCGTCCCCAGTTCTCCTCCGTGACTCCGGCCATCGAATCCGCCCTGCATTGCATCCTCGGGGCGGGATTCGATCTTCAGCGCAGCGTGCCGTTAAGCGGTGGCTGCATCAATCAAGCGTTCCGCCTCGAAGGCCGGGACGGTTCGCGTTATTTCATTAAGCTGAACGCTGCCGAAAAACTGCCCATGTTCGCTACCGAACACGCTGGTTTGGCGGCGATGGCGGACACGCACAGCATCCGCGTACCGCGCCCCATCACTCACGGCATCACTGGAAATCAGGCGTTTCTGCTGCTGGAATGGCTGGAACTGCATGAACACGGCGACGCACGGATGCTGGGCGAACGCCTAGCGTCCCTGCACCAAGCCACAGCTCCCGGCTTCGGTTTCGCTCAGGACAATTTCATCGGCAACACCCCGCAACCAAACGGTTGGCTGGATGACTGGGTGGAATTCTGGCAGATGCGGCGACTGGGCTTTCAACTCGAACTAGCAGCGCAGAACGGCTACCGCTTCGGTGCATCCGGTGAGCGCTTGCTCACGGCACTTCCCGCATTCTTCAAAGGTTACACTCCGCGTCCAGCACTGCTGCACGGCGATCTATGGAGCGGCAATCACAGCTATCTGGGCGATGGCTCACCGGTGCTCTTCGACCCCGCGCCCTATTACGGCGATCACGAGGCCGACCTAGCGATGACGGAACTATTCGGCGGATTCAGCCCGGATTTCTACGCCGCCTACCGCTCCCATGTTCCACTGGATGCGGGCTACCCGGTGCGCCGTGAGTTGTACAACCTGTATCACATCCTCAACCACGCCAATCTGTTCGGCGCTGGCTATGCCAAGCAAGCGGAGGACATGATGCGACGCCTGCTGACCGAGATTGGCTAATGCCGCTCCTTTTCCGGGAAAAGGCGGCGCACCACCACGAAGAACAAGGGGATCAAGAACACCGCCAGCAGCGTGGCCGTGACCATGCCGCCCATCACCCCCGTGCCGATGGCATGGCGGCTGTTAGCCCCTGCGCCGGTGGAGATCGCCAGCGGCAACACCCCGAAGATGAAGGCGATAGAGGTCATCAGAATCGGGCGGAAACGCAAACGGCACGCTTCGGTGGTCGCCTCGATCAGGCCATGTCCGCTCTGCTGCAACTCGCGCGCGAACTGGATGATGAGGATCGCATTCTTGGCCGCCAGCCCGATGATGACGATAAGCCCGACGCGAAAGTAGATGTCGTTGGGCAAGCCGCGCATCGTCACCGCCAGCACCGAGCCAAGAATGCCGATGGGAACCACCATCAGCACCGCGACCGGGATCGACCAGCTTTCGTACAGCGCAGCCAGACACAGGAACACCGCCACGAGGGACAGCGCATACAGCAAGGGGGCCTGGCTGCCGGAGAGCTTTTCTTCGTTGGACGAGCCGGACCACTCGAAACCTATCCCCGGCGGCAGCTTGGCGGCAATACCTTCCATCACGGCCAGCGCTTCGCCGCTGCTGTGTCCCGGCGCGGGCGTACCCGCCAGCTTCATCGAGGGCAAGCCGTTGTAACGGTCAAGCTTGGGCGAACCGACCACCCAGCGCGGCGTAGCAATCTCGGAGAGCTGCACCATGCCGCCCTGCGCATTGCGCACCGGCAAGCGCAAGATCTGCTCGACCGTCGCGCGGGCCTCGGCCTCAGCCTGCATCTGTACCCGCAGGATGCGTCCGGCGCGGACGAAATCGTTGATGTAAGCCACGCCCAGCGCGGATTGCAGCGTCTCGTTCAGCTTCGCCACATCTATCCCCAGCGCCTGCGCTTTCAGCCGGTCGATGTCCAGTTGCAACTGCGGGCCGGCCTCTTGGCCCTCCGGCCTCACCCCGGTCAGAACGGGATTCTGGCCGGCCATGCCGAGCGCCATGTTGCGCGCTTCCAGCAACTTGTCGCGGCCCACGCCGCCCCGGTCCTGCAAACGGAAGTCGAAACCGCCCACAGCCGCCAACTCTGGGATGGGCGGGACGTTGATGGAGAAAATCATCGCCTGCTTGATACGGAACAGCGCCATGTTGGCGCGCTGCACCAAGGAGCTGGCGGATGACTCCGGCGCAGGCCGTTCGTCCCAATCCTTGAGGCGGACAAAGGCGATGGCCGCATTTTGGCCACGTCCGAAGAAAGAGAAACCCGCCACGCCGATGACGTGAGCCACTTCCGGCTGCTTCATGTAGAACCGCTCGGCTTGCGCCAATACCTCAAGCGTGCGCTCCTGCGTCGCTCCCGGCGGCAACTGCATCACGCTGATGAAATAGCCTTGATCCTCTTCCGGCAGAAAGCTGGTGGGCAACCGTGAGAACATCCAACCGGTGATCGCCACGATCAGCAGGTACAGCACGAAATAGCGTCCGCTACGTTGCAATACCCGCGCCACTCCGGCGCGATAGCCTTGCGTGGTGCGGAAGAACAGTCGGTTGAACCAGCCGAAGAAGCCGCGCTGGGTGCGGATGTCCGGCGCGGGCGTGTGCTTCAACACGGTGGCGCACAAGGCAGGCGTCAGCGACAAGGCCATCAGCGCGGAGAAGGCGATCGCCAGCACCAAGGTCACGGCGAACTGGCGATAGATCGCGCCGACCGAGCCGCCGAAGAAAGCCATCGGCACGAACACGGCGATCAGCACCAGACTGATGGCGATGATGGCACCGAAGATCTGGCCCATCGCTTTGCGTGTCGCCTCGCGTGGCGACAGCCCTTCCTCTCGCATGATGCGCTCGACGCTCTCCACCACCACGATGGCGTCGTCCACCACGATGCCGATGGCCAGCACCATGGCGAACAAGGTGAGGATGTTGATCGAATAGCCCATGAAATACAGGCCGACGGTCGCGCCGGTCAGCGCAACGGGAACGACCACCGAGGGAATGATGGTGGCGCGCAGATTCTCCAGAAACAGGAACAACACGAGGAACACCATCAGCATCGCCTCGGCCAGCGTCTTCAGCACCTCGCGGATGGAGATGTCCACGAAGCGGGAGGTATCGTAAGGTGCGACCCATTCCACCCCTTTGGGGAAGAACTTGGATAGTTCGCTCATTCTGGCTTTGACCGCCTGGGCTGTTGCCAGCGCATTGGCTCCCGGCGCGAGGCGGATGCCGATAGCCGAGGCGGGCTGCCCGTCCAGCCGGGCGGAGATGGCGTAATCCTGCGCGCCCAGCTCTACCCGTGCGACATCACGCACCCGCACTGTCGAGCCGTTAGGATTGGTACGGACGATGATGTTGCCGAACTCTTCCGGCGTGGACATGCGCCCCTTGGTGACGATGACGGCGTTCAGTTGCTGGCCTGCGGCGGCGGGCAGTTGGCCCAGTTCACCGGTCGCCAGTTGGATGTTCTGTGCGCGCACTGCGGCGGCCACATCGCCCGGCGTCAGCTGGTAACTGAACAGCCGCTCCGGCTTCAGCCACAAACGCATCGAATATTCCGTGCCGAACAGAATGGCCTCGCCCACGCCCGGCACGCGGCGGATGCTTTCCAGCACACTCGAAGCGGCATAGCTGCCCAGCGCGACGAAGTCTTGACTGTGATCCGGCGAGAACAGCGCGACGAACATCAGATAGTTGCGCGCGGATTTGCCCACGTTGATGCCCAGCCGCCGCACATCTTCGGGTAACCGCGCCTCGGTACGCTTGATGCGGTTCTGAATCTCGACCGAAGCCACGTCCAGATCGCTTCCCGCCTCAAAGGTCAGGGTGATCGTGCCCACACCTTGTTCGGAGGCCGACTCCATGTACAGCAGGTGGTCGATACCATTCATCTCCTGTTCGACCAACGCGACGGCGGTCTCTTCCACCACCTGCGCCGACGCTCCCGGATAGTTGATGGTGACGGCCAAGCCCGGCGGGGCGACTGGCGGATAGGCAGAGACGGGCAAGCTGCGCAGCGCCAAACCGCCCGCCAGCAGAATGATGAGGGCGATCACCCAGGCGAAGATGGGCCGGTCGATGAAGAATCTGGCGAACACGATGCGGCTCCTTACTTGGCGCGGGCCGCAGCCGCCGGCTCTAGCACCACCGGCTTCACCACGCTGCCGGGGCGTGCCTTCTGGATGCCGTTGACGATGACCAGCTCACCCGGATTCAGCCCTTCGCTGATGACAAAATCGCCACCCGACATGCCGCCAGTCTTGACCGGATGCGGCGCGACCTTGCCGTCTGCCGCGACGACCAGCACGAACTGCCCCTGCGGCCCAGCTTGCACGGCGCGCTGAGGAATGCTGATGCCATTGTCCAGCGCGGCCTCGGAGAAACGCACGCGGACGAACATGCCGGGCAGCAACTCGTGCTCAGGATTAGGGAACTCGGCCCGCATCGACACGCTGCCCGTGCCGGGATCGACCGCCAAATCGGAGAACACCAGCTTGCCGGGCAAGCGGTAGACACTGCTATCTTCCAGCACCAGCTCGACCTGCGTCGTACCGGAGCGTTTCAGCGTTCCACCCTTGATGGCTTGCCGCAAACGCAGCAGGTCTACCCCGGATTGGGTGAAGTCAGCATAGACGGTCGAGATCTGCTCAATGGTAGCCAGATGGGTGGCATCGCCGCGCCCGACCAGCGCCCCCTCTGTCACCAGTGCGCGACCGATGCGGCCCGCGATCGGCGCAGGCACGCGGGTGTTGTCCAAATCGAGTCTGGCGCGCGCAAGGGCGGCCTCGGCTTGTTTGTGTTTGGCTTCGGCTAGCTCGAAATCCTGCTGGTTCACCGCGCGGAACTCGAACAGCCGCTTGTAGCGCGTCAGATTCTGCCGGGCGACGGCCTCGTCTGCCTGCGCAGCATCGAAGGCAGCCTGATAGTTGCGGGCATCGATCCTGAACAAGGTCTCGCCCGCTCGCACATCGCTGCCTTCGCTGAACATGCGCTGCTCGACGATGCCCTCGACCCGCGCCCGCACCTGCGCCGTACGATAGGCCTGAAGACGTCCCGGCAGATCGCGCGTCAACACCGGCGAACCGCTGGCGACCGCGATCACATCCACCTCCGCAGGCGGCATCGCGCCAGCTGGGCCGGGGCCGCCTGCAGGTTTTTCGTCATGTCCGCAAGCAGACAGCAACATCGCCAGAGCGGCGACCATGAGGAATCCCGATTGTTTTTTCATTGCAGACACTCCAAACCTTTGCATCAGCCACCGCGCTCTTGAGCCGCAGCGCTACTTCCAATCTTTCGCTACTGGCTGCGTCAGACAGGGCACTTGGAACAACTGCCGATCTTCTAGGCGGATCGCCGTCAACATCCCGCCCCACAGACAGCCGGTGTCCAATGCGATTATATCTTTGCGCAGCATTAACCCCAGCGCCGACCAATGTCCGCACACCACTGTCGTATCGGTACTAGCCCGGTGCGGCGCATCGAACCAAGGCAGATAGCCAGCCGGGACGTTCTGCAACTCGCCCTTGAATTTGAATTCCATCGCGCCCGATGGGGTGCAGACTCGCAGCCGGGTACAGGCGTTGATGATCACGCGCAGCCGATCATAACCGCTCAGGCTGTCGTCCCATTGCACCGGCTGATTGCCGTAAAGATGGGCGAACAACTCGCGGTAATCCGGGCCGTGCAACGCCGCCTCCACCTCCGCCACCAGCGCCATCGCTTGTGCCACCGACCATTGCGGCAGCAACCCAGCATGTACCAGCACGTAGCCATTCTCGGCATGAAACAGCTTTTGCGCGCGCAGCCAGGTGAGCAAGTCCTCCCTGTCTGGTGCATTCAGCACGTTGCCCATCGTGTCTCCGGGGTGCGAGCGCCCCAACCCCTCGGCCAGCGCCAATAGAGAAATATCGTGATTACCTAGCACCGTGACTGCGGCATCACCCAGCGATTTGACCAGTCGCAACACTCCTAGCGAGTCTGGCCCGCGATTGACCAAGTCTCCGACCAGCCAGAGTTTATCCTGCACCGGATCAAAGCGGCATACCTCCAGCAGCCGCTTCAGCTCGTCGCCGCAGCCCTGAATGTCGCCGATTGCATAAGTAGCCATGCCTGAATCCCGGTAAAATGTGGCATGAGAGTAACAGAAAACCGAATCGCCCCCGATTCATTGCCGACAACCGCAGAGGTGGCTAGGCCAGAAAAGCGCGGGTAAACTAGCGCCACACACCATATCTTTGCTCCTTCGATTTTCCCTGAATATTTCTCGAAAGCCACCCTTGTTGTTCTCTTCATCACATTCGCGCCCGCGCTACACCCAGCTTTTTGGCTCATCCGATGCCTTGGCACTGGCGCAGTTTGCCAAGTCTAATCAACCGGTTGTAGTTATCACGGCGAGTGCTCAGGAGGCGCAACGGCTAGTTGAAGAAATCCCCTTCTTCGCACCTAAGTTGCGCTGCTATCTGCTACCCGATTGGGAAACGCTGCCCTACGATCATTTTTCTCCGCATCAGGATCTCGTTTCGGAACGACTGGCCACTTTGCACCATATCCGCAACCAATCTGCCGACGTCATCGTGGTTCCGATTACGACCGCACTTTACCCACTCCCTCCAGTCGAGTATCTCGCTGCGTACACCTTTTTCTTCAAGCGCAAAGAGCGGTTAAAGTTGGATGCGTTTCGCGGCCAACTCTCGATGGCTGGATATACTCACGTACAGCAGGTACTTACCCCAGGGGAGTTTTGTATCCGTGGCGGCCTGATTGATTTGTTCCCGATGGGGAGTGCCGTTCCATATCGGATTGACCTCTTCGACGACGAGATCGAGTCTATCGCCACCTTTGACGTAGATACTCAGCGCACCATTTACCCTGTGCAGGAGATTCGCCTGCTTCCCGCGCGTGAATTTCCTTTGGATGAGGCTGGCCAAGCCCGCTTCCGCCAAAGATTCCGCGAACGGTTCGAAGGCGATCCGTCGAAATGCCGCATCTACAAGGATGTAAGCAAAGGGCTTGCCCCTGCGGGTATCGAATATTACCTGCCTCTATTCTTCGAACGCACCGCGACTCTTTTCGATTACCTGCCACCTAACACCGCCTTATGTCTGCACCGCGAAATTGAGGGTGCTATCACTAATTTTTGGCAGGACGCCGCCTCACGCCACAAACTGCTTCTGGGCGACCCGCAACGTCCGCTACTAGATCCCCTCGAGCTATTTCTCGACGCGGAACAGTTTTTTCTCTCCACCCAGAATTACTCGAGACTCGATATCGTTGCCAACGACATAAGCGCTAACGCACTAAGCGCCTGTTCAACGAGCACCCTACCTAGTGTCACAATCAACCGGCGTGCCGAATTACCGACTCAACTTCTGCAAAATTTCCTGCGAAACTACGACGGTCGCGCTCTATTGCTCGCTGATAGTCTAGGGCGACGAGAGTTAATGGCCGATTACTTTCAAGGGTATGGTCTAACACCCACCGTCTGTGATGGATTTGAGGAGTTTTGTGCCGCCAACGACCAGTTGATGATCGCAGTGGGTGCCGTCCAAAATGGCTTTATTCTCGCAGACATGGGCTGGGCTCTGATTACCGAGTCCGAACTCTACGAGATAACGCCGGTCAATCGCCGCTCCCGCTCTGCCAAGAAGAGCAATGTCGAGGGCATGTTGCGTGATCTGTCAGAGCTCAAGCCCGGTGATGCCGTGGTACATGAACAACACGGCATCGGGCGCTATCAGGGGCTGGTGAACCTCGACCTAGGTGAGGGTGAAAACGAGTTCCTGCTGCTGGAATACGACGGTGGCGACAAGCTCTACGTGCCGGTGGCGCAACTGCACGTCATCAGCCGTTACAGCGGCGGCGCAGCGGACGTAGCGCCGTTGCACAAGCTGGGCAGCGGGTCTTGGGACAAAGCCAAACGCCGAGCCATGCAGCAGGTACGCGACACCGCCGCCGAGTTGCTCAACATCTATGCGCAGCGCGCTATCCGCAAGGGACACGCGTTCAAGTTCTCGCCGCATGACTACGAGGCGTTCGCCGCTGGCTTTGGCTTCGAGGAGACGCCCGATCAGGCCGCCGCCATCGAGGCGGTGATCGCCGACCTGCAATCCGGGAAGCCGATGGATAGACTGATCTGCGGCGACGTCGGCTTCGGCAAGACCGAGGTGGCGCTGCGCGCCGCCTTCGTCGCCGCGATGGAAGGCAAGCAGGTTGCGGTGTTGGCGCCTACTACTCTGCTAGTCGAACAGCATTACCAAAATTTTTCCAGCCGCTTCGCCGATTGGCCGGTGCGCATAGCCGAACTGTCACGCTTCCGCTCCGCCAAGGAGCAGACCCAAGCGCTAAAAGATCTGACCGAGGGCAAGCTGGACATCGTCATCGGCACGCACAAATTGATTCAGAAGGATGTGAAGTTCCATAATCTGGGCCTAGTTATCCTCGACGAAGAACACCGCTTCGGCGTGCAGCAAAAAGAGCGCCTCAAGGCGCTGCGCGCTGAGGTGGATGTGCTGACACTCACCGCCACTCCGATCCCGCGCACGCTGGCGATGTCGCTCGAAGGCCTGCGCGATTTCTCGGTGATCGCCACCGCGCCGCAGCGGCGTTTGTCCATCAAGACCTTCGTCAGCAACTACAGCCAAGGCGTGATCCGCGAAGCCGTGCTGCGCGAGCTCAAGCGCGGAGGGCAGGTGTATTTCTTGCACAACGAGGTGGATACGATCACCAATATGCTGGAGAAGCTGGAAACGCTGCTGCCCGAAGCGCGCATCCGCGTCGCCCACGGGCAGATGGGCGAACGCGAGCTGGAAGCGGTGATGCGCGACTTCACCCACCAGCGCTTCAACGTGCTGCTATGCACCACCATCATCGAGACCGGCATCGACGTGCCATCGGCCAACACCATCATCATGAACCGCGCCGACCGCTTCGGCCTCGCGCAACTGCACCAGTTGCGTGGCCGCGTCGGCCGCTCACACCACCAGGCTTATGCTTATCTGCTGGTGGACAGCATGGAAGGTCTCACCGCTCAAGCGAAGAAACGCCTCGAAGCCATTCAGGCGATGGAACAACTGGGCTCGGGCTTCTATCTCGCCATGCACGATCTGGAGATACGCGGGGCTGGCGAAGTGCTGGGCGAGTCGCAGAGCGGCGAGATGCAGGAGATCGGTTTTTCGCTCTACACCGACATGCTCAACGCTGCCATCACCTCGCTGCGGATGGGGAAAGAGCCGGATATGGCGCATCCCTTGGGCGTCACCACCGAGATCAACCTGCACACTCCGTCGTTACTACCGGAGAACTATTGCGGCGATATCCACCAGCGGTTGGTGTTGTACAAGCGCCTCGCGAACTGTGGCACGCAAGAACAGCTAGACGACATGCAACAGGAACTGATCGACCGCTTCGGCTTGTTGCCTGAGCCGGCTCATGCTCTATTGCTTTGTCATCAACTGCGCATTCTTTCGAAGCCCCTAGGGATTTCTAAGCTGGATGCATCAAGTGAATCAATTCAGGTGCAATTCATCCCCAATCCACCGATCGATCCTATGAAAATCATTAGGCTCATCCAGACCAAACGCCATTACAAACTGACTGGACAGGACCGATTAAGAATTGATCTAAAATATGCAGATTTCACGCAGCGCGTATTAACTATTAAAAACTTTTTGAGTGAACTTAAATGAATCTGATTATTCAGGCGGTACATGACATTCCTTCCTCTCAGCTGAATCATATTGCAACGCTTACATCCGCATCGCGTATTGAACAGATTGGAGTACATGCCTACCGGCTTCGTGACACGCAACAACACACAGATGTTTCTTCATATTGCTACGAAAACTTGTTGGATTATGGCTACGTCGAGCCGCACCGAAATCTTTCTGACTTCGGCCTGATCGTGATGGATATGGATTCAACTCTGATCTCTATTGAGTGCATTGATGAGATTGCAGATATGCAGGGACTGAAACCACAAGTTTCTGAAATCACCGAGTCTGCCATGCGGGGAGATATTGATTTTGCCGAGAGCCTGCGTCGTCGTGTCGCATTACTCGAAGACTTAGACGAAAGCGCATTACAGCGTGTGTACGATGAACGCCTCAGGCTGAATCCTGGCGCAGAGGCTATGATTAATTCCGTTAAATCTCATGGAATCAAATTATTACTTGTTTCTGGTGGTTTCGTATTTTTTACTGACCGTCTAAAGTCCAGACTCGGTCTGGATTTTTCTCATGCCAATACGCTCGAAATAATAAATGGAAAACTTAGCGGTAAAGTATTGGGGGATATTCTCGATGCGCAAGCCAAAGCTAATTGGCTATTGCACGTTCAAAGTGAACTCGGCCTCAAGCCTGAACAAGTAATTGCAATTGGAGATGGTGCTAACGACTTGAAAATGATGGCACATGCCGGCATCAGCATCGCCTACCATGCCAAGCCGGTAGTGCGAGCCAATGCCAGTTATGCCTTTAACTTCGTTGGACTGGATGGATTGCTAAATCTATTTGCATAACCGATCAAACAGTCGATTCATACATCCAGATTTTTTACACCAAGCGCATTTTGTTCGATAAATGCGCGACGTGGTTCCACTATATCTCCCATCAAAGTAGTGAAAATCTCATCTGCGGAAATGATGTCTTCAATACGGACACGAAGTAAAACGCGGTTCTTCACATCCATCGTTGTTTCCCAAAGCTGCTCCGGGTTCATTTCACCCAACCCTTTGTATCTCTGAATATTTACACCTTTTTTAGCCTCATCTAGTAGCCATTCTATTGCTTGTTTAAAGTCAGTAACCGGCCTTCGTTGCTCTCCTCGCTTGATGTAGGCTCCATCGCTTAGCAAACCGCTTAATGCTTGTGCTGTTTGTTTAATTTGAGCATAGTCTCCCCCCTGAAGAAAGCTTGATTCAATGTAACTAATAGAGTGGTTACCATGCAATCGTTTTTCTAAACGTAAGCGATATTCCTCACTTGAGTTGGCCTCTGCTATTACTACGATTTCCTGGCCACAAGCTCGTTGCAAACTTGCGGCGCTTAACTCCGCTTGAGCTAATGTATCTAGCTTGATTTCTGGATTTTTAAGTAAGGCATGAAGTGCTTCTGGTGCAATCCATCTTGCTAGGCGATCTATAACTGCTTCTGCTAGGAAGTATTGTCTAGCCAGATTTTCTAATGTATCTGATTGAATTGATGAACTATCCTTAGATGGATGTAACTCAGCATTACTCAAGGCTGAACGCAGCATATAACTTTTCATCTCATGATCGTCTTTCAGATATCGCTCATCTCTACCTTGCTTGACCTTATACAGCGGTGGCTGAGCGATATATACATGACCACGTTCAACTAATTCCGGCATTTGACGATAGAAGAAGGTTAAAAGGAGCGTTCGAATGTGCGATCCATCGACGTCCGCATCAGTCATAATGATGATTCGATGGTAACGAAGTTTTTCCGGGTTGTACTCTTCTTTACCAATACCAGTGCCTAATACTGTAATCAATGTCGCAATTTCTTGCGATGCAATTAATTTTTCAAAGCGCGCTTTTTCAACATTAAGGATTTTCCCCTTCAAAGGAAGAATCGCCTGAAATTTCCTATCCCTCCCTTGCTTAGCAGATCCTCCAGCAGAGTCTCCCTCGACCAGATACAACTCCGAAAGCGAGGGATCTTTTTCCTGGCAATCTGCTAGTTTCCCTGGTAGCCCCATACCATCCAGTACGCCTTTTCGGCGTGTAAGCTCTCTTGCTTTTCTTGCAGCATCTCGTGCCCGTGCCGCATCAATCACTTTTCCTACAATGATTTTTGAATCACTGGGGTGTTCCAGTAGAAATTCCATTAAGCGTTGCGTTACCATTTCTTCAACAACCGGCCTAATCTCTGAAGAAACCAATTTATCCTTTGTTTGAGAAGAAAATTTAGGATCCGGTAACTTGACAGACAAAATTGCTGTAAGCCCCTCCCGCATATCATCGCCAGTTGTCTCTACTTTCGCCTTTTTTGCTAGTTCCTCTGCCTCAATATACTGATTCAAGGTACGTGTCATTGCAGCACGCATGGCAGTTAAGTGCGTTCCTCCATCTCGTTGAGGAATATTATTTGTAAAACACTGAACCGTCTCTTGATAAGAGTCATTCCACTGCATCGCAATTTCAGCGGTAATTCCATCTTTTTCCATGAGTGAATAAAATACATTCGGGTGTAAAACCGATTTATTCCGATTTATATATTCAACAAATCCTTTCACACCGCCGGTAAAGGAGAAGTGCTCCTCCTTTCCTACTCGCATATCAAGCAAAGAGATTTTTACGCCATTATTTAAGAAAGAAAGTTCTCTTAATCGCTTTGCAAGAATATCAAAGTGAAATTCAATCAAACCAAATGTTTCTTTACTAGGCAAAAAATGTACTTCCGTACCACGGCGACTTGTATTTCCAATAATCTTTAGTGGCTCTACAGGCTCTCCATGGCGAAATTCCATGAAGTGTACATCCCCATCCCTGTAAATAGTCAAACGCAGCCATTCTGACAGCGCATTCACCACAGAAACCCCTACACCATGTAACCCACCAGATACTTTGTACGAATTGCTGTCAAATTTTCCGCCAGCATGAAGCACCGTCATAATAACTTCAGCTGCTGATCGATTTTCCTCCGCATGTATATCGGTTGGAATTCCCCTTCCATTATCAGTAACTGAAATAGAATTGTCAGGGTGTATAGCAACCACAATTTCATCACAATGCCCCGCAAGCGCTTCATCAACGGCATTATCGACGGCCTCAAACACCATATGATGCAGACCAGTACCATCATTGGTGTCTCCAATATACATCCCAGGCCGTTTTCTGACAGCCTCAAGTCCTTTCAGAACTTTGATGCTATTCGAATTATATTCACTCATATTCACCTTGTTTCACGTGGAACTTATAAAAATCAAATCCTCATCGGCATAACTACATACTTAAAGTTTTCATTATCTGGGATGGAAATTAAAATGCTGCTGTTAGGACCGCCAAACGAGAATTCAACTTGCTGAGAAGTGATGCAGTTTAGTCCATCAAATAAATAATTAACATTAAAGCCTATATCGAGAGCATCACCGCTGTAATCAGTTTCAATATCTTCTTGGGCTTCTTCTTGCTCACTATTATTACTAATAACCCGTAGATTTTTCTCTGTCAATACAAGGCGAACTCCATGAAATTTCTCATTGGATAAAGTAGAAACACGTTGAAGTGCTCGCAAAATATTTAATCTGTCTAATGTTAATTTAATTTCATAGTTAGGCAAAACTCTTTGATAGTCTGGAAATTTTCCATCAATAATTTTCGAAGTCAAAATTACATTGGAAAAAGTTATTTTTGCCTGATGTTCGGCAAGCTGAAAAGTGATTTTTTCATCAGTATCTGATAATAGCCGGGACAACTCATTTATTGTTTTTCTAGGGATAATCAAATCCCTCTTTTCATAGTTCAAAGCCAATTCAGTTTTTGAAAATGCCAAGCGATGACCATCCGTTGCAACTAATATCAGCGTATTACCTTCCACAATTAGTAAAACACCGTTTAAATAATAACGAATATCTTGTTGAGCCATCGCATATTGAACAGTAGCGAGCGCATTTTTCAAAATTGATTGCGGAATATCAAAACTCGAAAGCCAAGAACTCTTCTCCGAAATTTTAGGAAAGTCTTGTGCCGGTAAACTTTGTAAATTGAATCGGCTTAAATTAGCCTTCAACTGTAAACGACTTTCAGAAATATCGAGCGATATCAAGGAATCCTCTGGTAATACACGCAGGATCTCAAATAATTTCTTTGCTGAAACTGTTAATGAATAATGGTTATTGCTGTCTTGAGTTGAAACCGCTGTAGTACTAATCTGAATTTCAAGATCAGTTGCGGTAAATTTTAGTAAAGAACCTTCTTTTTCAATCAACACATTTGAAAGTATTGGTAAAGACTGTTTACGCTCAACAATACCCATTACCGTTTGCAATGGTGTTAACAGAACGGTTCTTTCTATTTTTTCATTAAACATTCTTAACTTACCTAACAATAATAATAAGCGGCTAAATATACAAAGAAAACATAATTATTATATTAATATACAATATGTTAACACTAATACATTGATACGAGTAAGTGGCAATAATGCTGTTAGTAAATTGGTGAAAAATTTTCCATCATCGTTAAATTTTTCAGTTACTAACAATTTCAATAAATATATTGCGCTAGTTTCTTAAAATTTGATTCAGTGAAGAAAATTCTGAATTAAGAACGGTGTCAGAGTTTTTTAAATCCTCAATAGTTTTACACGCATACAGTACTGTTGAATGATCTCTTCCCCCAAATGCAGCTCCGATTTCCGGCAAGCTAAACTGAGTTAGTTCGCGAGCTAAGCACATAGCCATCTGCCTAGGACGAGCTATTGCTCTAGTTCGTTTTTTTGAGAGCAAGTCTATAACTTTAAGCCGATAGAAATCCGCAACGGTCTTTTGGATATTTTCGATAGAGACTTGTTTTTTTTGGGAAGCTAACAAGTCTTTAAGAGATTCCTTGGCTAAATCTACCGAAATTGGGCGCTTGTGAAAACGAGAGAATGCAATTACTTTGCGTAAAGCTCCTTCGAGTTCTCGAATATTCGAACGAATATGTTTGGCAATGAAAAATGCTACTGTTTCATCTAGAGTTACTCCAGAAAGTTCTGATTTTTGTAGCAAAATAGCTACACGCATTTCCACATTCGGAGGATCAACAGCAACAGTTAACCCCCAACTAAAACGAGAAGTTAATCTGGGTTCCATACCGGTAATTTCTTTTGGAAAAGTATCGCAGGAAATAACTATTTGTTTATGAGCTTCGGTTAATGTGTTCAGCGTATAGAAAAATTCTTGTTGAGTTCCAGCTTTGTCGGCAATGAATTGAATGTCATCGATAAGCAATAAATCTAACGAGTTGTACAATTGTTTAAATTCATCGAACCGCTTGGTTTGAACTGCTTTTACCCAATCTGAAACATAATTGGTGGCGTGAACGTAGCATACCTTTGCCTGAGGGTTTTCAGTTTTAATATGATTTCCAATTGCTTGAAGTAAGTGAGTTTTTCCTAGACCAACTCCGCCATATATAAATAATGGATTATAGATAGTGCCTGGGGATTCTGCGACTTGGATTGCGGCGGCATGGGCAAGTTGATTTGCTTTGCCGGTCACAAAATTGTCGAATGACAAAATCGGATTCAGCTTTGCTGAATCTTTTTGAATTTTTACAATAGGCGAAGGGAGCGCTGCTGTTAAAGAGGGTTGTTGAGCCAGAAGAGGCGTGGCAGTTTTTTTCTTTTCGATCTTTAACTCAAAAGTAGGAGTGAAAGAAAGAAGCGATTCAGTTCTTTTTGTAATCTCAGGTAGGAATCGGTCTTGAACCAACTTTAAGGAAAATGAGTTAGGTGCAGTAAGAACGATTTGCTCTCCTCGAAGCTTGAAATCGAGAGGCTTGATCCAAGAGTTAAATTGTTGGGCGGGAAGATTTTCTTCAAAGAACTGAAGGCAACTATCCCATACAGCATGTGCTGACATATATTTCGAACAAGTGAGTTTTATGAGAGGAATGCGCTAGCCATTCTACTGCTAAGAAGAAAAGTTATCCACAGCCATTCTTTATTGATGTCAACATCGATAAACTAAAAATTTTCCAATAACAACAGATAAATACGAGTGAAATTATAGAGATTGAGGCCGGGCATCTCGAATGCGATGTAAAATCGAAGCCTAATTAATAAATTTGAGGGTGAAATGTCGAATAAAACTATTGTTCAAATACAAGCCGCACCGGCAGCAATTGGCACATATTCACAAGCCGTGCGAGTGGGTAGTACCGTGTATCTTTCTGGCCAAATAGGTCTGGACCCTGAAACCATGCAAATGGTAGATGGTATTGATGCTCAAATTCATAGAGTTTTCAAAAATTTGCAAGCTGTAACTGAGGCGGCAGGAAGTAGTTTCAACGATATAGTGAAGATAAATATCTATTTAACTGATCTTGAAAATTTTTATAGGGTAAATGAAATTATGGCTATGTATTTTTCACAGCCATATCCTGCACGCGCGGCGGTTGGCGTGTCTCAGCTTCCAAGAGGTGCGTTGGTCGAAGCTGATGGTGTACTTGTTATCCAACGGGACTGAGAAAGACCGTGTGGCCGAAGGGTCTTTCGAAAACGACGCTAACCAAGCTAAATAGACTTGGTATTCGCGTCGGTTTTGACCTTGTTTTGCATCTTCCGCTGCGATACGAGAATGAAACGCGGCTGCAAACATTCGATGAATTGAATCCTAGCATTTCCTCGTTAGTGGAAGGAACCGTTATCCATAGCGAGGTGGTCTTTCGACCTCGTCGTAGCTTGGTATGCCAGTTGAGTGACGAGAATGGTAAGGTTGTATATCTTAGGTTCTTGAGTTTTTACCCAAGCCAACAGCAGCAACTTACTGTTGGCAAAAGAATCCGGGCGTTTGGGGAAGTGCGGCAGGGGTATTTCGGTCTAGAAATGGTTCATCCAAAGTGCCTAACTGTTGATGAGAACACTCCCTTGGCTCAAGGATTGACTCCGATATATCAAACGACAGGGGGTCTTTCGCAAAATTTATTGCGAAAGAATATAAATCGAGTGATGGATGAGCTTGATTTAAAAGATACATTGCCAGCGGAGTTGATGGGAAGATTAGGTAGGCCTTCGTTTCATAAATGCGTGCATTTGTTACACAACCCTCTACCTGAAGTAAATCAGCAAGCCCTCATCGAACGCACGCACCCCGCTTGGCAGAGGATAAAACTAGATGAACTGTTGGCGCAACAGCTCTCCATGCGCATTCATTATCGCAAGCGACGCAGTAAAAACGCGCCCATGCTCCCATCCCGCAATAACTACACAGAGCAACTATTATCAGCGTTGCCATTTTCACTAACCAAAGCGCAGCGTCTGGTGTTTTCAGACATTAGTCGAGACATAGGGCTACCCCATCCCATGCAGCGGCTGTTACAAGGCGATGTTGGAAGTGGAAAAACGATCGTGGCAGCACTCGCCGCACTTCAGGCGATAGAAAACGGCTACCAAGTGGCATTGATGTCGCCGACAGAGATTTTGGCGGAACAACACTACATTAAACTTAACGAATGGTTAGCTCCGCTCGGGATAATGCCCGTGTGGCTGTCGGGCAGCTTGAAGAAAAAAGAAAAGGAAGTTACCTGCCAGCGAATATCAGCGGGAGAAACGATGCTGGCTATTGGCACTCACGCCTTGTTTCAAGATAAAGTCGAGTTCAAGCAACTTGGTTTGGTGATTGTAGATGAGCAACACAAATTCGGCGTTCAACAGCGGCTGGCGCTCAGAGGAAAGGGGGAGGAGCCTCATCAACTGATGATGAGCGCGACACCGATTCCGCGCACACTGGCTATGAGCTATTACGCCGATCTTGATGTTTCAGTGATCAACGAACTTCCGCCGGGGCGGACACCCATTGTAACCAAGTTGGTAAGCGATGCTCGGCGCGAAGAGGTGTTCGAACGAGTAAGGCAAGCCTGTTTGTCGGGGCGACAAGCCTACTGGGTTTGCCCGTTAATCGATGAATCCGAAACCCTAGATTTACAAACCGCTATCGAAACTCATCAAATGTTGAGTGATGCTTTTCCAGAGCTCAGGATCGGCCTAGTTCATGGCAAGCTTGATAACGCCAAGAAAGCTCAAGTAATGGCGGAATTCAAGGCGGGCAAGATACAACTTCTTGTCGCCACCACCGTTATCGAGGTTGGTGTAGATGTGCCCAATGCCAGTCTAATGGTGATAGACCATGCCGAGCGCATGGGGCTGGCGCAATTACATCAGTTGCGTGGGCGCGTTGGGCGTGGAGTGGCGCAGAGCATGTGCGTCTTGCTGTTCAAGCAGCCACTGTCTGAAATGGCTCGGGCAAGACTGAAGGTCATCTACGAAAATACGGATGGATTCGAGATTGCGAGACAAGACTTACAGTTGCGTGGTCCAGGAGAACTATTGGGTGCCCGTCAGAGCGGCGTTCCCATGCTGCGCTTCGCGGATGTGGAAAAGGATGCCGAGTTATTAGAAACAGCGCGAGCTTTGGCCGATGAACTGCTGCGAGATTATCCAGATGCTGCGCAGGCGCACTTGCAACGATGGATGGCTGACAGGCATGATTACTTGCATGTCTGATCCATACTGGCAAAATCTGACGCTTGATGCCGGAGCATACACGTCGTGGCTGCGCGACTCAGGCTCGCTTACCCAGCGTATCCAGCAGCGCTGCCAGCAATTCAGCGTAGTGAATATCCGCAGTCGTTTGGCGAGCACCGCCTACGACGAATCAGCCTTGCTGGACGTAGCAGCGCGCAAGCAAGTTTATACGCGCGAAGTATTCTTGCTGGCGGACGAAAAACCTGTGGTATTCGCGCACAGCGTAGTTGCTGCAGAGGACTTAAAAGGCGCTTGGCAGGCGGTTCAGCGCTTGGGTTCCCGCCCTTTGGGGGCGCTGCTGTTCGCTCATCCGCTCATCCGCCGCACGACGCTAAGCCACCGGGCACTAAGGCCGCAGCATGTGCTGTATCGCCGCGCTGCGGTGAAACTGGACGTGCGTCCAGCACAGATGTGGGCGCGACGCTCCATCTTCACTCTGCATGGTGCGCCCTTACTCGTTACCGAGGTGTTCTTGCCTGAGATACTTAAACTATCAAAATGAACCTCAAGGAGCGACTACCCCTATATTTCAGGTTGATGCGGCTGAATCGGCCCATCGGTATCTTGTTGCTGTTATGGCCTACGCTTTGGGGCGTCTGGATCGCCAGCGAAGGCCATCCTTTATGGACAATTGTGGCCATCTTTACGCTGGGGACGGTGTTGATGCGTTCGGCGGGTTGCGTCATCAATGATTACGCTGACCGCGATTTTGATAAGCATGTGAAGCGCACCAAGGAGCGTCCGATCACCAGTGGAAGAGTTGCGCCACGGGAAGCCCTTTGGTTGGCGGCAGGCTTGGCCCTACTCTCGCTCTTACTGGTATTGCCGCTCAATCAAATGACCTTGCTGATGTCGATCCCCGCAGTGTTTTTGGCGGCAAGCTATCCCTACACCAAGCGATTTTTCGTCATCCCGCAAGCCTATCTGGGCATTGCTTTCGGCTTTGGGATACCCATGGCATTTGCAGCACAGATTCAATATATACCTACTATTTCTTGGCTGCTAGTGCTTGCTAACATATTCTGGTGCATCGCTTATGACACGGAATATGCGATGGTGGATCGAGACGATGACATCCACCTCGGCATACATTCTTCGGCACTATTTTTTGGCAGGTTCGACGTGATCGCCGTCATGGTCTGTTACGTCGCAGCATTGGTTCTACTGGCGATAGTTGGTCTGGTTGCGAACCTAGGAGCGGTATATTTCTTGGGTTTATGCGCGGCGGGGGGAATCAGTTTTTACCATTACTTTCTGATCCGGGATCGTCAGCGTGACGATTGCTTCAAGGCTTTTTTGCACAACAACTGGTTCGGTGCAGCGATATTCTGCGGTATCGTATTGGATTATCTCGCCCGTTAACGGCAATTAGACAGTTCTATTAAAAGAATAGAACCAGCCCCCAGACTATCGCCGCATTGATGATGCTCAGCAGAACGGCTGCTGTGGCGATGTCCTTGGCACGTCTGGCTAATGGGTGGATTTCGATGGAAGTGTGATCCACCGCCGCTTCGATAGCGGAGTTGAACAACTCTGCGATGATCACTAGCAGGACGCAGGCGATCATCAGAGCTTTACCGACAGAGGGGGCAGGAGAAAATAGCGCGACAGGTATGGCGATCACGGCCACGAACACCTCCTGACGGAAGGCGTCCTCATGCCGCCAAGCTGCACGCAGGCCGACCATCGCGGTCAGTACTGCGTGCCACACATGCTTGATGCCGCGAGGATGCTTGTGGGGAGTTTCCATGACTGCACCTAGGCCAGAACCGACCGCAGCTGATGGGAGTTACTTCAACGCGGTCAAGGCAGCTTCATAATTTGGCTCGTGGGTGATGTCGTCAACCAGTTCGGCATGAAGCACTCGGTCACTCTCGTCCAGTACCAGCACGGCACGAGCGGTCACCCCAGCCAATACCGTATCTGCGATCTTCACGCGCATAGTTGCGCATGAAGTCACGACCTCGCATCAGCGACAGCGTGGTGACGTTTTCCAGCCCTTCTGCGACGCAGAAGCGGCTCATGGCGAACGGCAGGTCGGCAGAAATCACCAACACCACAGTGTTATCCAGCTTGCTCGCCGCTTCGTTGAATCTGCGCGTGGAGGTGGCGCACACGGCGGTATCCAGACTCGGCACGATGTTCAGCACCTTGCGCTTGCCCGCGAAACTTTGCAGGGAGACATCCTTTAGATCCTTGTCTACCAAAGTAAACGCAGGAGCGACCTGCCCCACGACAGGGAAGACCCCGTACAAAGTGACGGGGACGCCGCCGAGTTTAATGGCGATTTTATCTTTACTGTCTTTGGCCATGCGCTATCTCCTTAGAGGTACGACTCAACGGGCGGGCAGCTGCACACCAGATTCTTGTCGCCGTACACATTATCCACCCTTGCCACCGCTGGCCAGAACTTATTGTCGCGCACCCAGTCGAGCGGATACGCAGCTTGCTCGCGCGAGTAAGGGCGGCTCCATTCGTTGGCACACACAACCTTAGCGGTATGCGGCGCGTGCTTGAGGATGTTGTCCTTCTTGTCCACCTTGCCGGAGATGACCGCTTCGACCTCGCCACGGATGGCGATCATCGCGGCGCAGAAGCGATCCAGCTCGGCTTTCGATTCGCTTTCGGTCGGCTCGACCATCAGCGTATCGACGACCGGGAAGGACGTTGTCGGAGCGTGGAAACCGAAGTCCATCAGGCGCTTGGCGATGTCGGCCACTTCCACGCCCGCCTTCTTCCACTCGCGGCAGTCGAGGATCATCTCGTGCGCGCAGCGACCATTGCTGCCGCTGTACAGCGTGGCGTAATGATCCTTCAGCGATTCCTTGATGTAGTTGGCATTGAGGATGGCGATCTTGGTCGCTTCGGTCAGCCCCGTGCCGCCCATCATCTTGATGTAGCCGTAGGAGATCAGCAGGATCAGCGCGCTGCCGTAAGGTGCGGCGGACACGGCATGGATGCCTTGCGCGCCGCCGACCTTGACCACCGGATGCGACGGCAGAAACGGTGCGAGATGCGCCGCCACGCCGATGGGGCCAGCACCCGGCCCGCCGCCGCCGTGCGGGATGGCGAAAGTCTTGTGCAGGTTGAGGTGGCATACGTCCGCGCCGATGTTGCCGGGGCTGGTGAGGCCGACTTGCGCGTTCATGTTCGCGCCGTCCATGTACACCTGTCCGCCGTTGGCATGGATGATCGTGGTGATGTCCTTGATCGACTCCTCGTACACGCCGTGCGTGCTGGGGTAAGTGACCATCAGACAGGACAGCGTGTCCTTGTACTGCTCCGCCTTGGCGCGCAGATCGTCCACGTCGATGTTGCCGCGCGCATCGCACCTCACCACCACGATGTTGAGTCCCACCATGGCGGCGCTGGCCGGATTGGTGCCGTGAGCAGAGGACGGGATCAGCACCACGTTGCGCTGCGCTTCGCCGCGCGAACGGTGGTAGGCCTGAATCACTAGCAGACCGGCATACTCGCCGGATGCGCCGCTGTTCGGCTGGAAGCTCATCTGCGCGAAGCCGGTGATCTCGGACAGGGCCGCGTTCAGCCCTTCGATCAGCTCCTGATAGCCAGCGGCCTGTTCGACCGGCACGAAGGGGTGCAGGTTGGCGAACTCGGGCCAAGTCAGGGCCAGCATCTCGGAAGCAGCGTTGAGCTTCATGGTGCACGAGCCCAGCGAGATCATCGAGTGCGTCAGCGACAGATCTTTGTTCTCCAAGCGCTTGATGTAACGCATCATCTCGGTTTCGGTGTGATACGCGCTGAACACCGGATGGCTGAGGATGGCGGACTGGCGTGGCGCGAAACGCAACGGCTGTGCAGCGATCTGAGCGGCGGAGAGGGTCGGCGCTGGCTTGCCCTGCTTTTGCGCGAACACGGCGAGGATGGCGTTCAGGTCGGCCACGGAGGTGGTCTGGTCGAGCGCGATACCGACGCCGTCGGCAGCGTAACGGAAGTTGATTTGTGCCGCTTCGGCCAGTGCGTGCAGCTTCGCATTGTCGGTGTTGAGCAGCTTGATGGTGTCAAAGAACGTCCCGTCAGCCAGCTTGTAACCCAGTTTCTTCAGCTCGTCCGCCAGCAAGGCCGTGGCGCGATGCACCTGACCGGCGATGCCGCGTAGGCCATCCGCACCGTGGTAGACGGCATACATCCCGGCCATGATGGCCAGCAGCGCTTGCGCAGTACAGATGTTGGAAGTCGCCTTTTCGCGGCGGATGTGTTGTTCGCGGGTTTGCAGCGCCATGCGCAAGGCGGGGTTGCCATCGGCATCTACCGACACGCCGATGATGCGCCCCGGCATCGAGCGCTTGTGCGCGTCGCGGCAAGCAAAGAACGCAGCGTGCGGGCCGCCGTAGCCCATAGGCACGCCAAAGCGTTGCGTCGAACCCAGCACCACGTCCGCACCCCATTCGCCCGGCGGCGTGAGCAGCACTAGGCTCAAGATGTCAGCGGCGACCGCCACCGTCATGCCGTTCGCCTTGGCGCGCTGTACGAAGTCGGCGTAGTCATGCACCGTACCGTCGGCAGTCGGGTATTGCAGCAGCGCGCCGTAGAGCTTGTCGCCTAGGGTCAACGTCTTGAAATCGCCGATCACCAGCTCGATGCCCAGCGGTTGCGCGCGCGTCTTCAGTAGTTCGATGGTCTGCGGGAAACACTCATGCGACACGAAGAAACTATTCCTGCCTGCCGCAGCGGCTTCGCGGCTGCGCAAGCCATGCAACATGGTCATCGCCTCGGCGGCGGCAGAGGCTTCGTCCAGCAGCGAGGCGTTGGCGATCTCCATGCCGGTCAGGTCGCACACCATGGTCTGGAAATTCAGCAACGCCTCCAGACGACCTTGCGCGATCTCGGCCTGATACGGCGTGTAAGCGGTGTACCAACCCGGATTCTCCAGCACGTTGCGCTGGATGACGGCGGGCAGCACCGTGCCATAATAGCCCAAGCCCAGATAACTCTTGTACAACTTGTTCTTCGCCGCGATGCCGCGCAGATGGTCAATGAACGCGTGCTCGGACAGGCCTTCCGGCAGATTCAGCGGCTGGCTCAGTCGAATAGCTGCTGGTACGGTCTGGGCTATCAGCGCATCCAGCGACGGCGCAGCGATCTTGTTCAGCATGGCGTGAACGTCGGCGGCGTTCGAGCCGTTGTGGCGGGTGGTGAAGTGGTCGGTCATTTAGAAACTCTCTGGGACTAGGGGGAAGAACGCATGGGGAAGGGGGAAGCGTCCGCACCTGCGGTGCTCAAAGGGGAAGGGTAAAACCTCAGGGTTGCTTCTACCCTTGAGCACCGTAGGTGCGATCCCTTCCCCCTTTATCATTCCCCGCCTTTAGTGTGCTTCGCTATCGACGTGCGTCTGATACGCCGCAGCGTCCATCAGGCCGTCCAGATCGGCAACATTGGCAGGCTGCACGCGGAAGATCCATGCACCGTAAGGGTCGCTGTTGATGTTCTCGGGCGAGCCATCCAAGTCGCCGTTCGTCGCGACCACGTCACCCGCGATCGGTGCGTACACATCGGCAGCGGCCTTGACCGACTCCACCACGGCGCATTCTTCAGCCGCCGCCAGCGTACGGCCGACCGCAGGCGCTTCGACGAACACCATGTCGCCCAGCAGCTCTTGCGCGTGTTGGGTGATACCGACGCTCACCGTGCCGTCGGCTTCGAGGCGAGCCCATTCGTGGGATGGGGTGTATTTCAGATTGGTTGGATTGCTCATTTTTATCTCCAGTTGATAGTCGTTAGACGGTAGTCGCTAGTTGGCTTTGTCGCTGCGCGGTTTTAACTGACCGCTAACGACTAAAGACCAACGACGGCCTTTCCATTGCGCGCGAACGGGTACTTCACCACCTTTGCCGCCAGCATCTTATCGCGGATCACCACGTGTACGGCGTCGCCGAGCTGCACGCCGTTCGGTACGCGCGCCAATGCGATGGACTTCTCCAGCGTGGGGGAGAAGGTGCCGCTGGTGATCTCGCCGTCACCCAAGGCAGTGACCACTTTCTGGTGGCCGCGCAGCACGCCGCGATCCAGCAACACCAGACCGACCAGCTTCTTGGTCGGCGGGTTCGCCAGCAGGGCAACTTTGCCGATGAAGTCACGCTCGCTCTTGAGGTCGACCGTCCAGGCCAGACCGGATTCCAGCGGGCCGACGGTCTCGTCCATGTCCTGACCGTACAGGTTCATGCCCGCTTCCAGACGCAGTGTGTCGCGCGCGCCCAAACCGATGGGCTTCACGCCGACCTTGCTCAGCGCGTACCAGAACGCCTCCACTTGGGGCTTGGGCAGCATCACCTCGAAACCGTCTTCGCCAGTGTAACCGGTGCGCGCTACGAAGTAGTCGCCGCAATCGGCGGCTTGGAAGTTGACCAAGCCCTCGGTCGCCGCCTTGGTCTGCGGTAGCACTTCCCACACCTTGGCGCGGGCGTTCGGCCCTTGAATAGCAACCATTGCCAGATCGTCGCGCGAGGTGATGGTGAGCTGCGGCGCGTGTTGCGCAGCTTGCTCCTTCATCCACGCGATGTCCTTGTCTGCCGTGCCCGCGTTGACCACGATGCGGAACCATTGCTCGGTCATAAAGTAGATGATGAGGTCGTCGATCACGCCGCCTTCGGGGCGCAGCATGGCGGAATACAGCGCCTTGCCGGGCAGGGTGATCTTATCGGCGTTGTTCGCCAGCAGGTAACGCAGGAAGGCGCGCACGCCGTCGCCTTTGGCATCGACGACGCGCATGTGACACACGTCGAACATGCCGACGTCATTACGCACCTGATGGTGTTCTTCGATCTGCGAACCGTAGTTGACCGGCATGTCCCAGCCGCCGAAATCCACCATCTTGGCGCCCATGGCGCGGTGGGCTGCATTGAGGGGAGTCGTCTTGAGCGTCATCATTTTCTTTCCGTGAATGAAAAAAGGCGCAGCACGAAATCGTGCTGCGCCCCATCTGTCCTTGGTACCTGAGAGATTGCAGTTGATGCTGCGTGCCCCTTCGGTGGTCAGGAATGAGTCGCTAACGACTGATCCAGACTCTCTCCAGATTTGCCTGAAAATACGGTTCTTGAGCCTGAGCGGTTACGGGTGTTACGCCTTCGGCGGCGCTTCGGTTTTATCCGGGAGCGCGCTCTCCCAATATCTCTAAACGGCGGGCGGGACTATACCGGAAGCGTTGCTTGGCGACAACTTGCTGCGGGCTAAGTGCGCGGGAAAATTCTCAGGATTCTGGTTGGCTAGGGACGGCGCGACTATAATGCGTCGCTCACGATCTTGCCTATCCCAGCCCACCATGAGAGTTTTGCTGTCCATCCTGCTTTTGCTATGTTTTCCCGTGCAAGCTGCTCTGCTTGCACCAGTCCCCGCGTTGACCTTGGATGCCAAGGCGTATCTGCTTTACGACTTTAGCGGCAACCAGATATTACTCAATCAGAACGGCCATGAGCGCATGGAGCCAGCTTCGCTGACCAAGCTGATGACGGCCTATCTGATTTTTTCTGCCATCAATCAGAACAAGCTCGCGCTGACGCAGGCCGTCACCCCATCGGCTGGCGCTATTCTCCCGCAGGGCGAGGAGTCGCGCATGTTTTTGGAGACGATCAAGCCGGTGACGATAGCCGAGTTGTTGCGTGGATTGATCGTGCAGTCCGGCAATGATGCAGCCCGAGTGTTGGCCGAGACCTTGGATGGCAGTGAGGCGCTCTTCGCCGAGCGGATGAACAAAGAGGCGGCGCGTCTTGGCATGAAGAACACGCATTTCGTGAACGCTACCGGGATGCCGCAGGCCCAGCATTACTCCAGCGCATATGACATGGCGATCCTAGCGGGCGCTATCGTGCGCGACTTTCCCGACCATTACCCGCTCTACAGCATCCGCGAGTTTCAGTACAACTCCATCACTCAGCCGAATCGCAACCGCCTGCTGTGGATGGATCCCTTCGTTGATGGACTGAAGACGGGGCACACCAACAGTGCTGGGTTCTGCTTGGTCGCCTCTGCCAAGCGTGGCCAGCGTCGGTTGATCTCGGTGGTGCTAGGTACGAACTCGGATGTTTTGCGTGCGACCGAGAGCCAGAAATTGCTCAACTACGGTTTCCAGTTCTTCGATAGCGTGCCGCTTTACGCTAAGGATCAAGCCGTTAGCAGCATCCGTATCTGGAAGGGAACGGAAAAGATGCTGCCTGTCGGCTTCCGTCAAGACACGGCGATCTCGATCCCGCACGGGCAGCAGGCTGAGTTGAAGGCCGTGGTCGAAACTGCCCATCCGCTCATTGCGCCGATCAGCGTCGGGCAGCGCGTCGGTACACTCAAGCTCACGCTGAGCGGCAAGCCTTACATGGAGTATCCACTCGTCGCCTTGGAACCCGTCGCACTAGCCAATGTGTTTTCGCGCGGATGGGATAGCATCCGCCTGCTTTTCCAATAGGGAGCGCAACATGACCGTGTATCTGAACGGGCGATTCATACCCATCGAAGAAGCCCTCATCCCGGTGCTGGATCGCGGCTTCATCTTTGGCGATGGTGTCTATGAGGTGCTCCCGGTTTATTCGCGCAACGTTTTCCGGTTGGCCGAACATCTCCAGCGGCTGCAACACAGTCTGGATGCCATCCGCTTGCCCAACCCCTACCGCGACGAACAATGGGCCGAGATCGTCAGCGAACTGGTCGCGCGCAACGAGGGCGAGGATCAATACCTCTACCTGCACATCACGCGCGGTGTGGCGAAGCGAGACCATGCCTTCCCCGTTCCGCCAGTTGCAGCTACGGTCTTTTTGATGAGTAGTCCCCTGCTCCATCCGCCTGCAGAATCGCTGGCGACGGGTGTCAGCGCTATCTCGGCGGTGGACAATCGCTGGCTGCGCTGCGATATCAAGGCCATCTCGCTGCTGCCCAATGTCCTGTTGCGCCAGATGGCGGCTGACGCCGGTTGCGCCGAAACTATCATGCTGCGCGAAAACGCCTTCCTCACCGAGGGCTCGGCCAGCAATATCTTCATCGTCAAGAACGGCACGCTCCTCGCTCCACCCAAAGATCATCTGATGCTGCCTGGCATCACTTACGACGTGGTGCTGGAAATTGCCGCCGCCAACGGCATCCCTAGCGAGATCCGCCGCATCAGCGCTGCCGAAATCTTCGCTGCGGACGAGATACTGATGACTTCATCCACCCGAGAGATCCTCGCTATCACCCAAGTGGATGGGCAAATCATCGGCAACGGCAAGCCCGGTGCGATGTTCACCCAGCTCTACGCTCTGTACCAAACCTACAAACGGGAAGTGATGCGGAGTGCTTGACTCAAGGTCGAGTAGCTAGCTCTAGGTTGGAAATCCACGCGAGTGCGTACTCACGCGACTTACCGCACATCTCCTGAGAAGGCTGTAGTCCCACACAGAACGCAGGACGTTCTGGCAAGCCGAATACCCGGCAACGCGCTTCCGCATCAAGCTGCACGCAACGCACCCCGGCTGGCTTACCGTGCGGCATCCCCGGCAAGGGAGAGGTGATTGAAGGTGCGATGCAGCAGGCGGCGCAGCCTGTGCGGCATTCCATCATCAGGCCTTGTGATAGACCTCGGCGCCCTGTTTTACGAACTCCACCGACTTCACTTCCATCCCCTTTTCCAGCGCTTCTTGTTCAGCGATGCCTTGCGCTGCCGCGAAGTCGCGCACGTCTTGGGTGATTTTCATCGAGCAGAAGTGGGGGCCGCACATGGAGCAGAAGTGGGCGACTTTGGCGGAGTCTTTGGGTAGGGTCTCGTCGTGGAATTCGCGGGCGCGGTCGGGGTCGAGGCCGAGGTTGAATTGGTCTTCCCAGCGGAACTCGAAGCGGGCTTTGCTCATGGCGTTGTCGCGCACCTGTGCGCCGGGGTGGCCTTTGGCGAGATCGGCGGCGTGGGCGGCGATCTTGTAGGTGATGATGCCTTCCTTGACGTCGGCCTTGTTGGGCAATCCCAGATGTTCTTTCGGGGTGACGTAGCACAGCATCGCCGTGCCGTACCAGCCTATCATCGCCGCACCGATGGCGCTGGTGATGTGGTCGTAGCCGGGGGCGATGTCCATGGTGAGCGGGCCTAAGGTGTAGAACGGCGCTTCGTGGCACCACTTGAGTTGCAGATCCATGTTCTCTTTAATCATGTGCATCGGCACGTGGCCGGGGCCTTCGATCATCACCTGCACGTCATGCTTCCAGGCGATCTCGGTCAGCTCGCCCAGCGTCTTGAGCTCGCCCAGTTGCGCTTCGTCGTTGGCGTCGTGGATCGAGCCGGGACGCAGGCCGTCGCCCAAGCTGAAGGTCACGTCGTAGGCCTTCATGATCTCGCAGATTTCCTCGAAATGGGTGTAGAGGAAGTTCTCCTTGTGGTGCGCCAGACACCATTTGGCCATGATGGAGCCACCGCGCGAAACTATCCCGGTGAGTCGCTTGGCAGTCAGCGGAACGTAACGCAACAGCACCCCGGCGTGGATGGTGAAGTAGTCCACGCCCTGCTCGGCTTGTTCGATGAGTGTGTCGCGGAAGATCTCCCAGGTCAGGTCTTCGGCCCTGCCGTTGACCTTTTCCAGCGCCTGATAGATAGGCACAGTGCCGATCGGCACCGGGCTGTTGCGGATGATCCATTCGCGCGTTTCGTGGATATGCTTGCCGGTGGAGAGATCCATCACCGTGTCGCCGCCCCAGCGGATCGCCCAGGTCATCTTCTCGACCTCTTCCTGAATGCTGGAACCCAGCGCCGAGTTGCCGATGTTGGCGTTGATCTTCACCAGAAAGTTGCGACCGATGATCATCGGTTCGCACTCGGGGTGGTTGATGTTGGCGGTGATGACGGCGCGGCCACGGGCGACCTCATCGCGCACATACTCCGGCGTGATGACCTTGGGAATGGCCGCGCCGAAGCGTTCGCCCGGATGCTGGGTCTTCAGCAACTCGGAAAGCCCGTCGATCTTCTGATTCTCGCGGATGGCGACGTACTCCATCTCCGGCGTGATGATGCCCTGCCGTGCGTAGTGCATCTGGGTGACGTTGGCGCCCGCTTTGGCACGGCGCGGCGCACGTTGCAGGTTGAAGCGCATCGCGGCGAGTTCGGGATCGTTCAGACGCTTCTGGCCGAACTGCGAGGTCGGGCCGTCGAGCTGTTCGGTATCGCCACGTTCGACGATCCAGTCTTCGCGCACGGCCTCTAGGCCAGAACGGATGTCGATCTTCACCGCTGGGTCGGTGTAAGGGCCGGAACAGTCGTAGACGTGGATGGCGGGATTCTTCTCGATGCCAGCGTTGATGTGGGTGTCGGTCTGGGTGATCTCGCGCATCGGCACACGGATGTCGGGGCGCGAACCTTCCACATAGACCTTGCGCGAGTTCGGCAGCGGCTGGACGGCGGCCTCGTCCACATGCGCAAGTTCGTTCAGGAATTGGGGATTGGCGTTCATTCTGGTGCTCCACAAAAATGGGGAAGCACCGCTCTAGGCTGACGCTTCCCTACGACGGCATTACCCGTACAGGTTCAAAGGGTGTTTCTCACTTCGCGACACGACTCAGGCGAAGACCCCCACGCAAGCGTGGCAAGGTACTGTAAAGGCGATGCAAAAGCAAGCTCACCGGGCAAGGTTCGCATTGAGCAAGGGCGTGGTGCTTGCTATACTCCGTCGCTCGATAAAGCGGCATAGATCCGCAGGGGACAGGGAGATGAGCGACATGGAGCTGGCACGATTCAATATGGTGGAACAGCAGATCCGGCCTTGGGATGTGCTGGATGCTCGGGTGCTGGACTTGCTGAAGAAACTCAAGCGCGAACAGTTCGTCCCCGCTGAGAAACAGGCGCTGGCATTCATGGACTTGGATGTGCCCCTTGGCTACGGCGAGAGCATGTGGCAACCCAAAATCGAGGCGCGCGTGTTGCAGGCTTTGCGACTGAAGCCGACCGAGAGCGTTCTGGAAGTGGGTACGGGCAGCGGATACCTGACGGCGATGCTCGCCTACTCGGCCGGGCATGTCACTAGTATCGAAATCGTGCCGGAATTGAGCGTCATCGCGGCCTACAACCTCGCCGGTCATTATCTGGAGAACCTTCACCTCGAAGTGGGCGACGCAGCCCAAGGCTGGGAAGGCAAGTACGATGTGATCGTCCTGACGGGCTCTGTGCCAGAGTTGCCCAAGGCGTTCCTTGATGCTCTGAATGTCGGCGGACGGTTGTTCGCTATCGTTGGCGATGCGCCGCTCATGCTGGCCAAGCTGATCACCTGCGTCGCACCGGGTGCTTATGAAAGCACCACCCTGTTTGAGGCTTGCGTCGCACCTTTGCAAAACGTCAAACAGCCGGAACGCTTCACCTTCTAACCTTTCCTTACCCAGTAAGCCATTATTTTGAACGGACGCCACTTGAAAAAAACTGCACTAATCACCGGGATCACCGGCCAGGACGGAGCCTACCTTGCCGAGTTTTTGCTGAAGAAGGGCTATGCAGTACACGGCATCAAACGACGCAGCTCGCTGTTCAACACCGATCGTATCGACCACCTGTACCAAGACCCG
>JACRAT010000037.1 GCA_016234685.1 Nitrosomonadales bacterium
CACAGCTCACAGCTCACAGCTCACAGCTCACAGCTCACAGCTCACAGCTCACAGCTCACAGCTCACAGCTCACAGCTCACAGCTCACAGCTCACAGCTCACAGCTCACAGCTCACAGCTCACAGAATTAGATTCGCTCCGGCGAGAAGTTCCCCATTTTCTAAAATTTTCTTCGCCGCTGCTGCCTCACGCGGCGCAGCGTTTTTCCGTCTTTTCACTCTTAGCACCGTTCTGTCGCATTCCGACAGAGCGGACGTTGCATTGCGCCAAATGGCGTGTTTCGTTCTATCAACTAGAGGGAGACATCATGAATAAATCGCTTATGCTGGCGCTGCTGGCCACTGTCGAGTGCAGCGCGTGCAGCAGCATCTACGTCGGCAACGTCAGCTTTACCGAAACCGAAGTTTGCTCGGAGGAGTATTCCAGCAGAATAAAATCCACCGGCTGTGTGCCGCCCGCACCGGCGGCCAATGCGCAAACCTATTTCTTCAAACGTTTCCGCCAGTCCGTTCCCGAAGCCGACGAAAAAAAACTGGATAAGTTGGATCAGAAAAAAAGTATCAGCAGTTCCGATAATGTTGTCCCCTCGCTGATCGGCCAGGTTTTCAGGGCGCAATGGAATTCGGACCGAAGCGCCATTTCAGTGCCGGAAACCGGTGGTCAACTGGGGTTGTTGCCGGGCGAACTGCCCGGTATACCAACCGAGATCGTGCGCATGGACTTGGGCGGCGTGATCCACAAAAAAACCTCGGTTGACATGCAACTGGATACGGGAATCCTGATTGAGGCCGCCGCCAAATCGTCCGGTTTGGTGCTGCCCCCGTCATTGAAAAACCAGCTCACGCTGTATTTCCAGCACACCAAGGATGTGATCGACGCCAGCTCAGGCAGTTATTACTACGTCGGCGTGCACCCGCAGGCGCTGGCAAAACTGACCAACGATTTGAAAGATCAGATGCAACCCCAAGCTTCCTCCATCACTGTACAAAACTGGCTGTGGGGCAGTTCGGACAAATTGGATAGATTAAATGGCAGCTCACCAGAACTTAAATTAGTAAATGGAAATTACACCTTTAAAGACGAAAAGAAGTCCGGCAGCAAAGATGATGTGTTCGGCATTATCGTGGGAGCGGCGATTATTCGCACCCGCACCGGGCATTCTGAACTGTGTACGAGCACAGATTTTGCTAACTTCAAAAAAACCGGCGTCAACGAACCTTTGTCGAGTTGCGGCGCACTGAAAACACTGCTCGAACAAGCGTCACAAGGTAAACCGTGGGAAGAATTGAGCAACACGGCTTTGGTGACACCGGAAGTCGACAAGATGCCTGACGCAGACAAGGCGAACATCCAACAAGCCACGCTGCTGCAAGCATTGTCGCTCCACTACAACAAAGCCCAATCGAGCGACAAAACCCTAGATGTCAACAATCACACCAGCCTGCTGGCGATCCAGTGGCTGCCCATCAAGCTGGCCCCGTAGCAAAGCCGCAAGTAAATCGGGGGGTGTTTAGCACGACTCCATCAACCTAACGAAAGAGTCATCATTATGACAACCATTCTGCTGGCGGCGGCTGTTGCTAGCAGGTGAAACGAACGCTGGTACACCGCGCCCACCAGCTCGAAGTGGTGCGAAATTGAGAGGGAGTGAGCATGACCGAATACACGCTTTACTACGCAACCAATCGCAACCACATCTGCGATGACGCGCATCCAGACCGTTTTCACCCGAAAGCCTACGGCACAAAATTCAGTGAAGATCACCCCGAAAATTTACGCTTTGGCATTATCAAGATGACCGCCGATGAGAGCGAAATTGCCAAGCACCTGAGTGCCGATATGCAGAACTGCGGCAGAGGTGATGGCGCAGCACTCGGAAACTATCTCGCCAAATGTGCCGTGGATGCACAGATTTGCGCCTACCCGGAAACGCTCACGTCCGACATTGCCGACACCATGCAACTCAAGGCCAAGTTCGGTTCACAAGCAATGTTCGCCGACCTCAAGGCTGACATGGACAACAACAGCGATGTGTTGATCTACATCCACGGTTTCAATGTTTCTTGGTTTGATGCTGTAGGTTCTGCGCTGGCGCTGCAACTCATGCTGCACAATGCGCCAAAAAAAGATACGACGCAAAATGTGCTAGTCATCTTGTTCACCTGGCCATCTGACGGCATGGCTCTTCCCTGGATTTCATATAGTTCAGATCGCTTAGAAGCAAATAGTTCTGGCGGTGCAGTAGGACGAGCCTTCCTGAAAGCACGCGATTTTCTGGCCGACTTGCGCGACCGCTCAAAAAAAGGGGGGGCTGAATTGTGTGGGCAAGACATTCACCTGCTGTGCCATTCGATGGGCAATTATCTGTTGCAAAGCGCATTGGCGCGGACATTCGATCACACGCCCGGCAGCTGTCTGCCGCGCTTGTTCGAACATGTGTTTTTGTGCGCTGCCGATGTGGACGACAACGCGCTGGAAGCCGGTCAGCCGCTGGAACGCATCGACCAGATTTCGCGCAATGTCACAATCTATTACAACCGCAACGACAAGGCGATGTGGGTGTCGGATTACACCAAGGGCAACCCGGAGCGCCTCGGACATACTGGTGCGGCGCATCCCGCGCTGTTGCACAACAAAGTGCATCAGGTGGACTGTACGCCAGTCGTGCATGACCTGATTCAGCACAGCTACTACCTCGGCGGCAGCATCAATGCCGATATTCGCGCCAGCATGGATGGCTGGGAGCAGGCCGATACGCGGCGGTTGCGCGCGCCAAGTGCCACTCAGGGCAACATCTGGACGATGAAATAAGTTGGTTGATTGTTGTTGAAGATTGATTGAATAACCGAAAGAAAACGCTGATAAAAAAACTGATGACGATGACTTTTCTGGCAGCGGCTGTTTGTGAAAATGTAGCTTAGGCAAAGAAGCGGAATAAGCCCCACATTGGTAGCTCAATGAAACCAGTTCATTCAACGTCTGCCCAGAAATATAACCCAAGGGTCAAGGCCGTGATTGAAACGGAGAAATCGCTTCATTAATTTTTTGAGCGGAGAAAATTTATGGAACTTATCACTGAAGTTTCGGTTATAGCTAGCATGGGACTGGGCGTGTTCAAACTGTATCAGGCGGTGACGGAATATAAACGCGGGCAGGAGGAAAAACGCTTGCAAGGTGCGCAGCAGCGCGCCGATTTCTTTCTGAAAAGGCAGCAGGAGCTTTTCTGCAACTCTTCCTTCGCCATGATGCGTTCACTGCTCGAAAATGATGATCCATCCTTGGTGAAATATAGCTTTGAAGAAAAACGGGCATTTCTGACTTTCTTCGAGGGGATTGCGCTCTCGATGAATTCCGGGCTGATCAGTGAGGATGTAGCGTACTACATGTTCGGTTATTACACGGTCATGTGTGAACAGAGCAAAAACTTCTGGCAAGGCGATGAGGGCGTGAACAAGACCTCGCTTCATTGGGGTGTATTTCTGGCCTTCGCCGAAAAGATGGAGCGCCGCTTCAACGGCAAGCAAACCATCCCCTTCAATGAGCTGAAGTTTTAAGGCCGAGGATGAGTTAATGGATACCGTCGCACCTAACAATCAGAAAGCCTGCGCCCAAGGAAACGGCGGCAGCCGTCGCTTGTTTCAGGCCAAACAGCCGCGTTGCATGGCTTACAACTATTTCAAGATGGTGACGATCGAATTCGATTGCCTGATTCCGCCACCGGAAAATGAACGGAAGAATAGTTTGTTGTGGCAGCGGGCTTGTGCGCTGAAGGCCGAGCTGGACGCTCGCGCCGCCTTGCAGTCGCGCGGTTGCGGCACGGCGCGCAATGCCTGCATCGAACTGGCCGAGGTATTGAAACTGGAAATGTTCACCCTGCGTCTGCTACCGGACGAACGCTTGCTGGCGAAGGCGTGGAGCATCCGCGAGGCGTATCGCCAACTGATTCCGACGGAAACATATCACGCCTATCTCGGAAACAACCCGCCAAAACTGGAGCGTAAACCAGAGGACGGGACGGGCAAGGAATCGAAGCTGACGCCCGAACAAGAAGCAGCGCGGCTGATCAGCATCCGTCAGGATGCGATTGATATTCTGGCTGCCACGCACTGGTGGTACACCAACAGCGATTATCGAGAAAAACGCATCAGCCAAGTGAAGCATCTGTTGATTCAATGCTTGGCAGTTTGCGTCGGTTTCGTGCTACTTCTATCGCAGTTTGTTTCGGCTTCAGCGATTCTGCTGCCCATGATGGTGATTCTGATGGGAATGCTGGGAGCGATTTTCAGTATCGGGCGGCGCATATTGCCAGTGAGTAGTCAGAACGTAACCGAAAGCGATCCGGTTATCAAGGCTACTCAGTTTGATCATGGTGATACGGGCATTGCCATGTCAATTTGGATCGGCGGTATATCGGCGCTGCTGCTGTACCTGCTGATGGCGAGTGGTTTAAGTCTGATTGGTGGCGAGATATTGCCAAAATTCTCTGATGCGCTCGGGAAACGCGATTGCAATGGCTTGGATGGCTTCGCCTGTGCTTTGCACCCAGCGGATATGGCTAGCTTCGTCCGTTTGCTGTGCTGGTCGTTCCTCGCTGGATTCGCCGAGAAATTCGTCCCAGATATTCTTGACCGCATGGCTAAACAGGATGGAGGAAAAAGATGGTAACGGGGCGTGTCATATTCGGGACTGTGGATTCGACATTTAATGCGATCAACGAATTGAGGCGCATTTGTTGGATGAATATATTGCCTGATTCAAACCTGCTGGATGATGGGCATGATGAGCACTCATTTCACTTTATTCTGTTAGATCGCAATACAGTTATTGCAGCGGCAAGGCTGTGCAAGCATGAGTTGTTAACTGAATTGCCAGACTCGCATCTTTATCTTCAATGGAAAAATCCATTGCTAGGCTCATATGGATGTTGTAGTCGGCTGGTTGTTCATCCTGATTGTCGCCAACTCGGTATTGCCGCCATGTTAGATAAGGCACGTGCTGATGCGGCAGTAATATTGGGTTGCAATGCACTGGCGGTAATTTGGAATGAACACTCTGGTGTAAGGCGGCGCGATGCAATTGAAGCGCAAGGTTTCGTAAGCGCCTCGGATGGCAAGGCCATAGCTGATGGGGAATGGGGATGCTCTTATCCGTTTGCTCGGCGTATTGACATCAACCATAAGGAAATTCTGCAAATATTTTCGGATGATTTGAACAATCGCGTGCGATTTCTCAAGATGCCCTTGGCAAATCAGGCTGGCCTGTGAACAGCAACTCGCTATCACAGATTGATGGTCATTCAACCGGCATCGTCGCAGGCCTGCTTTCTGCCGCCTGTTTCGGCTTGATGGGCGCATTGGTCAACCATCTGGCGGATGCCGTCCCTGCCACGGAAATCACCTTGTTTCGTGGGTTGGCTGGCGTGTTGATCTTGTTCCCGTTCGTGAAGTCGGAGTTGATTTCGCTGTTTCAGCAAGGAGCAGCAAGCGTATGGGTGCGGGCCATCGCGGGCGCCATTTCCATCTATTGCTTTAGCTGGAATCTCCAGCTGGCCGACGTGGGCACGGCCAATATCCTGTTTAATTTGTCGCTGATTTTTGTGCTATTCGGCGATTATGTGTCGGGACGTTCGCGGCTGACGCTTTCCATTGTCGCCAACGTCATGTTGGCGGTAGCCGGGGTGTCGTTGTATTGGTACGGTAGCGAGATGATCGTCAGCGGCGAAATTCTGGCACTGGGATTGACGGGGGCGACGGCGGCAACCATTGCTTACACTGCCCTGAAAAAGGCAACACGGCAGTACAGCCCGTGGCTGATTGTGTGGGCGGTCAGCTTGATGTCGATTCCCATCGCACTGGCGCGCAAATCGGGCGAGTGGGTGATACCTTCCGCCCTCAATGCGCCGACGCTGGCAGGCATCATTTTTAGCGTATTGCTCGCCCACTATCTGCTGAATGTTTCGTTTGCCAAATTATCCCTGCCTGTGGCGACTGCGTTGGGGCCAAGCTGTATCGTATGGACGGTGGTCGGCGTGGAACTGTTTCAGGGCGAGTTGCCGACCTTGCAGGCCGCTGCTGGCGTTCTGCTTTATTCGATTGCGCTGGGGTTGATGATTAGAGAAAGCAGGTGCGCAACGAGTTGAGATATTCGACTTGTTTGCCGAAGCCAGTCGCCACGGCTATTGTGCCGAGCGGTGTGGTGTGGAGCGTGCTGTTCGTTGGGGTTGCTCAGGGGGCAGTCCCGGGAATTCAGGCTCTTGTGGGCATAGGCATGTATGTCGCTGGGATGGGTTTGTTGATCGTGCATGACAGAAAAAATGCCGCGAAATCATCTGCAGGAACGACCTTTCGTTGAGCTTGGGCGTGTATGAGGGTAACGTCTACCGACTCGGCTTTGACATTCTGACTGCGAGACGAAATATGCGGTCGAGCTGTCTACAGCTACATTGGTGGATGCGCCCGCATAGGCGCGCGGGGAACAGTTGTCAAATCCATGCTGAGGGTTGTCAGTAGAAACCAAGCATCGGCATCGCAAGGGGGGGCCGATACTTGGTTGCTTGCACTGGCGAATATGCTGAGATGTGTGTAACGAGATAACCGGGCGGGCGTCTCATGTGCTGCCTCAAGAAAGGCAGCACTTCGATTGCCGCTGTTTTGCAGTGCGGCGTGTTCGCTCTAATTCAGTGGGCTGCGTCACAGTCGGGCTTGGACGAAGGCAACGCCGTCGGCTAGTGCGATTTCCTGCTTCTCGGCGTCGCGGCGGCCCTGATATTCGATCTTGCCTTCTTTCAGGCCACGGTCGCCTAGAGTGAGGCGGTGCGGGATGCCGATCAGCTCCATGTCGGCGAACATCACGCCGGGGCGCTCGTCGCGGTCATCCAGCAGCACTTCGATGCCTGCCGCCGTCAGCTCTGCGTACAGCGTTTCAGCGGCAGCGCGCACCGCCTCGCTCTTCTTCCCGCCGATGGGGCAGATGGCGAGTTGGAACGGGGCCACGCCTGCGGGCAGGGTGATGCCGCGCTCGTCGAAATTCTGCTCGATGGCCGCGCCCACGATGCGCGACACGCCGATGCCGTAACAGCCCATCTCCATCACTTGAGCCTTGCCGTTCTCGTCGAGGAAGGTGGCATCCAGCGCCTCGGAATACTTGGTGCGCAACTGGAAGATGTGGCCGACTTCGATGCCGCGACACAGTTCCAGATGGCCCATGCCGTCAGGGCTGATGTCGCCAGCGACGACGTTGCGCAGGTCGTGGACGTTGGCTTCATCCAGATGCACGTCGCGGCCAAAATTGACTCCGGCGTAGTGGAAGCCATCTTCGTTCGCGCCGCAGATGAAATCATTCATGGCGGCAGCGGCGCGGTCGGCCAGCACACGCACGGAGGTCTTGACCGGGCCGATGTAGCCGGGGCGACAGCCGACGTGGCGATGGATCTCCTCATCGTTGGCGAAGCGGAATTCGCCACCCAGCACCTTGCTGGCTTTGATCTCGTTCAACTGGTGGTCGCCGCGCAGCAGCAGCAGGGCGAACTGATTCTCGGCATCCATCACGGCGATGGCTTTCAGCACCTGTTGCGCGGAAACGCTGAAGAATGCGGCCACTTCCTCGATGGTCTTTTGACCCGGCGTGATGACTTTCTGCAACTCTTGCGTGGCGGCAGCGCGAGCATCACGCGGGGCGACGGCTTCGGCCAGTTCCACATTGGCGGCATAATCGGAAGTCGGGCAGAACGCCAAGCCGTCTTCGCCGGAGTCGGCCAGTACGTGGAACTCATGCGAGCCGTCGCCGCCGATGGCGCCGGTGTCGGCTGCCACGGCGCGGAACTGCAAGCCTAAGCGGGTGAAGATGCGGCTGTAGGTCTCGTACATCACGCGGTAGGTCTGTTCCAGACTCTCGTAGTTGGCGTGGAAGGAGTAGCTGTCCTTCATCACGAACTCGCGGGCGCGCATCACGCCGAAACGGGGGCGGACTTCGTCGCGGAACTTGGTTTGGATCTGGTAGAAGTTGAGCGGCAACTGGCGGTAGCTCTTCACTTCGCGGCGGGCGATGTCGGTGATGACCTCTTCGTGGGTGGGGCCGAAGCAGTATTGATGTTCGTGGCGATCCTTGATCTTCAGCATCTGCGGGCCGAACACCGCCCAGCGGCCAGTCTCTTCCCATAGTTCAGCGGGCTGCACGGCAGGCATCAGCAACTCGATCGCGCCGCTGGCGTTCATCTCTTCACGTACCACGGCTTCCACTTTGCGCAGCACGCGCAAGCCCAGCGGCATCCAAGTGTACAAGCCACTGGCGAGACGCTTGATGTAACCGGCGCGCAGCATCAGTTTGTGGCTGGGCAACTCGGCTTCGTTGGGGGCTTCTTTCAGGGTGGAGATGAAGAATCGGGTGGCGCGCATGAATAAATCCGTCAGGCAATAAGGAAGGGCGTGATTTTACTGCAACTCGCGGTTGTTGCACCTCGGTATCGGGAATGAGGGCGCAGAGCGGTAGATTGGAATGTTATAATTTGCTTATATTTAAGCAGGGAGTGGCGGTCGATGGCGTTGTTCGAAGGGTTGTTCAGTAGTGAAAAGAAGCGGGAGATCAATGAAGAGATCAATCTGATGGAGGCGGTTCAGGCACACATCAGTTGGAAGTTGAGATTGCAAAACTGTCTGGATGGTACGTCCGACGAAGTGATAGACCCGAATGTGGTGTGCCGGGACGATCAGTGCAAGCTGGGAAAGTGGATACACGGGCCGGCGCAGAAGCATTTTTCAGGCGACGAGACCTTCCGTTCGCTGTGCGAAGATCATGCGATGTTCCATTATGTGACCGCAGAGATTGTGCGCCGGGTGCGCGATAAAGATGATGATTCGGCCCATGCCTTGCTGCAAGGAGAATACAAAAAAGTCTCGCGCAAGGTGGTTATGACGTTAGGTGAGTTGAATAAGGCGCTCGCCAGTTAGCAGGTTTCAATTGATGGGAGGCGGCTTGCGAGCCGCCTTTTCCTTTTCAGTATGGCTGAAATATGGAACAATTCGGCCCATCAATTAATTTGTGGGGGCGAACATGATAGACCGTGACGGTTATCGCCCAAATGTAGGCATCATCCTGACGAATTCGAAGAATCAGGTTTTCTGGGGTAAGCGGGTGCGTCAGGATTCTTGGCAGTTTCCGCAGGGCGGTATCCAGCACGGTGAGACGCCAGAGCAGGCGATGTATCGTGAGTTGCATGAGGAAGTCGGTTTGCTTCCCAATCACATCAAGATACTTGGGCGTACTCGTGACTGGATGCGCTACGATGTGCCGCAGCACTGGGTCAAACGTGAGTGGCGTGGCAGCTACAAGGGACAAAAGCAGATATGGTTCCTGTTGCGGCTGGTAGGGCGGGATTGCGATGTATGCCTACGCGCTTCGGAGCACCCGGAGTTCGATGCTTGGCGCTGGATCGACTATTGGGTCGAGATGGAGTCGGTGATCGAATTCAAGCGTGATGTCTACAATATGGCGTTGAATGAACTGGTGCGTTATCTTCCGGCGGCCCGAACCGCTGGTCGTATCGAGACACCAAGACGAGTTTCAAGCAGTTGCTAACCTGATAAGAACTAAGGATAACCATGAAGAGAGAATATTCCCCACTGAGCGCCTCCCGTCTGAAACGAGGTTCTGGTTTTGCGCGCCCTAGCCAATCCCTGCCGGAGCGTGTCACGCTGGAAAGCAGTGCGCTGGATGTGATGACCAATCTGCGCAACGTGGGTGTCGTGACTGTGCGTGCCAAGACTCAGATGGATCGTGCCAATGCCAAGATGATCCGCTACGGCGTGCGTACTTTGCTGGTGCTGGACGAGCATGAGAAGGTCGCCGGTCTGATTACGGCTCAAGATATTTTGGGCGAAAAACCGATGCGTTTTCTGCAAGAAGTCGGAGGTACGCATTCCGAGATCCAAGTTAATGACGTGATGACACCGGAAAGTGAACTTGAGGTGATCAAGCTGACCGATGCGAGCCGCGCCAAGGTTGGTGATGTCATCGCTACGCTGAAGGCGGCTGGTCGCCAGCACGCATTGGTAGTAGATGAGGATGCGCAAGGGAATCAGACCGTATCCGGCTTGTTCTCGGCGACCCAGATTGCACGCCAACTTGGCTTGACTTTGCCCAGCTACTTCGAAGTCGATCGTACATTTGCCGAGATCGAAAAAGCTATCGCGGCAGTTTAAGCTGGCGGCAGGGCTTCGTGAGTCATCAATGGCATCGAAGCCGCCATGTTCAGGGCGCGATTGCGCCCTGTTCGTTTCCCAAACTTACAAGGTATCCAAGATGAAACAGTCCATGCAACGAGCCGTAACGGCGATCTCATTGTCTCTTCTGGCGGCTTGTTCCAGCGTGGAACTGCCTTCAGTCAGCAATCTGATCGGCAGCTCAGGTGACTCGGTCAGCGTTTCTTTGGAGCGCAAGCTCAATGCGAATGCGCCAACGACCAAGTTCGCGGCGAGTATTCGAGTTGCTCGTTACACCGATGCACGCAAGGGCGCGGAACCCCGCAAGATCGGCGTCGGCGCACATAACGTCTCCGGCTTGAGCGGAGATGTCATCAGCGTCGATCAAGATGTCTCTACCATCGTGACACGTTTGATGCGCAATACTTTGGATGATGCGGGCTTCCAAGTCGACGACGAAAATGGCAAGGCTATTTTTGAATTGAGCGGTGTGGTGAAAGAGTTGACGCTGAATGTTAAGGCGCGCGATGAGATCTCTGTGGCAGTGGAATCCACGTTAAAAGAAGTCTCGACGGGCAAGGTGGTCTGGTCTGGCATGGTGATCGAGAAGAACGACCGTTTTGCCGGGGTGAGCGGTAATAATCGTGACGATGTCGCCGCCTATTTGAAGCAAGGTGTGAAGACAGTCACGGGCAAGACTTCTGATGCGATCAGCGCCAGTCTGATGGCCAGCCGTCCTGAATTGTTCAACCTGACCGCAGGAACCAAGCCCATACCTGGCGTGACGGTGTACGTCGCCCCAACAGCAGTTCCTCAAGCTGCACCAGCCACTTATGCGCCTGCTGTTGCAATGCCCGGTGCGGCGATTCCCGCCCCGGCATATTCACCACGTGCGAGTGCGACCAGCGGCCTGTTGCTGGTGAACACCACGCCGGGGCGTGCCAAGGTGTATCTGGACGGAGTCTACTTTGGGCTTTCGCCGTTGCGCCTAGAGTTGGAGCCAGGCATCCACGCTATCAGCATCAAGCTGGAAGGCTACAAGATGTCGACCGAGAAGGTGTCCATCCGCAAGGGTGATAACACCGAGATTGAGTTGAATCTGGAACGCTGATATTGCTGTACCCAATAAAAAACCCGCTTCGGCGGGTTTTTTATTGGGGGAATTCAACTCAATGTTTACCGGTGCTGCCGAAGCCACCGCTACCGCGCTGGCTCAGTGGGAACTCTTCGACTACGTTGAACTGCACTTGCAAGATGGGCACGATCACCAGTTGTGCCATGCGCTCCATCGGCATAAGGGTGAAGGGGATGGGGCTACGATTCCAGATTGATACGAAAATCTGCCCCTGATAATCCGAATCGATCAGTCCCACCAGATTGCCCAGTACGATGCCGTGGCGATGCCCCAACCCTGAGCGCGGCAAAATCATCGCTGCCGTGTGCGGGTTCGACAGATGAATGGCGATCCCGCTCGGGATTAACTCACATTGGCCCGGTTGGATGATAAGGTTGTGTTCGATGCAGGCGCGCAGGTCAATGCCAGCCGAGCCGGGGGTGGCATAGGCGGGCGGATGATCGTGCAGGCGCGGGTCGAGAATCTTTACATCCACTTTTTTCATGCGAGCCTTCCTTTTCGATAGAGTCGAGCAAGATGCGCGAGCAGCACCCGCGCGAGAGTGAGTTTATCGGCGCGCGGCAGCAGATGCTCGCCGTCGTCGTCGAACAGGATCAATTCGTTGTCGTCTGCGCCGATGGCGGTCTGCGCCAGATTGGCAGCCAGCAGCGGCAGTCGTTTGGCGCGGCGCTTGGCCTGCGCGTATTCGTGCAGCTTCTCGCTCTCGGCAGCAAAACCCACACAGAACGGCGCATTGGGCAGCGAGGCGATGGAGGCCAGAATATCGGGATTGGGGATCAGCGCTACACTTAGTGGCGCATCCGACTTCTTGATTTTCTGCTCGTTCGGGGTGGCGGGGCGGTAATCTGCCACCGCCGCCACACCGATGAAGATGTCGGCGCGGGCTGCGCGGCGGTTCACTGCGTCCGCCATTTCCAGCGCCGTCTCGACCGGGATGCGCTCGACGCCGACAGGCGCCGTCAGCGCCACCGGCCCGGAGACTAGCGTGACCGTTGCCCCCATCTCGCGCGCCGCCTGCGCGATGGCGTAACCCATCTTGCCGGAGCTGCGATTGGTGATGCCGCGCACCGCGTCGATGGCCTCGTAAGTGGGGCCGGCGGTCATCAGCAGATTCACGCCCGCCAGCAGCTTGGGCTGGAAATGCGCGACGATCCCGGCGGCCAGCTCGGTCGCTTCCAGCATCCGCCCCATGCCGGTCTCGCCGCACGCCAGCTCGCCGCTGGCCGGGCCGAGGATGGACACGCCATCGGCGGCGAGCTGGGCGAGGTTGCGCTGCGTCGCCGGGTTGGCCCACATCTGCGTATTCATCGCCGGAGCCACCAGCAATGGGCAATCGCGCGCCAGACACAATGTGGAGAGCAAATCGTCCGCCAGCCCGTGCGCCAGCTTGGCGAGGAAATCGGCGGTGGCGGGCGCGATCACGATGGCGTCCGCCGCGCGACCGGATTCGATGTGCGCCATGCCGTTGGCGGCGGCGTCCCACTGATCGGTCAGCACCGGATGGCCGGACAGCGCCTGCAAGGTAGTCGGCGTGATGAACTGCGTCGCCGCCTGCGTCATCGCCACCTGCACTGCGTAGCCTTGTTTGGCGAGCAGCCGCACCAACTCCGCCGCCTTGTAGGCCGCGATGCCGCCGGTGATGCCGAGCAGGATGCGCTTTGGATTCTCTTGTTTCATGATGGCGCGCATATTAACAAGAAAGCATTGAGCTAGGGCAGCGAGGTAATGCCCTTCCCTCGGTACTTCGTTTTCCAAGGGGTGGGTTTCATGCCGGCAGTTTTTCTGGCGACGGAGCATTGGCCAATCACTCATGGATTGCATCGGAGACAAGAGGGCGCGCTCAAAAACCAAGTGCAACGTGCAGGGCGATGGCTACGACAGCAAATGCTTCACATGCTCACGTTCGTCGAGCAGTTCCTGAAGGCTTTCGCGCATGTGTTTGGCGCCTAGTTCGCTGATCGGCAGGCCTTGCACGATGTGGTAATGCCCGTTGCGACAGGTGACGGGGAAGCCGTAGATGACACCTTCAGGGATGCCGTAGCTGCCATCGGAGGGGACGCTCATCGTCACCCAGTCGTTGTGATGGGAGTGCAGCAGCCAGTCGTGCATGTGGGCGATGGCGGAGTTGGCGGCGCTGGCGGCGCTGGATAGGCCGCGAGCTTCGATCACTGCCGCGCCGCGTTTTTGCACGGTGGGGATGAAGCTTTGCTCGATCCAGCTCGGGTCGGACAGCAGGTCGATGACTTTTCGGCCACGTATCTCGGCATGGGAAAGGTCGGGATATTGCGTGCCGGAGTGGTTGCCCCAGATCACCATCTTTTTGACATCGCGCACCGGCTGGAACAGTTTGGCGGCGACTTGGGCGATGGCGCGGTTGTGATCGAGCCGCATCATGGCGCTGAAGTTGCGCGGGTCGAGGTCCGGCGCGTTCTTCATGGTGATGAGGGCATTGGTGTTGGCAGGGTTGCCAACCACCAGCACTTTGACGTGGCGGGCGGCGACTTCGTTGAGGATGCGTCCTTGTGCGGAGAAGATCGCGCCGTTGGCTTCGAGCAGGTCTTTGCGTTCCATACCTTTGCTGCGCGGACGTGCGCCGACCAGCAGGGCGACTTCGGTGTCGCGGAAGGCGATGACAGGATCATCGGTGACGATGACTTGTTGCAGCATGGGGAACACGCAGTCTTCCAACTCCATCGCGACGCCGCGCAAGGCTTGTTGTGCTTGCGGTACGTCGAGCAATTGCAGGATGACGGGTTGCTCTCGCCCCAGCATATCGCCGTTGGCGATGCGGAAGAGCAGGCTGTAGCCGATCTGTCCGGCAGCGCCGGTGATGGTGACTCGGATGGGGGCTTTCATGGCAATCTCCTGGAGGAAGTCGTGCGGTCATTGTGCCAGCGTTAAGGGGAGGCGCAAAGGGAGCTTGTGGCGTGACTCTCGGTCATTTATCATGCGGTTTTTAGTGACCCGAGGTCAATCATGGCCAGACCCTTGGCGACTCAGGAAGAGCGCGATCATCGCAGCAAACAACTACTGGATGCGGCGTTGGCGCTGTGGCAGGAGCATCCTGATCGCATCGCCAGTGTGGCTGAAGTGGCCCAGCGGGCCGGGGTGGCGAAGGGCACGGTCTATCTGTATTTTCGCAGCAAAGAGGATCTGTTGCTGGCCGCTCACGAGCGTCATGTGGCGGGTTTCTTTGCCGCGTTGGTGGCGCGCGCTGCCTGTTCTGAGCGTATGGTCTTCGACGATATGATGCTGCTGACCCGCCAGCATTTCGTCGAGCCGCCGGTGGTGTTGCCGCTGGCGACGCTGGTGGCGGGCGTGCGCCACAAGGGGGTGACGCCGGAAGCGCTGGAGGCGTTCGAGACTCGCGTCGCCGAGGGGCTGCGCGTCACGGGGGCGATGCTGCTGCGCCATTTTGCTTTGCCGGACGAGCTCGCCGGGGTGCGATTGTTGATGCGTTCTTACGCGCTCATCCTCGGTCTGTGGCAACTGGTGGGCAGCGAGCAGCCGATCTGCCGCAGCCCGGAAGTCGCCGCCATGCTTTTACCCGATTACCCCTCTGAACTGGATGCCGCTTTGCGCGCGCTCTGGCAGGGGACGCTCGAATGAGGGATACCGCCATGCGCCATATTCTGTTGCTCCCAGCCATCTTGGCCGTGTCGGCTTGCGGAAAATCCGAGCCGCCGCCCGAGCCTATCCGCCCGGTGAAAGTCTGGCAGGTCGGGATGCAGTCCAGTGCTTCCGGCTTCGAGTTACCCGGCGAGGTGCGCGCCCGCCGTGAGAATCCGCTGGCCTTTCGCGTCGGTGGCAAAGTCGTCGAATGCCGTGCCGATCTGGGGACAACGGTTAAGCGCGGCCAAGTGCTGGCGCGTTTGGAAGGGGAGGATTACCGGCTGGTTTCGCAATCCGGCGCGGCCAGTGTGGCCGAGCTGAAGAGCACGGCGGTGTTCGCTGATGCCGAGCTGGCGCGCTACCGCACCCTGCGTGAAAAAGGCTTCGTCTCAGCTGCCGTGCTGGATCAAAAGAAGGCGGCGGCAGACGCGGCGCGCGCCAAGCTGGAGGCGATGCAATCGACCAACGCTGCGCAGAATCGCCAGTTGGGCTACACCGATCTGGTGGCGGACAGCGACGGAGTGCTGACGGCGGCGGACTGTAATCCGGGGCAGGTGGTGGCGGTGGGGCAGCCGGTGTTCCGTCTGGCTCAGGGCGCGCAGCGTGAGATCGAAGTGCATGTGCCGGAGTCACAAGTGACTCACCTTAAAGGTGCGAGTTACAACGTCGGTCTCAACGCTGCTCCCGAAAAACTTTATCGCGGCACGCTGCGGGAGCTGGCCGCCGCAGCCGATCCTGCCTCACGCACTTATGCCGCACGCATCGTGCTCGACGCGCCGGATGCCGCGTTGCGCCTAGGTATGAGCGCCAGCGTGCAGGTGAGTGGCAAGAGCGACAAGGGTTTGCGTCTGCCGCTGTCTGCCGTGACTGGCCGCGACGGTCAGCCCAAGGTGTGGAAGCTGGACAAAAGCAGCGCCGTGCATGGCGTGGCGGTGACGCTGGGCGAGATCGAGGGCAACGAGGTGCGTGTGGCAGGTGGATTGTATGTCGGCGACCAAGTGGTGGTGGCCGGGGCGAACCTGCTGCGCGAAGGTCAAGTGGTGAGGCCGTTGAAATGAGGACGTGCGGTCGGTTGACGGGTAAGTTCGCACAAGGAGTCCTTCCAGCATGAACTCCCGCTTCAACTTCACCGAGTTAGCCTTGCGCCAGCGTGAGCTGGCTTGGTTCTTCATCGTGCTGATCGGCATCGCCGGGGTGCTGTCCTATTTCAAGCTCGGTCAGCGCGAAGACCCAGACTTCACTTTCCGGGGCATGGTGATCCGCACCATCTGGCCGGGCGCGACCACCTCGCAGGTGGACGAGCAGGTGACGGCTCGCATCGTCAAGAAATTGCAGGAAGTGCCTTACTACTTGGAGACTTTCAGCTACTCGCGCAACGGCGAATCCATCGTCATCCTCAAGTTGCAGGACACTGCACCGCGTGCCGAGGTGCCGCAGCTCTGGTATCAGGTGCGCAAGAAGATCGGCGACATCCAGCACACGCTGCCGCCCGAGGTGATCGGGCCGAATTTCAACGACGAGTTCGGCGATGTGTTCGGCACGATCTACGCTTTCACTGCCGACGGCTATTCGCTGGCCGAGTTGCGTCACTATGTGGATGTGGCGCAGCAGCGTGTGTTGCGCTTGCCGGACGTGGCCAAGGCCGAGCTGGTCGGCGTGCAGCCGGAGCAGCTTACCGTCACACTGTCCACCCGCAAACTGGCGACGATGGGACTGTCGCCGCAGAGCATCGCTCAGGCGATCCAGACGCAGAACATCGTGCAGGATTCCGGGCGGCTGCAAGCCGGGGATTTCTGGGTGCCGCTGCGGGTGCGCGGCGAACTGCACAGCGTGGATGAACTGAAGGCGCTGCCGCTGCGGGTGCAGGGACGCACCTTGCGGCTGGGTGACATCGCCGATATCGCTCGCGGCTATCAAGACCCGCCCGAGACCACCATGCGCTATGCCGGCAAGCCGGCCATCGGGCTGGCCATTTCGATGAAGGCGCGCGGCGACGTGCTGCGGCTGGGCAAGGATCTGCACGCCGAGATGGCAGAGCTGCGTGCCGAGATGCCGGTGGGCGTGGAGTTCGCCCGGGTCTCCGATCAGCCCAGTGTGGTGCGCGAAGCGGTGGGCGAGTTCATGAACTCCTTCCTCGAAGCGGTCGCCATCGTGTTGATCGTCAGCTTCGTCAGTCTGGGATTCCGTGCCGGGATGGTGGTGGCGGTGACCATCCCGCTGGTGGTGGCGGCGACTTTTCTGCTGATGCGGGTGTTTCATATCGACCTGCATCGCATCTCCACCGGGGCGCTCATCATCGCGCTCGGCTTGCTGGTGGACGACGCGATGATCGTGGTGGAGATGATGTCGCGTAAGTTGCAGGAAGGTTATGGGCGACTGAAGGCGGCGACTTTTGCCTACTCGGCGACGGTGTTTCCGATGCTGACCGGTACGCTGGTGACGGCGGCGGGCTTCTTGCCCATAGGCACGGCGGACTCGGCCACCGGTGAATACACCTTCGCCATGTTTTCGGTGGTGACGCTGGCCTTGCTGGTGTCATGGGTGGCGGCGATCTTTGTCACGCCGCTGGCTGGGTTCCTCCTGCTCAAGGCGCATCCGGGCGAAGGTGAGTCGGCGTTCGACACGCCTTTTTATCGCAAATTGCGCAGAGTGGTGGAGTGGTGTCTGGAGCATAAAGCGCGGGTGATCGCGGCGACTGCACTGACCTTCGTGCTGGGTGGGATGGGCATGGGGCTGACCGAGAAGCAGTTCTTCCCTTCATCCAACCGGGTGGAGATGATGGTGGATGTGTGGTTGCCGGAAGGCTCGAACATCCGCGCCACCGAGCGCGAAGCGGCGCGGGTGGAAGGGCTGCTGACCGGCAACAAGGATGTCGCCAGCTTCGTGACCTATGTCGGCTACGGCTCGCCGCGCTTCTTTTTGTCGCTGGATCAGCAGATGTATCGCCCCAACTTCGCCCAGATCGTGGTGCTGGCAGCAGACATCGAAGGGCGCGACCGGCTACTGAAGTCGCTGCGCGAGAAGTTCGACAACGACTTCCCCGGCCTGCGCATCCGCGTGCAGCGCGTGCCGCTGGGGCCACCGGTGACCTATCCGGTCGAGTTCCGCGTGCTGGGCGCGGACTTGGCGGTGCTCAAACAGTTTGGCGACCAGACGGCGGAGCTGATGCGTAACGACGCCCGTCTGCGCGATGTGCATCCCGACTGGGGCGTGCAGACGCCGATGCTGCGCGTCGAGGTCGATCAGGAGCGGGCGCGGCTGGCGGGCGTGACCTCGGCGGACGTGGCGCGCACCTTGCGCTACGCCGTGTCCGGTCTCACTGTCGGGCAGTTCCGAGAGGGCGACCAGTTGATCGACATCGTGCTGCGTTCGCCCGCCAATGAGCGCGCCAAGCTGGAGCAGGTCGGTGCCTTGCAAGTTCCGACGATCAGCGGCGGCAGTGTGCCGGTGGCGCAAGTGGCGCGGCTGCGCTACGTGCTGGAAGAACCCATCCTGTGGCGCAAGAACCGCGACCTGTCGATGAGCGTGCGCGCCGACATCGTGCCGGGCGTGCAGGCCACCGATGTGGCGATGGCGCTTAATCAGCAGATGGACGCGCTGCGCGCCCAGCTGCCGCCGGGTTACCGCATCGAGCCGGGCGGCGAGCTGGGCGAGAACTCCGGCGCGCAGGATTCCATCAAGGCGGGGTTCCCGCTGATGCTGGCGGTGATCTTGGGCGTGCTGATGATCCAGTTGAAGTCGTTGTCGCGTACCTTCATGGTGCTGGTCACAGCTCCGCTGGGCATCATCGGCGTGGCGATGGCGCTGCTGGTGTTCAACAAACCATTCGGCTTCGTGGCTATGCTGGGGACCATCGCGCTGGGCGGCATGATCATGCGCAACACGGTGATCCTGATCGACCAGATCCGCCAGAACAAGATGGAAATGTCGCCGTGGGACGCTGTGGTCGAGGCTACCGTGCGCCGCTTCCGCCCCATCATGCTCACCTCGGCGGCGGCCATCCTGGCGATGATCCCGCTTACCCGCAGCGTGCTGTGGGGGCCGATGGCCTACGCCATCATGGGCGGTTTGCTGGTGGCGACGCTGATGACCATCTTGTTCGTTCCGGCGCTGTATGCGGCGTGGAACAAGGTGCGGCGCGAGGCATGATGCTTGCCTGTGGCTAGGCTTTCCGATTTAATGCGGGCACGATTTTACTGTTAGGTGCGTTATGAAACTTCTGGAATCATTGTTCGAGGCTTCGCTGTGGCGTAGCCGTTTTGTGATCTTGTTCGCCGTGGTGGGTAGTCTAGTGGCAGGCTTGGTCATCTTCTTCATGGCGACGGTGGATGTGGTGGTGCTGTTCCAGCACGCCTTGCATTATGCGGATTCGGAACTGACCGAAGAAGCGCGCAAGGCCTTGCACGACAGCACGGTGACACACATCGTCGAGGTGGTGGACGGCTATCTGCTGGCCACGGTGATGCTGATCTTCTCGTTGGGCTTGTATGAGCTGTTCATCAGTGACATTGATGATGCTCAAGGTGAGAAATCCTCCAGCAAGATTCTGGTGATCCATAGCTTGGACGATCTCAAGTCGCGTCTGGGTAAGGTGATCCTGATGATTATGATCGTTACCCTGTTCGAGAATGCGCTGCACATGCACTTGGAAACGCCGGTCGATCTGTTGTCTTTGGGTGGTGCGATCGCGTTGGTGGCGCTGGCTTTGTATCTGACTCACATCGCGGATCATGGCGCTCAAGGCTCTGCCGCAAAGAAGGGCGACGGGCACGAGGATGAGCATTGATGCGCTTCTTGGCGGGACTCCTGTTGGCACTGTTGTTGGCGAACGGCGCTGTCGCTGAAGATTTCAAACTGACCGATCTGCAAGGAAAAACCCATCGGCTGGCTGATTTTCGTGGTAAATGGGTGCTGGTGAATTTTTGGGCGACTTGGTGTCCGCCCTGCATTGCCGAGACGCCTGATCTCATCGCGCTGCACAACGCCCACAAGGATACGGACTTGGTGGTGATCGGCGTGGCGCTGGATTCCACTCTGGTCGCAGTGAAGGAGTTCGTTGCCAAACACGGGATGACTTATCCGGTGGTGCAGGGCGATTACAAGATGGCGCGACAGGTCGGAGAGGTTGAGGTGTTGCCGACCAGCTATCTGTACGATCCTACCGGCAAGTTGGTCAGCTATCAGCCGGGGCCAGTGAAGGGGAGCAGCGTCGAGGCGTATATCCGGTCAAAACAGTCTAAGAATTAGTGCGGTACTCCCGGAGGCGATTCTTTGCTATAATCCGGGCCGACGTTTAGAGATGGGCCTTGAGCCCGTTTTTTATTTGTGGGAAAGAATTATGGCAGATGTGACTAAAGTCGTCGAAACGACGGTAACTGGCTTGGGATACGAGTTGGTCGATCTGGAGATATCCGGGCGGGGTTTGATGCGTGTGCTGTTGGACAAGCCCGAAGGCATCACCTTGGAGGATTGCGAATTGGTCAGCAATCAGTTGACTCGCGTGTTCACGGTGGAAGGTGTCGATTTTGATCGGCTGGAAGTTTCTTCGCCGGGCTTGGATAGGCCGTTGAAGAAGGAAGCCGACTTCGTTCGTTTTCAAGGTTCCAAAGCGCAGTTGAAGTTGCGGATGCCCATGAGTGGGCGCAAGAATTTTGTCGGTATCCTGAGTGGTGTGCAGGATGGCGTATTGCAGTTGGATGTGGATGGTGTTCAGGTGGCGATCGAGTTATCCAATTTGGATAAGGCGCGCTTGGTGCCGGTATTTTAATTCGTGTGACGTGCCGCAGTTCGTGGCGTGCAGTTTGATTTGTCGGAGACGGTGATGAGTCGTGAAGTTCTGTTGTTGGTGGATGCCTTGGCGCGTGAAAAGAACGTGGACAGGGAGATCGTGTTTGGTGCGCTGGAATCGGCGCTAGCCTCTGCGACTAAGAAGCGTTTCGAGGATGAGGCGGATGTGCGCGTTAGCATCGATCGCAATACCGGGGAATATGAATCGTTCCGCCGCTGGCAGGTGATGGACGACGAGACTTTCGAGACGCCTGATCTGCATATCAAGTTGGAAGAGGCGCAAAAGGCCGATCCGGCGATCCAGATGGGCGAGTTCATCGAAGAGTCGCTGGAGTCCATCGACTTTGGTCGTATCGGTGCGCAAGCGGCCAAGCAAGTGATCTTCCAGAAGATCCGCGATGCCGAGCGCGAGCAGATCCTGAGCGACTTCATGGAACGTAGCGAACATCTGGTTTCTGGGACGGTGAAGCGTGTCGAGCGCGGCAATGCGATTCTGGAGTTCGGTAAGATCGAAGCGCTGCTGCCGCGCGAACAGATGATCCCCAAGGAAAATCTGCGCGTCGGCGATCGCGTGCGTGCTTATCTGTTGCGCGTCGATCGCACCGTGCGCGGCCCGCAGATCATTCTGTCGCGTGTGACGCCGGAATTCTTGGTCAAGCTGTTCGAGCTGGAAGTGCCTGAGATCGAAGAGGGCTTGCTGGAGATCGTCAGTGCTGCGCGTGACCCGGGTTCTCGCGCCAAGATCGCCGTGCGTACCCGCGATCAGCGCCTTGATCCTATCGGTACTTGCGTCGGGATGCGCGGTTCGCGCGTGCAGGCGGTGACCAATGAGTTGGCGGGTGAACGTGTCGACATCGTGCTGTGGTCGGAAGATCCTGCAACCAATGTCATCAATGCGCTGGCGCCGGCGGATGTCACCAGCATTGTGGTGGACGAAGAAAAACACAGCATGGATGTGGTGGTCGAGGAAGACTGTCTGGCGCAGGCCATCGGTCGCGGCGGTCAGAACGTGCGTCTGGCTAGTCAGATGACGGGCTGGGAACTGAATATCATGACGGTCGAGGATTTCGAATCCAAGAATGGTCAGGAGACAGCCAAGATTCGTGATCTGTTCATCGCCAAGCTGGATGTGGATGAAGAAGTCGCCGAGATTCTGGTGCAAGAAGGTTTCAACACTCTGGAAGAGGTGGCTTACGTGCCGCTGGACGAGATGCTGGAGATCGAAGCATTCGATGAGGCTACGGTCGAAGAACTGCGCAGTCGCGCACGTAACGCACTGTTGACCGCAGCGATCGTCAACGAAGAAGAAGTCGAGCACAATATCGAAGACCTGCTGAAGCTGGAGGGTTTGGATGAGGCGGTCGCGCGTGCTTTGGCCGGCAAGGGCATTGCCACTCAGGAGCAGCTTGCCGATCTGGATGTGGAAGAGTTGGTCGAGATGACCGGTATGGATGCAGAACGCGCTAATCAGCTGATTATGGCGGCGCGTGCGCCTTGGTTTGCTTGAGGCAGACTGAGTCAAGTTAAGGGGTTGCGATGGGAAAGATGAATGTTGCGCAGTTTGCTGGTGAGTTGGGTTTGCCGGTAGGACTGTTGCTGGAACAACTGCAAGCGGCAGGGGTTGTCAAGAAGCAGGAGAGCGATCCCATTTCAGAACAGGACAAGGCTCAATTGCTGACGCATCTGCGTAATGCGCATGGCGGCGAGGGTAAGAGCAAGATCACGCTGACTCGTCGAGAAACGACCGAGATCAAGAAGTCCGATAGCAGCGGCAAGGCGCGAACCATCCAAGTGGAAGTGCGTAAGAAGCGCGTGGTGGCGCCGGTTCCGGCAGTGCAGAGCGCAGCTCCGCAAGCTGTCGTTGTGATGCCGCCCGAAGCTCCCGTGCCTAAAGTGCTGGGCGAGCAAGAATTGGCTGCACGTCAACGTGAAGCGATGCTGCAATCCGAACTGGCTCAGCGTCAGGCCGCTGAGTTGCAGGCTAAGATCGAACGCAACAAGCGCCGCAATCCTGCCGCAGTAGAGGCTGCGCCCGAGGTGGTGGTCGTTGCTCCGGTGGCGGTGCTACCTGTGGTCGAAGTTGCTCCTGTCGTGCAGGCCGCCGCGCCTGCGCCCGTCGCTCCGGCAGCAACTCCTGCGCCGAGTCTGGCGGACGGTACTTTGCATAAGCCAGCCCCCCGTCCAGGTGACAAGGTCTCCAAGCCGGTGGTGGTCAAGAAGGCTGCGCCTCCCGCCAAGGCGCCTGAAAAGGCTGCTCCTTCCTGGGATGAGGCCAACAACAAGAAACGTGCGGCTGCGGCCAAAGCGCCGGAGACCCGTTCCACTGGCTGGAATTCCGGCCATGGCCGCGCACCTCGTCACGATAAGCATCACAAGCAACAGCAAGATGCGGGTCAGGCGTTCTCACTGCCGACCGAGCCTATCGTGCGTGAAGTGCTGGTCCCAGAGACCATCACCGTGGCTGAGTTGGCGCAGAAGATGGCAGTCAAGGCCATCGAGATCATCAAGACGCTGATGAAGATGGGCAGCATGGTGACGATCAATCAGATGCTGGATCAAGAGACCGCGATGATAGTGGTCGAAGAGTTGGGTCACGTTGCCAAACCGGCCAAGACCGACGATCCCGATGCTTTTCTGGTGGATGTCGCCGATCACAAGGACTTGGTGCTGGAGCACCGCGCACCGGTCGTGACCGTGATGGGCCACGTCGACCACGGTAAGACTTCGCTGCTGGATTACATTCGTCGTACTCGCGTCGCCTCGGGCGAAGCGGGCGGCATCACGCAACATATCGGCGCGTATCACGTGGACACGCCGCGCGGCATGATTACCTTCCTTGATACACCGGGCCACGAGGCGTTCACCGCCATGCGTGCTCGCGGTGCGAAGGTGACGGACATCGTGGTGCTGGTGGTGGCGGCGGACGACGGCGTGATGCCGCAGACCCGCGAAGCGGTGCACCACGCCAAGGCGGCAGGCGTGCCCATCGTGGTGGCGGTGACCAAGATCGATAAGCCGGAAGCCAATTCCGAGCGCGTCAAGCAAGAGCTGGTGGTCGAAGGTGTGGTGCCGGAAGATTGGGGTGGCGATGCGATGTTCGTCGAGGTTTCGGCCAAGAGTGGGCAGGGCATCGACGCGCTGCTGGAAGGTATCTTGCTGCAAGCCGAGGTGCTGGAACTGCAAGCGCCCAAGGACGCGAACGCCAAGGGTATCGTGATCGAAGCACGTCTGGACAAGGGCAAGGGCCCGGTTGCGACGGTGCTGGTGCAATCCGGTACGCTGAAGCGCGGTGATTCCGTGTTGGTCGGTGCGGTGTTCGGCCGCGTTCGCGCCATGCTGGATGAGAACGGCAAGGCTGTCACCACCGCAGGCCCGTCTATCCCGGTTGAGATCCAAGGTCTGTCTGAAGTGCCGGTGGCGGGCGAAGATTTCGTCGTGCTGGCCGATGAGAAGAAGGCACGCGAGATCGCACTGTTCCGTCAGGGCAAGTTCCGCGACGTGAAGCTGGCCAAGCAGCAGGCGGCCAAGCTGGAAAATATGTTCGAGCAGATGGCCGAAGGCGAAGTGCGTACGCTGTCCTTGATCGTCAAGACCGACGTGCAGGGCTCTTCCGAGGCGATCGCTCATGCGCTGTCCAAGCTCTCTACCTCAGAGGTGAAGGTCAATCTGATCCACGGCGGCGTGGGCGCGATCAGCGAATCCGACATCAATCTGGCGGTGGCTTCCAAGGCCATCGTGATCGGCTTCAATTCCCGTGCGGATGCGGCGGCGCGCAAGCTGGCCGAGAGCATGGGTGTGGATGTGCGTTACTACAACATCATTTACGACATGGTCGACGAGATCAAGGCGGCGATGTCCGGCATGTTGGCGCCTGAGAAGAAAGAAAGCGTCATCGGCTCGGTGGAAATCCGTCAGGTGTTCCACATCTCCAAGGTGGGTACGGTCGCAGGCTGTTACGTCACCGATGGTGTCATCAAGCGTGGTTCGCAAGTGCGGGTGTTGCGCAACAATGTGGTGATCCATACCGGCGATCTGGATTCGCTCAAGCGCTTCAAGGATGACGTCAAGGAAGTGAAGTCCAACTTCGAATGCGGTCTGTCGCTGAAGGGCTTCAATGATCTGGAACTCGGCGATGTGCTCGAAGTGTTCGAGATCGTCGAAGTGGCGCGCGCACTGTAATGCCTAAGGACTTTGCCCGCACCGACCGCATCGCGCAGCAGATGCAGCGCGAACTGGCCGAGATGATCCGGCTGGAAGTGAAAGATCCGCGCGTACGTCTGCTGACTTTGACCGGCGTCGAAGTCGCGGCGGACTACTCTCATGCCAAGGTGTTCTACACCGCGCTGGATGGGCAGAGTGCGGCGGTGCAGCAGGGTTTGGAGCGTGCCAGCGGATTTTTGCGTAGCAAGGTCGCTCGTGCCATCAAGTTGCGCGTGGTTCCACAGCTGCATTTTGTCTATGACGCTTCGGTCGAGCGCGGCGCACATCTGTCGCAACTTATCGATCAGGCGGTCGCCAGCGATCTGATTCAGCATAAGGATTGAGTTGGGCCATGAAGCGCGCCTGGCGTCCGCTGGATGGGGTTCTACTATTCGATAAGCCGCTGGAGTTCAGTTCCAATGCTGCCTTGCAAAAAGTGCGGCGCTTGTTTCAGGCTGAAAAGGCCGGGCATACCGGAACGCTGGATCCGTTAGCGACGGGGCTGTTGCCGATCTGTTTCGGCGAGGCGACCAAGTTTTCCATGGGCTTGCTGGATGCGGATAAGACTTATCGCGCAGTAGCTCGTTTGGGGCAGACCACTACCACCGGTGATGCGGAGGGCGAGGTTACATCGACTTGCGCGGTCGATCTGAATGAGGCGCAAGTGCAGGCGGCTTTGGGCCTTTTTCAGGGCGAGATCGAGCAAGTGCCGCCGATGCATAGCGCACTCAAGCATCAGGGCAAGCCGCTTTACGAATATATCCGCAAGGGCGAGACCATCGAGCGCCCGAGTCGTCGGGTGACGATACACGAGTTGCGCTTGGAGCGTTTCGCAGGCGACGAGTTGGAATTCAGCGTGCGTTGCAGCAAAGGGACTTACGTTCGCACTTTGGCGGAAGATATAGGGAAGGCCTTGGGTTGCGGCGCGCATCTGATAGGTTTGCGCCGTACTGCGATCACTGGGTTCGACATCAGTCGAGCGTATAGTTGGTCTCAGTTGGAAGCGATGTCGCCGGAGCAACGCGATGCGTGTCTGATGCCGGTGGATTGTTTGCTGCCGGATTATCCAAAGTTGCAACTGGATGCCGAGCAGACTAGGCGCATTGCGCAAGGGCAGCATCTGAATATTCAGTCTGATCTGGCCGAAGGCAAGGTCAAGTTGTATGGTGCGGAAGGTTTTATCGGAGTAGGGTGTTTGACCGGTTCCCGGTTGATGCCAGAACGGTTGTCAGCCAGCGTGGCAAGAAGTGCCGCGCATGTTGATTTGACTTGAGAAACAGCGGCATTCAAGGGTAGAATGCGGCACTTTTTTATGGAGAGAGTACGAGATGTCTATTACGGCAGCCCAAAAGGCGCAAATTGTTACTGATTACCAGCGCGCTCAGGGCGACACAGGTTCCCCCGAAGTTCAAGTTGCATTGATTACAGCACGCATCAACTATCTGACCGATCACTTCAAAGAGCACAACAAGGATCACCACTCCCGTCGTGGTCTGCTGCGTCTGGTGAGCCGCCGCCGCAAGCTGCTCGACTACCTCAAGAGCAAGAACGAAGACAGCTACCGTGCGCTGATCCAGCGCTTGGAACTGCGCAAGTAATTACTGTAACGCGGGTCGCTGATGCGGCCCGCGTTATTTCATAGAGCTGATTCCGCCGTGGCGCGGTCGCGTCATGTCACGCACAGAGAGGTCAATCTTGAGTCACTATAAAAAAACAATCCCTTACGGCAAACATCAACTCACCCTAGAAACCGGAGAGATCGCGCGTCAAGCCAGCGGCGCAGTGATGGTCAGTCTGGATGACACCGTGGTGCTGGTCACTGTGGTGGGGCGTAAAGATGCCAAGCCTGAGCAGGATTTCTTCCCGCTGACTGTCGATTACCAAGAGCGTACCTACGCCGCAGGCAAGATCCCCGGCGGCTTCTTCCGTCGTGAGGGTCGTCCTTCCGAAAAGGAGATCCTGACCTCGCGCCTGATCGACCGCCCACTGCGCCCACTGTTTCCCGAAGGCTTCTACAACGAAGTGCAGATCGTGGCGACCGTGATCTCCTGCGATCCGCAGATCGACTCTGACATCCCTTCGATGATCGGTGCATCGGCAGCGCTGGCGCTGTCTGGCATTCCGTTCGACGGCCCTATCGGTGCTGCGCGCGTAGGTTATCTGAATGGCGAATACCTGCTGAATCCGACCGCAGACGAGCTCAAGACCTCGCAGATGGACTTGGTCGTCGCCGGTACCGAGCGTGCCGTGCTGATGGTCGAATCCGAAGCCAAGGAATTGTCTGAAGAGGTGATGCTGGGTGCGGTCGTGTTCGGGCACGATCAGATGCGCGCTGTCATCGATGCCATCAACGAGATGGCCGATGCCGTCGGCGCAGACGCTTGGGACTGGACACCACCGGCCCAAGACGAAACACTGATCGCCAAACTGGCCGAACTGGCTGAGGCGGATCTGCAAGCGGCTTATGCCGTACGCTCCAAGCAAGCTCGTACCGTGCAAGTCAACGAGATCAACAAGCGCGTGGTCGATGCGCTGTTGGCAGAAGATGCGACACGCCAAAAGAACCACGTCAACGATCTGTTCAGCGCACTGGAAGCCAAGATCGTGCGCGGCCAGATCCTCAGCGGCGAGCCGCGTATCGACGGTCGTGACACCCGCACCGTGCGTCCGATCACCATCCGCACCGGCGTGCTGCCGCGCACCCACGGCTCGGCGCTGTTCACCCGTGGCGAGACGCAAGCGCTGGTAGTGGCGACGCTGGGTTCTGGCCGTGATGCGCAGATCATCGACGCGTTGCAGGGCGAGTACCATGACCGTTTCATGCTGCACTATAACTTCCCACCGTATTCCACTGGCGAGACGGGTCGCGTGGGTTCGCCCAAGCGCCGCGAGATCGGTCACGGTCGTTTGGCCAAGCGCGCTATCGTCGGCGTGTTGCCTAGCGAAGAAGATTGCGGCTACGCGATGCGCGTGGTGTCCGAAATCACCGAATCCAACGGCTCCAGTTCGATGGCCTCGGTCTGCGGCGGTTGCTTGTCGTTGATGGATGCTGGCGTGCCGTTGAAGACGCACGTGGCGGGCATCGCCATGGGCCTGATCAAGGACGGTAACCGTTTCGCGGTGCTGACCGACATTCTGGGTGACGAAGATCATCTGGGTGACATGGACTTCAAGGTGGCCGGTTCCGACGCAGGTATCACTGCCTTGCAGATGGACATCAAGATCAACGGCATCACCAAGGAGATCATGCAGGTCGCGCTGAGCCAAGCCAAGGAAGGTCGTATCCACATCCTCGGTCTGATGAAAGCTGCGCTGCCTGCACCGCGTACCGAGGTCTCCGACTTCGCTCCGCGTATGCTCAAGATGAAGATCAACCCGGACAAGATCCGCGAAGTCATCGGCAAGGGCGGCGCAGTCATCCGCTCCATCACCGAAGACACCGGCACCACCATCGACATCGACGACGACGGCAACATCACCATCTCCTGCGTTAGCGGCGAAGCGGGCAAGGCTGCGCAACAACGTATCCTCGACATCGTGGCGGAAGTGGAAGTCGGCAAGATCTACGAAGGCCCGGTGGTCAAGCTGTTGGACTTTGGCGCACTGGTCAATATTCTGCCGGGTAAAGATGGTCTGCTGCACATCTCCCAGATTTCGAGCGAGCGCGTCAATGCCGTGAGTGACTATCTGAAGGAAGGTCAGGTCGTGAAGGTCAAGGTGCTGGAAGTCGATGACAAGGGCCGCATGAAACTGAGCATGAAGGCTATCGTGGCGGAAGCTGTGTCAGCTCCGGCTGCCGAGTAACCGGGAGCGCAGAGCAATCTGCGCAGTCTGGAGCTTAAAGTAAACCCCGCCTTGGCGGGGTTTGTCTTTTTGGCGGCGAGGTTTCATGTCTGCGATTCACCTGACTTTTGCTTGTTGCCCTGTACTTGGATAGGGTATCGGTAGTATCGTGGCGGCTTACCTATCTGGATTCGCAATATTCGGTTTACACATTGTTTCGTAAGCAGGTTCGGGGCGGCGCATGGCTTCCGGTGGCATGACCATTTGAAATGAAGGCAACCAAGGGGACACAAAATGATGACAGGGATACGGGTGTGCGCGTTCAGCGTACTGACATTGGCCGTCAATCAAGCGGTTTATGCGGAAGGTCAAAGTGTTGCAGCGACCACACCGGGAAATGGTATGGAGGCGGGCGAGGTTGTTGTCGTTGCCCCCAAGGGGGGGGCATCGCTCATGCACCATCAGGTGTCCAGCGGTGATGCGGGAACTTTGCTTGCGGGGAATCCCGGAGTCAGTTTGTATTTTGCCGGCGGAATTTCGAGTTTGCCAGCGATTCACGGTCTGGCGGATGACAGAGTGAAAGTACTTGTGGATGGGATGCAGGTCTCGTCCGCTTGTGCAAATCACATGAACCCGGCGTTGTCCTACATCGCTCCGATCAATGTCGGCAAGGTCGATTTGATCGCCGGAGTCACGCCAGTCAGTCGTGGTGGCGACAGTCTGGGAGGCACGATACTCGTCGAATCGATTCAGCCTGCTTTTGCCGATGCTGCCGGAGAGCTTCGCAAAGACGGTAGCCTTTCGCTTTTTTCGCGTAGCGTCAACCACAGTTCTGGTGCGGCTGCTTCGGCATCGGTCGCCAGCGAGAGTCTCAGTTTTGGAGTGACGGGCTCGATTGACCATGCCGGAAATTACAAAGATGGGCTGGGTAATGCGGTCACTTCGACCTACTATGATCGCTCCAGTCTCGGACTCAATCTGGCCGCCAAGGGAGAGGGTAGCTTGGTGACGCTCAAGGCTGGGACTCAGTTCATCCCCGGTCAGGGTTTCGTCAATCAGCAAATGGATATGACTAGCAATCGCTCGTCCTATTTCAACCTAGGCTACAAGGGCGATTTTGCTTGGGGCGCGTTGGATGCCAGAGCCTATTGGCAAGATACCCGCCACGGCATGAATGTCGGCAGGGATAAGTCAACCCTCCCGGGGCCGATGTTCATGCCGATGAACTCGCATGGCAAGGACATAGGCTATGCAGTGCAGGGGGAGGTCGCACTGGCAGAAAACAATGTGTTGCGTATCGGTCAGGAGTTCCATCGCTTCTCGCTGGACGATTCTTGGCCTGCGGTGAATGCAGGGCCGGGCATGGGGCCGAGTACCTTTATCAACATAAACGGCGGACGTCGTGATCGGATCAGTCTGTTCGCGGAGTTAGAGTCCAAGCTGAATTCTCAATTCACTACGTTGTTCGGTTTGCGGAATGACCGAGTGAGGTCCGATACCGGCAACGTCCAAGGCTACTCGGCGCTGTATGCGGTTGATGCCGCAGCTTTCAACGCGCAACCTCATGCCCGTCAAGATAGCAATTGGAATGCAACCGGCCTGCTCAAGTTCGAACCCGCTACGACCAGCAGCTATGAGTTGGGATACGACCTCAAGATGCGCTCCCCCAATCTTTACGAGCGCTATTCTTGGGCGACCGATCTGATGTCCAGCGGAATGGTAGGCTGGTTTGGCGATGGGAACTACTACATCGGTAATCAGAATCTTCGCCCAGAAAAAGCACATACCCTGAGTGTCAGCGCAGATTGGCATGACGCGACCCGCAAGCAATGGGAACTGAAGGTCACCCCTTATTACACCTACATCCGTGATTACATCGGGGTTAACCTAGTGCAAACCGTTGCGTTTGGAAGCACCTTCAGTCAGTTGCAGTTCACCAACCACAATGCACAACTCCATGGGGTAGACGTCTCCGGCAAGGTCGGACTGTGGGATAACGGCTATGGGTACGGCCAATTAAAGGGCAGCCTAAGCTATTTGCGTGGTAAAGACCTTACCGTTGGTGGCAACCTCTACCACACGATGCCGCTGAACGCCTCTTTCGCGTTAGAGCAGAATCTTGCCGCGTGGAGCAATGCGGTCGAGTTGAAGTTGGTTGGGCGCAAATCACAAGTCGATGCTCAACGCTTTGAGCCGTTGACAGGCGGTTATGCCTTACTCAACCTGCGTTCTGGCTATGAGTGGAAGGGGGTGAGGCTGGATTTGAGCGTTACCAATCTGCTAAACAAGCAGTACAACCCGCCGCTGGGCGGCGTCAACTTCGACAACTATCTTAAGACTTCTTGGGCAGGGATGATCCAGCCCCTGGCAGGGCCAGGTCGCTCCATCAATGCGGGTTTGACATTTAAGTTTTAAGCGCTTGAAACGCTGTAACTAGCACGAGGCCAAAGCGCTCACTTTGGCCTCGTGTCTTTGATGGGCGGCAATGGGCCGTAGCCGAGTGCCCCTGCTTTCTTGTTAAACTCACGCCATCCTCAAGGCGAGAACATCATGGCGACGAAATCGAAAAAATCACATAAACACGAATGGCGTTTCTTTCGCGCGGGCGGATTCGATCAGGTGCGTATCGAGACCGGTGCGGATCTGTTGGCGTTGGATCAACTGGACCAGAAGCTATGGGTGGCGCTGAGTTGCCCGACACGCGGCATCGAGTTCGACGAACATACGCTGGATCTGATCGACACCGACCACGATAGCCACGTGCGTGCGCCGGAGATCATCGCGGCGGTGAATTGGGCGGCGGCGCTGTTGAAGGATGCCGACCTGCTGGCTAAAGGGGCGGCGGCCTTGCCGCTTGCCGCCATAGACGATAGCTCCGAAGACGGTAGGCGGTTGCTGGCGGCTGCGCGGCATATCCTGTCCAGCTTGGGGCGGTCGGACGCTGACGCAGTGCGTGCCGAAGACACCCGCGATACCAATCGCCTGATGGCAGGGTTGAAGCTCAACGGCGACGGGGTAATCGTGCCTGCTGCGTTGGAAGATGCCGCACTGCAACAGTTGGCACAGGAGATCATCGCCTGCGTTGGTGCTGCGACTGATCGCAGTGGCGAGCCCGGCATTTCGGCTGAGCTCGTCGCCAACTTCTTCGCACAGGCGCACGAGTTCGCCGCTTGGTGGGAGCAGGGCGAGCGCGATTCTGCACTGCTGGTCTTGGGCGCGGGAACGCTGGAGGCGGTGGACAGCTTGCGGGCGGTCAAAGCCAAGGTCGAGGATTACTTCGTGCGCTGCCGCATGGCGACCTACGACCCCCGTGCGGCTGTGCCGTTGAGCCGTTCGGTCGAAGATTATCAGTTGCTGGCTGATAAGGAACTCAGTGCTGCTGCCGCCGACTTGGCGGCGTTCCCGCTGGCCATCGTTGCGGCGGGGCGGCCGCTGCCTTTGGGCGACGAGGTGAATCCCGCTTGGGCCGTGCCGATGCGCGCCTTTCATGACAGAGTGATCGTGCCGTTGTTGGGAGCTCGCTCGGAGTTGACTGATGCCGACTGGCTCTTGTTGACGAGCCGCTTTGCGGCACTCGAAAGCTGGTTGGAGGATAAGCCTGCGATGTCACTTGAATCGTTGGGCATGGCTCGCCTGCGCGCCATCCTTGCCGGTGACGACGAGGCCGCATTGCTGGCGCTAATCGCCCAGGATGCCGCACTGGCGGACGAACTGGCTGCCATCGCTTCGGTCGATCGGCTGGTGCATTACGTGCGTGACCTCGCCATCCTGATCAACAATTTCGTCTCATTCCGCAACTTCTACACTGGCGAAGAGCAAGTGGTGTTTCAGGCTGGGACGCTGTATCTCGACGGGCGTAGCTGCGAGCTTTGCGTTGTGGTGGACGATGTGGCACGTCACGCGACACTGGCCAACCTCAGCCGTGTTTGTCTGGTTTATTGCGAATGTATGCGTGGAGCAGAGAAGAAGCTGGTCGCGGCGGCATTCACGGCGGGAGATTCCGACCAACTCATGGTCGGGCGCAATGGCGTCTTTTATGATCGCAAAGGGCGCGATTGGAATGCCACCATCGTACGTATTCTGGAACACCCCATCAGCATCCGGCAGGCGTTCTGGGAGCCGTACAAGCGCGCGGGTAAGATGATTAGCGAGCAACTTCAAAAGTTTGCGGCGGCAAGATCGCAAGCTGCGGAAGCCAAGCTGGTGACGACGGCACTGGAGTCGGGCAAAAAATCCTCCGAGCCAGCCAAAGCACCCGCGCCGCCCTTCGATGTGGCCAAGTTCGCCGGGGTGTTCGCCGCCATCGGGCTGGCCGTCGGCGCACTGGGAACGGCGGTCGCCTCGGTCATCACCGGCCTGCTCAATCTGCACTGGTGGCAGATGCCGCTGGTCGCCATCGGCGCGCTGCTCGCCGTTTCCGGTCCGGCTATGCTGATCGCTTGGTTCAAGCTCAAACAGCGCAACCTCGGCCCGATCCTAGATGCCAACGGTTGGGCCGTCAACGCCCGCGCCCGTATCAACATTCCCTTCGGCACTTCGCTCACCGGCCTCGCCAAACTTCCGGAAGGCACGTCTGCCCTGCAACTGGTCGATCCCTTCGCCGAGAAACAACGCCGCTGGCCGTATTACCTTGGTGTGTTGGTCTTGTTGCTGTTGGTGTGGAAATGGTGGAAGTAGGATGGTCGATATTGATGGGGGGAGCAGGGGCGAGGCCCGCCAGTTATGGTCATCCAGAAAAATCTTTCACGCATTGCGAACTTATTTAATGACCGAAGGTCATAGTAGCAAGCAAGTCATGAATGGAGCGTAGCTCGACGTGTGACGAATGCTGGAAACCGAATGGAGATAGACATGGATCGTATGAAGAACTTCTTTGCTGACGTGAACCGTATGACGTTTTTTGTGGCGGACATCATCTTGAGTTC